>LT629302.1:2694390-3068781 GCA_900104375.1 Flavobacteriaceae bacterium MAR_2010_188
ATAATGATAAAAGACCACATTTGAGCCTTAAATACAAAACACCTAATTTTATACATAACAAAAAATCCAGCGAAGATAGCATCGCTGGATTGATTTAATAATTAAAAACTGTCAACCTATTTCAGGACGACTCAATATGGTGTATTTATTAAAGTTCTAATGATCGCTTAACATCGTTGTCCATCAACAATTCAGTCGGATTTTCTAAAGCTTCTTTAACCGCTACTAAAAAGCCTACACTTTCTTTACCGTCAATTATTCTATGGTCGTATGAGAGAGCTACATACATAATTGGTCTTATCTCAACGTGACCATCAATTGCAACTGGTCTTTCCACAATATTGTGCATTCCAAGGATACCACTTTGTGGAGGATTGATAATCGGAGTAGATAACATACTTCCAAAAACACCACCATTAGAAATTGTAAAGGTTCCACCAGTCATTTCATCTACAGTAATTTGTCCGTCCCTTGCTCTAATTGCCAAACGTTTAACCTCAGCTTCTACCCCTCTAAATGATAGATGTTCTGCATTACGGATAACGGGCACCATAAGACCTTTAGGTCCAGAGACCGCAATACTTATATCACAAAAATCATAAGTAATCATTTCCTTTCCATCAATCATAGAATTCACATTCGGATAAAGCTTTAAAGCTCTAACCACCGCTAAGGTGAAAAAGGACATAAATCCTAATCCAACACCGTGCTTATCTTTAAAATCCTCTTTAAATTCATTTCTAAGCTCAAAGATAGGAGACATATCAACCTCATTAAATGTGGTTAACATGGCGGTTTCATTTTTTGCTGAAACCAATCGTTCTGCCACCTTTCTTCTTAACATAGAAAGTTTGGAACGAGTTTCGCCTCGTTTTCCTCCGGTTGGAGTTCCCATAGAAGGCTGAGCGCTAACGGCATCTTCCTTAGTGATTCTTCCATCACGTCCGGTGCCAACAACACCCATTGGATCCATATCTTTTTCAGCCAAGATCTTTTTAGCTGCTGGGCTAGCAACACCAGATGACTTTTTCGTTTCTGCTGGGTTAGGCGCTTTCTTGTGCTCTGGTTTATCAGCAGCCTTTTCTTGCTCCTTATCTAATTCTTCTTCAACATCCTTTTCATTGCTGCCTTCGTCACCACCATCATAGGTAGTCGTTGCAGGTGCTTTTGCATCGGTATCAATCAAACAAACGACCTGACCTACTGCAACCGCATCTCCTTCTTCAGCCTTTAAAGTGATAATACCACTTGCCTCAGCAGGTAATTCCAAGGTTGCTTTGTCGCTATCTACCTCAGCAATCGCTTGGTCCTTCTCTACATAATCACCATCTTCTACAAGCCAAGTAGCTATCTCTACCTCGGTAATAGATTCCCCAGGTGATGGAACTTTCATTTCTAAAATCATTTGCTAACTGTTTTATCTTTAGTATTTTTTCTTCTCTTATTATCTTCAGCTGGGTCAAAAACATATTTAATTATCTGTTGATGACGCATTTTTGACCTTGTTGCGCTACCTGCCGCAGGAGCACCATACATTCTTCTCGATGCAATCCTAAAACTTCTCGCTTCTTCCATATGCATCATTAAGAAACTCCATGCTCCCATGTTTTGTGGTTCTTCTTGAGCCCAAACAACATCGTCTGCATTAGTATATTTCTTCATAATCGCTCTCATTTCATCAGCCGGTAATGGGAATAATTGTTCAATACGAACCAGCGCCACATCCTTTCTTCCTAGATTTTCTCTTTCTTCAAGAAGGTCGTAGTAAAATTTACCCGTCATAAACACCACGCTTTTCACCTCTTTAACTTTGACAGAATCATCGTCGATTATTTTCTGAAATGAACCATTTGCAAATTCGTCAACTGTTGAGACAACCAAAGGATGTCTAAGTAAACTTTTTGGTGTAAAAACAATTAACGGTTTTCTAAAATTTGAAAGCATTTGCCTCCTCAACAAATGGTACATATTTGCAGGCGTGGTACAATCTGCAACATACATATTGTCTACCGCACACATTTGAAGATATCTTTCCATACGTGCAGAAGAATGTTCTGCTCCTTGGCCTTCGTAGCCGTGAGGCAATAACATCACCAAACCATTTTGCAATTTCCATTTGTCCTCTGCCGCAGAAATATATTGATCTATCATTATCTGAGCGCCATTGCTAAAATCTCCAAACTGCGCTTCCCAAATGGTTAAAGTATTCGGACTTGCCATGGCATAACCGTAGTCAAACCCTACTACGCCATATTCCGACAACAACGAATTATAGATATCAAAATGGCCTTGTTTTTCTTGAAGGTCATTAAGCAACACAATTTCTTCTTCACTATCTTCAACCTTAACTACAGCATGTCGATGAGAAAAGGTTCCTCTTTCTATATCCTGACCAGACATTCTAACGTCATAGCCTTCCATAAGTAAACTTCCGTACGCCAAATGTTCTGCCATGGCCCAATCTAGCTTGTCATTATCGAACATTTCCTTCCTAGAATTTACGAGTTTTTCAATTTTCCTCATAAAATTCTTGTTCTCAGGAAGGGTAGAAATGATATCGGTTATCTTTTCTAACTTTTCTCTTGGAAAGGTTGTATCTACCTCCTCCATCATTCCTTCGCAAGTGACTCTTTCAAAATCCTTCCATTCATCCCGCATAAATGGGGTAATGGTAGTCACATCCTCTTTTCTGGAGTCCTCTAATTCATCCTCGAGTTTTGCCTTATACGTTTCTTCCAACTTGGTGATAAACGAATCATCTATAATTCCTTCATCAATAAGTTTTTGGGTATATAATTCACGTGGATTCTTATGTTTTGCAATGGCTTTATATAAGGTTGGTTGGGTAAAGCGTGGTTCGTCACCTTCGTTATGTCCGTATTTTCTATAACCTAAAAGATCAATTAAAACATCGCGCTTAAATTCCATTCTAAAATCTAGAGCAAATAACATGGCGTGCACCACCGCTTCTGCATCGTCTGCATTAACGTGAAGTACCGGTGACAAGGTTACTTTACCAACATCGGTACAATAAGTACTTGACCTCGCATCTAAATAATTCGTAGTAAAACCGACTTGGTTATTAACCACAATGTGGATGGTCCCATTTGTTTTATAGCCATCTAATTTGGCCATTTGTATAATTTCGTATACGATACCTTGACCTGCGATTGCAGCATCTCCGTGCACGATTATCGGCAGCACTTTAGATGGACTGTCCTTATATTTTTTATCTTGTTTAGCTCTCGCAATACCTTCTACCACTGCTCCAACAGTTTCTAAGTGAGAAGGATTCGGCGCTATATTTAAATTGATTTTATTTCCATTTTTGGTAGTTCGATCGCTCGTCCAACCTAGGTGGTATTTTACGTCACCATCAAAAACTTCTTGCTCATAATCTTTACCGTCGAACTCGCTAAAAATATCTTTGGCTTTCTTTCCGAAAATATTGGTAAGCGTACTTAAACGGCCACGGTGGGCCATACCCATTACGAACTCTTTTACGCCATACTCCGCAGCCTTCTCTATCAGCGCATCTAATGCGGGAATCAAAGATTCTCCACCTTCCAATGAAAACCGTTTTTGTCCTACATACTTAGTATGTAGAAAGTGTTCAAATGAAACGGCTTCATTTAATTTCTCGAGAATATGTTTTTTCTCTTCAGCATTAAATTTTGGTTGATTGTCATTAACATTCAACTTATTTTGAATCCATTTTATCTCATCTGGCTGACGGATGTACATGTATTCAATACCAATGGAATCACAATAAATGCTATTAAGATGACTGATGATATCCCTTAAGGATTGTTGACCAATCCCAAGAATCTCACCTGCAGAAAAGACTGTATCTAAATCAGATTCAACCAGACCAAAATTCTCAATGTCGAGGCTTGGAGTATATTGTCTACGCTCTCTAACCGGATTGGTCTTAGTAAAAAGATGACCACGCGTTCGGTAACCATCGATAAGTTTAACAACCTGAAATTCTTTCTGGACATGCTCAGGAATCTGGGTCGAAACCCCTTCAACAATTTCTCCATCTAGACCAAAATTCTCGGTCCCAAAATCGTAACCTTGAAAAAATGCTCTCCAACTCGGCTCTACCGAATCTGGATTCGTGAGATATTGGTCGTAAAGTTCAGCGAAATATGAGGTATGTGCAGCGTTTAAAAAAGAATATCTATCCATGGATATTTTGAAAGTATGCTCGTTGTCTAATTTTAATCAAAAATACAACAATTAGAAAAATTAGATAAGCTTTTAGTATATTTATAAGAGTTTCAAAACCTACTTAAGACCATTCGACTATAGCAAACTATAGCATATTATTCATCGTCATTTCTCGTTCTTAGATTAGGTAAAAGTTGAATAAATCAATCTACAGATTAAGATTATTTAAATAATTTGATATGAAAATTTCCCGTTTTAAAAAGACTAGATATAACCTCTCCTACATATTTTTCATATTTGCCTTTTGTCTTACCATCATTTCTGGGCATGCGCAGAATGACATGGGCACCACCGATACATTTTGGAATGATGTACGTTTTGGTGGCGGTATTGGGCTCAGTTTCGGTAACGGATTTTTTAGCGGAACCCTAGCTCCTAGCGCTATTTATCAATTTAATCGTTATGTCGCGTTGGGCGTTGGTTTAAATGGAACTTACAACTCTAGCAAAAATTATTATAAATCGACCATTTTCGGTGGAAGTGTTCTAGGTCTTTTTAATCCGTTACGCGAAGTACAGCTCTCTGCCGAGTTTGAAGAATTGAAAGTAAACCGCAACTGGGAAACCCGTACCGGAATTGAAGACCAGAAATATTGGTACCCTGCACTCTTTTTGGGAGCTGGCTATAATACAGGAAGTATTACGGTAGGCATTAGATATGATGTACTTTATAAAAAAGAAAAAAGTATTTACGCCGACTCCTGGGCACCTTTTGTAAGAGTTTACTTTTAGACCTTTCTGCTCATCAATGCACGTCCAAAATTCCTCAAAACATCCTTTTTGCTTTCAGAAATTGATAATTGATCTAAAACCGTGAAGGCTTTTTTCGTAAAGCTTTCAATTTCGGTCTTTGCCTTTAAATCCGCTTGGTACTTTTTGAATAAGCCAGTGATGGTTTCTACCTTATCATGTGGATTTTCAGGAGATATGGAATAGAGTTGTGCCAACAATTCCCTATCGTTCTGGTTTGCCGCTTCCATTGTTTTAAGATAAAGCAAGGTCTTTTTGTTCTCAATTATGTCCCCACCAATTTGCTTTCCAAAGGTTTCTGGGTCACCGAAGGTGTCTAAATAATCGTCTTGAATCTGAAATGCAATACCAAGATTTTTCCCGAATTCGTAAATACTATTTTGATCTTCTTTGCTCGCTTTCGCTACAATTGCTCCCATCTTCATTGCAGCACCGACCAAAACCGCGGTCTTATATTCAATCATTAAAAAATATTCAGATATTGAAACCTCATCACGGTTTTCAAAATCTACATCGTACTGCTGGCCTTCACAAACTTCTAAAGCGGTTTTGCTGAAAAGTTGAGCCAAGGATTTAAAAACTTCAGCTGGATAGTTTTCAAATAGCTGATACGCCATAATCAACATGGCATCACCGGATAAGATTCCGGTATTAAGGTCCCATTTTTCGTGAACTGATTCCTTTCCTCTTCTTAATGGCGCATCGTCCATAATGTCATCGTGCACTAAAGAAAAATTATGAAAAACCTCTACGCTCAGTGCAGCATCGAGTGCATTTTTATAATCGCCCTCAAATATATCAGCCGTTAAAAGAGTCAAAACGGGTCTCAAACGCTTGCCGCCAATGCCCAATATATAAGCAATGGGTTCATAAAGCGATTTTGGCTCTTTTTTTAGGTGGTAGGTATTAAGGTATTCACCAAAAGCCTCTTGATAAAACGGGATTTTCTGCATTGCACAAAAATATGATAAATACGAAAAAGGATTGCTAGGCCAGAGATTATTTAAAGTTCAACCTAAAAAAGGTTGAACTATTAGCTAATGAATCTGGATGCTCAATGTTAAGAAATGATTAAACGATGGAAACTATTTAGGTTTTTAAAGTTTCCTATCGTAGATTTGCGCCCACTATGAGAGAAAAAATATTACACGGATCTATTGAACTGTTCCTTGATTACGGTTTTAAAAGCGTGACCATGGACGATATTGCCAACCATTTGGGCATCTCTAAAAAAACCATTTATCAATATTTTGATACAAAAACGAAATTAGTGGAGGCAACGACCATGAACCTATTTAATAACATTTCTAAAGGTATCGATTGTATAAGGGAATTAGATAAAAACCCAATCGCCGAAATTTTTGATATCAAAAAGTTTATTAACGAACATCTAAAGAACGAAAAGTCCTCTCCTCAATACCAGCTAAAGAAGTACTATCCCAAGATATATTCCAATCTAAAAAACCGCCAATTTGAAATTATGCAAGATTGTGTGGTTCACAATTTAAAAAAGGGAGTAGATACCGGGCTATACAGGGAATCCATCGATATAGAATTTATCTCTCGGATATATTTTAGCGGAATGGTTGCTATAAAGGATATTGAACTATTCCCTTTAAAGCGATTTTCTATGGACATGTTGCTAGATCATTATCTAGAGTATCATTTAAGAGGAATTTGTTCTGACAAAGGTTTAGAAACCTTAGAAACTTTTACTAAAACCACCAAAAAACATAATGAGACAAATAATTAATAGTTGCGTTTTTCTATTTACAGTGTTGCTGTCGGCACAGGAAACCCCATCGTCTCTGTCATTGCAAGAAGCTATAGATTATGCACTTGAAAATAACCGAACTTCAAAAAATGCGGCGTTGGATATTGATGCTGCAGAACAGCAAAAATGGGAAACAACAGCAACCGGATTACCTCAAATTAAGGCAGATGTAGATTACCAGAACTTCCTTAAACAACAGGTTTCATTATTGCCCGCGGCAGCTTTTGATCCCTTGGGAAGTATTCGTCAACTTGGAGATTATTACGATCTTACCGACAGACAGATTAAGGATTTGCCAGCAGCCCCACAAGGATTTTTGCCACTTACTTTTGGAACTAAGCAAAACGTTTCGGCATCTGCTACCTTAAGCCAACTTATTTTTGATGGTTCTTATATCGTTGCGCTTCAGTCGGCGAAGGTATTCCTTCAGATTTCTGAAAACGCCAAAAAGAAAACTGATTTAGAAGTGAGAAAATCAGTTATCGATGCCTATGGAAATGTGTTGTTGGCAGAAGAAAGTTTAGATATACTAGAACGGAACATGGAGGTCTTGGATAAAAACCTCTTTGAAGTCACCAAGATTTTTGAAAACGGCCTAGGTGAAGAAGAAAGTGTAGAACAACTGAAGATTACCATAAGTGGTGTAGAAAGTAATTTGAATAACGTAAAACGCTTACGCACTTTATCTTACCAAATGCTAAATATCGTTCTAGCACTTCCTATAAATGCTGAAGTTAGCTTAACCGATAATCTACAAACCTTAACCGAAGAGAACATAAGTATTTCTTTAATAGAAACAGATTTTAAGGTTGAAAACACCATCGATTACCGAATTGCCGAAAATGACAAGCGCATTAAAGACTTAATGTTGAAACTAGAGAAGAGCAAAGCATTACCAACTATCGGTTCTTTTTTAAACGCAGGTTATTCCGCCTTTAGTGATGAGTTTACTTTTTTGAACAAAGACCAACAATGGTTCGGATCTGCCGTGATTGGCGTGAGTCTGGATATTCCAATTTTTAGTTCGTTCGGTAGAAGCGCTGCTACCAAACGTGCAGCAATCAATGTAGATAAGGCCGAAACCGACCTTTTGGAAACCGAACAGCGTTTGCGTTTACAGATAAATTCGGCTAAAAGCGATTACCAATTCGCCATTGAAGAATACAGAAATAAGGAAGAAAACCTAAGACTTGCCGAACGTATCGAAGCTAAGAACCAGACAAAATTTTTTGAAGGGATTTCTACCAGCTTCGAGCTAAGACAAGCCCAGACACAATTATATACTGCTCAACAAGAATTTTTACAGGCAATGCTAAACGTTATTACCGCCAAAGCAGGATTAGAAACAATTATCAATCAACCCAACTTGAATTAATACCATGAAAATGAAAAATATATACTCGGCAATAATCATATTAACCCTGCTCGCTTCATGTGGGAATAAGGAAGAAAAAAGCTTTGATGATGTTGTAAAATCTGGCTCCTTGGCTGAGCTGAAGGAAAAACGGTCAGAAATTGATCAGCAACAGAAAGAAATTCTTCTTCAACTTAATCAGTTAAATGAGAAGATTTCAGAATTAGACACGATTAAAAATCTGCCACTTGTAACTACTTTTCAAATTAAAAAACAAAGCTTTGACCACTATATAGAGTTACAGGGAAGTGTAAATACCAAACAGAATATTGTAATCTATCCAGAAATGCCAGGGATTCTTACCAAGGTTTATGTCAAAGAAGGAGATAAGGTTAGTAAAGGACAGCTTCTAGCAACGATTGACGATGGCGGTTTAAGCCAACAAGTAGCACAGCTTCAAATTCAGGCAGATCTTGCAAAAACAACTTTTGAAAGACAGAAGCGACTTTGGGACCAAAAAATTGGTAGCGAGATTCAATATCTTCAAGCTAAATCTAGTTACGAATCTCAAGTACAAGCCGTAAATCAATTAAAGACCCAATTAGGAAAATCTAGCGTTAGAGCATCCTTTGCGGGGGTTATCGATGATATTATTACCGAGCAGGGAACCGTGGTCGCTCCAGGACAATCGGCTTTGATGAGACTGGTAAACCTTAAGGACATGTACATTGAAACCGACGTGCCAGAGAGATATATTTCTACGATTACTGAAAATAAAACGGTACAGGTAGAATTCCCAGTTCTTGGTAAAACGATTGATGCCAAGGTAAGACAAGCAGGAAATTTTATAAATCCAGCTAACCGAACTTTTAAGATTGAAGTTGCCGTTCCTAATAACGATGGTGACATTAAACCAAATCTTACCGCCAGACTTAAGATTAACGATTATACCAATGCAGAAGCGGTACTTATTCCTCAAAGTCTTATTTCTGAAAATGCCGAAGGCCAGCAGTATGTCTATATCGTGAAGGATAAAAATTCTGATGATGAGGCAGTTGCAGAACGCGTCATTATTGAAACTGGCAAACCACAAGACGATTTAATCGAAGTTACCTCTGGTTTAGATACCAATTCTGAAATCATTGAAGAGGGCGCACGTAGTGTTCAAAATGGTCAGAGCGTGAAAATTATAAATTCTAAAGAAGTGTCCAATGAGTGAACTTGAAAAGAATGTAGATAAGGAATTTAAATTATCTACCTGGGCAATTAATAACAAGACCACTATCTATATGATAATGGCCATGGTTCTCTTCTTAGGTGTTTCTGCCTATTTTGAAATGCCTCGTGAAAGTTTCCCAGAAGTACACGAAACTAAGATTTATGTAAGTTCCATCTTTCCTGGAAACACTGCCGAGGACATCGAAAAGTTGATTACCGATCCCTTAGAGGATAAGTTAAAAACGGTGAGCAACGTTGTGGAAATCACATCGACTTCACAAGAAGATTATTCGATGATTGTCGTAGAGTTTGATGAAGGAATCCCCGTAGAGCAAGCAAAACAAAAGATAAAGGACGAAATCGATGCCGAAACTTCTGGAGAAGATTGGCCGACCTTTAACGAAGCTAAAGTAGAGCCGAACGTGTTTGAGCTTAGTTTATCTGAAGAAATGCCGATTCTAAATATCAATATTTCTGGAGATTATCCGGTTGATAAGCTTAAGGAATACGGCGAATACCTCCAAGATGAAATAGAAGATTTACCACAAATAAAGAAAGTTGATATACGAGGCGCACAGGATAAGGAAGTAGAAGTTGCTGTAGATATATATAAGATGATGGCTTCTAAAGTTAGTTTTAGCGACATCATCGGTGCTATTAGAGGCGGTAACGTTACTATGTCTGCCGGTAATTTTATCGCCAGCGGCCAACGAAGAACTATTAGAATATTGGGTGAGATTGACAATCCATCACAATTAGAAAACTTTGTGGTAAAGTCAGAAAACGGCAATTCAATTTATCTAAAAGACGTTGCTACGGTAACCTTTCAAGATGAAGATAAAACTACTTATGCCCGAGAATTCGGAGAAGCGGTGGTGATGCTAGACGTTAAGAAACGTTCTGGTAAAAACATGGTTGAAGCTGCCGAACAAATCCGACTTATTGTGGATGATGCAAGAGTTAATCAATTTCCTCCAGATTTAACCGTGACCATCGCAAATGACCAGTCCTCACAGACCATTGGTCAAGTAGATGATTTGGTGAATAACATCATTTTTGGAGTAATCTTGGTGGTGTTGGTATTAATGTTCTTTTTAGGTTTTAAGAACGCCTTGTTTGTTGGTTTCGCAATCCCAATGTCTATGTTCATGTCGCTAATGATATTGAATCTAATGGGTTACACCATGAATACCATGATTCTATTTGGTCTAATTATGGGTCTGGGGATGTTGGTAGATAACGGAATTGTGGTGGTAGAAAATGTCTACCGTTTAATGGAAGACGAAGGTCTGAACCGGGTCGAAGCCGCCAAAAAAGGTATCGGCGAAATCGCTTTTCCTATTATTATATCAACTGCAACAACGGTCGCAGCATTTATCCCATTAGGATTATGGCCGGGTCTTATGGGACAGTTTATGATGTATTTCCCGATAACATTATCGGTTGTTCTAGGTTCTTCTCTGTTCGTTGCCATATTCTTTAATTCGGTACTCGTTTCACAAATGATGACGACAGAAGACAAGGATATGCCATTGAGAAGGATAATTTATATCACTTCGATACTTGCTGGCATTGGCTTGGTAATTTTGATAATCGGTGGTGCTTACCGAGGGCTAGGAACATTAATGATTTTTACAGCGATTATGTTATGGGTTTATCGACTTTACCTGAGAAAATGGGCAAATAACTTTCAATCTAGTACGCTGGTAAAATTGGAGAATTGGTACGAAAGAAACCTCAAGCGTGCCCTAGTTAAAAAACGTCCTTACATAATCGTTGTAAGCACCGTAGTATTATTGATTCTTGCCTTCGTTGCCTTTGGAATATCACTTGGAACTCAACGGACCAAAGTGGAATTCTTCCCGGACAACAAGCCAAATCAGATTATTGTTTACATCGAATATCCCGAGGGAACGGACATTAAGAAAACCAACGAAATCACCCATAAGATTGAAAATCGAGTGTATGAGGTTTTAAATTCGCCGGAATACCTAGAAGGCAATGGACGTAACTTTATGGTAGAAAGTGCGGTATCTCAAGTTGGTGAAGGCGCCGGTAATCCTCAGACCGATGGTGGTTCTGCGGCAGAAATGCCACATAAAGGTAAAATCACTGCCTCGATGCGAGAATACAAATATCGCAACGGTAAGGATAGTGAAATTATGAGGCAAAAAGTACAAGAAGCTCTTGTAGGGATTTATCCCGGAGTATTGATTTCTGTTGAAAAAGATGCGAATGGGCCACCAACTGGCGCTCCTATTAACATTGAGCTGGAAGGCGACGATTATAACGAATTGATTGCAACTGCTGAAAGAATGCAGGATTATATTAATTCGCGTAGCATTCCTGGTATCGACGAGCTAAAAATCGATGTTAACAAGGACAAACCTGCAATGCAAGTTGTTGTTGACCGTGAAAAAGCGGGTGAACTTGGAGTAAGTGCATCTCAAGTTGGTCAGCAATTAAGAAATTCAATTTTTGGATCCAAAGCTGGTATTTATAAAAATGCAGGTGAAGATTATGATATCTACGTGCGCTTCAACGAAGAAAATAGGTATAACAATAGCGCCATATTCAACCAAAGCGTCACATTTAGGGATAATACGGGGCAGTTGCGTGAGGTACCTATTTCCACAATTGCATATCAAAATAACAACTCTGGATTTAGCGCTATAAAACATCGGGACACTAAACGTGTGGTAACGGTTTATTCTGCCTTGGCACCAGGTTTTACGGATGCAGGAGCAGCAGTTGCTCAGATCCAAGATGCTATGCAGGATTTCTCGGAAATGCCAGAAAACATTAAAGTGGATTATACCGGACAGATTGAAGAGCAGAACAAGCAGATGGCGTTTTTAATGGGCGCATTTTTCAGTGGAATCTTCTTAATATTCTTGATACTTATCTTCCAATTTAATTCATTTTCCAAACCTGCTATAATCATGATGGCGGTATTCTTGAGTTTAATCGGTGTATTTGGCGGCTTGGTAATAACAGGTTCTCCTTTCGTAATTATGATGACGATGATGGGGATTATAGCTCTAGCTGGTATCGTCGTGAATAATGGAGTGGTTCTGTTAGATTACGCGCAGTTATTGATAGACAGAAAGAAATATGAACTTGGTCTGGACGATGATGATCATCTAACTTCAGAGCAACTATTTACCTCGATTGTTCAAGCTGGTAAAGCGCGTCTAAGACCTGTTTTGTTAACGGCGATTACCACAATATTAGGTTTGATTCCGCTAGCAATTGGACTTAACATTAACTTCTTCACCTTATTCAGCGATTTTGATGCTAATATTTATTTTGGTGGAGATAACGTTATTTTCTGGGGACCTTTAGCGTGGACGGTTATTTACGGTTTGTTCATCGCAACGTTCTTAACCCTGATTGTTGTGCCAGTCTTATTTTTCCTTTCACTTAAGATGAAAATTTATCTTAGAAGAAAATTTGGTGCTAAACCGGAAGTTTCGGAAGAAATCGTGGTCCGTGAGGATTATGCCTTCTCCCATAATATGAAGACCATAAAAGACTAAGAAAAAGCCGCAAAGAAATTTGCGGCTTTTTTGTTATAAAAACTTTCCTGTATCGATCTTATGCGCTTTTCAATTTAAAAAATCACAGACTCAAAAATTCAGAACATTCTTATGTGAATGGCGAATTACAATTTAGTCCTTTCTAAAACTTCCAAAATATTCATTAAACCATTTTAACTTATTAAATTTGCCAGCAATCAATTAAGGCAGATAGATGTTTAGAAATCATACTTGTGGCGAGATAACCAGCAAGAATATAGGAGAGAAAGTAAAATTATCTGGATGGGTACAGACCGTCCGCGATAAGGGTTTTATGGTGTGGGTGGATCTTCGTGATCGTTATGGCATAACCCAACTTATTTTTGATGAAGAAAGAACTTCTACTGAGCTTATGAAAAAAGCTCAAAAACTAGGTCGAGAATTTGTAGTGATGGTAGAAGGTGAGGTTATCGAAAGAAGTTCTAAGAATCCAAATATCCCTACTGGTGAGATTGAAATTTTGGTTGATAATCTTCAAATTTTAAATGAATCATTAACTCCACCTTTTACAATTGAGGACGAAACTGACGGTGGTGAAGAGTTAAGGATGAAGTTTAGATATCTAGACATTCGAAGAAATCCGGTAAGAAATAATTTAATCTTTAGGCACAAAGTCGCCCAAGCGGTAAGAAGTTATCTTTCTAATGAAGGTTTTATAGAAGTAGAAACTCCTTATTTAATTAAGTCAACGCCGGAAGGTGCAAGGGATTTTGTGGTGCCTTCAAGAATGAACGAAGGTCAATTTTACGCTTTACCACAGTCGCCCCAAACCTTTAAACAATTGCTGATGGTTGGCGGTATGGACAAATATTTTCAACTTGTAAAATGTTTTAGAGACGAAGATCTACGAGCGGACAGACAACCAGAATTTACCCAGATAGATTGCGAAATGGCGTTTATTGAGCAAGAAGATATTCTCAATACTTTTGAAGGTCTTACCCGTCATTTGCTAAAAGAAATTAACGATGTAGATGTGGCAGAATTTCCGAGAATGACCTACGACGAGGCTATGAGGAGATTTGGAAACGACAAGCCAGATATCCGTTTTGGGATGGAATTCGGAGAATTGAATGAAGTAGCCCAAAACAAGGATTTCGGTGTTTTTAATAATGCAGAATTAGTTGTGGGCATTGCGGTTCCCGGAGCTAATAGTTATACCAGAAAAGAAATAGATAATTTAATCGATTGGATGCGACGCCCACAAATTGGGGCGCTTGGGATGGTTTACGTCCGTTGCAATGAAGATGGAAGCTATAAATCTTCGGTCGATAAATTTTATGACCAAGAAGATTTAGCCAAATGGGCAGAAGTTACTGGTGCAAAAGCAGGTGGTTTAATTTGCGTTCTTTCTGGTGATAAAAATAAAGTACGTGGGCAACTAAGCGCTTTGCGTATGGAGATGGCCACCCGTTTGGGATTGCGTAAAAAAGATGAGTTTGCACCTTTATGGGTAATCGATTTCCCGTTATTGGAATGGGATGAAGACACCAAACGTTTTCACGCCATGCACCATCCTTTCACTTCACCAAAACCGGGACAGATGGAATTGTTAGATACCGAACCAGCTAAAGTGAAAGCCAATGCTTATGATTTGGTGCTTAATGGAAATGAAATCGGTGGAGGATCAATTAGGATTCACGATAAAAATGTTCAATCTAAAATGTTCGACTATCTTGGATTTTCTAAAGTGGAAGCCAGAGCGCAATTCGGATTTTTAATGGATGCCTTTCAATATGGAGCGCCACCACACGGTGGTATTGCATTTGGTCTAGATAGATTGGTTTCAATTTTAGGTGGACAAGAAACAATTCGGGATTTTATAGCGTTTCCAAAAAACAACTCTGGAAGGGATGTTATGATTGACGCTCCTGCACCAATCGATAAAAACCAACTAAAGGAATTACATCTCAAGCTAGATTTATAAAGCGGAACAGAATCATAAATCCGAAACAATATGTCCAACTGAGCGCAGTCGAAGTTTTTAATTACCTAAATTTCCATACAGCTTTCGAACGCCTGCCCGTCCATCCGGCGGGCGCTCAAATTGACAAAACTGTTTATCGTTTTTATAAATCTGCTTTTTAGCAAGTCATATTTATGACCTACGAATTATTGATCAAGAAGTTCATAAGGTGGCGGTATAAATATATCTCCCAAAAGAACCTTGTCTTAATCCTTAGTGTCTTGATCGGACTTATGTCCGGACTGGTTTCAGTAATTATCAAAAACATAACCTTCGCCATAGAATGGGTACTAGAGAATAGTGTCTTAATGGCTAAGACCAGCTCCTATTTTATAGTTCCTATCGTTGGCCTTTGGTTGGTTTATCTTTTTACCAAACATGTTTCCAAAAAACCTGTAGAACACGCCATACCAAGTATTTTATTTTCAATTTCTAAAAAAAACGGAATGGTAGAGCCAAGCAAGATTTGGCTGCCATTGATTACCGCGCCTTTAACTGTAGGTTTTGGAGGTTCTGTAGGATTGCTGGGGCCCGCCATTGCCTCGGCATCGGCACTAACCTCTACCATTGGACAAATATTGCATTTAGATAGAAGGTCAAGAACGCTTTTAATCGGTTGCGCTGCGGCTGGAGCAATAGCCACCATATTTAAATCTCCAATTGCCGCTATCATTTTTGCCATCGAGGTCTTTAGTCTGGACCTTACTTTTATTTCCTTGCTACCACTTTTAGTTGCTTCAGTTTGTTCGGTACTCACCTCTTACTTTTTTCTGGGCGATGAAGTTTTGTTCGATATTACTATAACTGCGCCTTTTAAATTACGCGATACCTTCTTTTATATGGTGTTAGGAGTTGCAACCGGAGTAGCATCGATTTATTTCTCCAAAATGTATTTTGCGGTTCTCAAGTTTTTTGAAAGATTTAAATCGAGCAGGCATCGGCTGATTGTTGGCGGTCTAGGAATCGGCACCATGCTTTATTTTATACCACCCTTATACGGTGAAGGTTTTGGGTTTCTAAATGATCTCTTTGCCGGCGACCATTTAAAGGCAATAGGGAAAACTCCCTTTGATCAATATACCGACAACATTTGGGTGGTCATTGGCCTGCTTATGGGGATTGTAATCTTTAAGGCAATCGCGATGACCACGACATTTGCAGCGGGTGGTTCAGGCGGAATTATAATCCCTACTCTTGTAATGGGTGGTGCATTAGGGAATGTAGTTGCCAAGATTATAAACAATGTAGGTCTCAATCTAACTGCTTCAGAATCTAATTTTACGTTAGTAGGCATGGCCGGACTTATGGCCGGAGTATTGCACGCGCCATTGACCGCTATATTCTTAATTGCCGAAATAACCGGAGGATATGAGCTCTTTGTACCCCTGATGATTACCGTGTCGATTTCTTTTTTAATTACCAAAGGAATTTTGGAACATACCATTTACACCAAGGAATTGGCAGAAAAAGGCGCCTTGCTTACCCACGATAAAGACCAGAACGTTTTAACTTTGATGTCCTTGGATACCGTAATAGAACATAATTTTACCACCTTACACCCAGACATGTCGTTCGGGGATATGCTTCACAAAGGGGTTTCGCAATCGAGTCGCAATCTCTTTCCGGTGGTAGATGATGAAAATCATTTGGTAGGAATTATTCTTTTGGACGATATCCGAAATATTATGTTCGACCAAAGTCTGTATGAATCTACCTCGGTTGAAACGTTTATGCACAGTCCACCAGATTATATAGACTATGATTTGGATAGTATGAAAACTGTGATGAAGAAATTCCAAGATACAGCGGCTTGGAATTTACCTGTTTTAAAAGATGAAAAGTATCACGGTTTTATTTCAAAATCTAAATTGCTGACCGCTTACCGACGCGAATTAATTAATTATACTTAAAATATTCAATTTGAAAAATCTCATTATTCTTTTTACCATACTTTCCATCGGAAGCATTTTTACAGGATTTATCTGGACTTCTGAGTATTCCCAGAAAATGATCGGTTTTGGAGTGGTTGGGTTATTCATTATCGTGTTTCCTTTATTTATCTATTATCGTTGGAAAGGAAAGAACATCAAAGACTATATGCTTACTAAAGAGAACATTGAAAAAATGAGGGATAACAACCAAAAGCGTTGATTTTCTGACCATTTATAAATTAGGTCTTCTACGCATAAATTTTTTATATTACATTTGTACTTTAATTTTTATTTTTATTTATAATGACTGGAACAGTTAAATTTTTCAATGATTCAAAAGGATTTGGATTCATTACAAACGACGAAACAGGAAAGGACATTTTCGTTCACATCTCTAACCTCAACAATGTTGAATTAAGGGAGGGCGATAGTGTACAGTACAACGAAGAAGAAGGAAGAAAAGGCAAGGTTGCCGCCAACGTGCAGGTAATCTAATTGTTTATATCTTTTATTAAGGTTTCAAGGTCCCGACTATAAATGTCGGGACTTTTTTTTAGTTAAGATTTCTCTTTTCAATAAAAAACCTAGTAAGCAATTCCGAAGCATTTTCAGCTAAAACACCACCAGTTACTTTCGTTTTAGGATGAAGTTGGATACCATGCTTTATAAAACCTCTTTCTTCGTCCCTTGCCCCATAAATAAGGTTAGAAATCTGCGACCAATAAAGAGCGCCGGCACACATTTGGCAAGGCTCCAAGGTGACGTATATTTTACAGTTAAGTAGATACTTTCCGCCTAAAAAATTAGAGGCAGATGTTATGGCCTGCATCTCGGCATGGGCAGTAACATCGTTAAGCATCTCGGTTAGGTTATGAGCTCTAGCAATAATTCTATCCTGCACAACGATTATCGCGCCTACCGGGATTTCCCCTTTTTCGTAGGCAGCTTCAGCTTCCTCCAAAGCCTTTTTCATAAAATATTCGTCGGTAAAAATGTTTTCCATCTTGGTAAAAATACGAAACTCATACAATGAAATCGAAATTGAAGTCGAAGTCGAAGTCGAAATTGAAATCGAAATCGAAATTGAAAACGAATTGAATACGAAGTGGAACTCGATAACTAGAAAGAAAATTCTAACTTCTTAATTCGTTATTCGTTATTCGTTATTCGTTATTCGTTATTAGATTATTCATCTTTTTAGGCAGGGAACAACGCAATCCGCATTCGACAATCATTTAGACTTACATCTGAATTCTGAATGTAAAATTTCTAGCAAAGCATTTAAAAATTTTCTTCGATTAATAGTCCTATTTTTGCAAAAGATGGAAAACAACTACTCAATATTGGATAAAATAGCGCTTCCCGAAGACCTAAGGAAACTTATGCGAGGTGAATTGCCGCAACTTGCCCAAGACTTGCGTCAATTTATTATTGATATTGTTGCGACTAAGGAAGGGCATCTAGGCGCGAGTTTAGGAGTAGTAGAATTAACCATTGCTCTCCATTACGTATTTAATACGCCAAACGATAAAATTGTTTGGGATGTTGGGCATCAAGCCTACGGGCACAAAATCCTAACCGGAAGAAAAAATATATTCGACACCAATCGACAATTTAAAGGTATTAGTGGATTTCCGAAAATTTCTGAAAGCGAGTTCGATACTTTCGGAACGGGGCATTCTTCAACTTCAATATCTGCTGCTTTAGGAATGGCCATTGCTTCAAAACTTAATGGTGAACACAATCGACAACATATCGCAGTGATCGGAGATGCTTCAATTGCCAGCGGAATGGCGTTTGAAGGTCTTAACCACGCCGGTGTCTCCGATACAAATCTGTTGGTAATACTCAATGATAATTCCATCGGAATCGACCCAAGTGTAGGTGCTCTCAAAGAATATTTGACCAACGTTAAGAAAGAAAAAAATAAACAGGATAATATTTTTGAAGCTTTGGATTTCGATTATTCGGGTCCAATTGACGGGCATGATTTAAATATTTTGATACCGGAACTAGAACGATTAAAATCGGTTGAAGGTCCCAAATTGCTTCATATTGTTACAACTAAGGGCAAAGGATTAAGGCAAGCAGAAGAGAATCAGGTGAAATACCACGCTCCCGGTAAATTCGACTCGAAGACTGGAGAACTTGCGATTGCCGATAGCGCTAGAAAACCTCCTAAATTTCAAGACGTATTTGGACTTACGCTGGCAGAATTAGCCGAAACCAATGATAAGATAATCGGTATTACTCCGGCCATGCCAACTGGGAGTTCGCTTCTTTATATGATGAAGAAATTTCCTGAACGTGCTTTTGACGTAGGGATTGCCGAGCAACACGCGGTAACGTTCGCGGCAGGGCTCGCAACCCAAGGTTTTGTGGTTTTTTGCACAATCTACTCAACGTTTCTCCAGCGCGCTTATGATCAAGTTATCCATGATGTAGCGTTACAAAATTTACCCGTAATATTTTGTATAGACCGTGCTGGCCTAGTGGGACAAGACGGAGCAACCCACCACGGAGTTTTCGATATTTCCTATCTACGTTGCATTCCCAATTTTATCATTGCGGCGCCGAGAAATGAAATGGAACTAAGAAATTTGATGTATACCGCACAATTAGGTCTTAATAACCCGATTGCAATAAGGTATCCGCGCGGTCGTGGAAAGACTTTGGATTGGAAACGACCATTTCAAAAAATAGAGATTGGCAAAGGAATTTGTTTGGTAAAAGGAACTGAAATTGCAATTTTATCTTATGGTTTTATCGGGGAAACCATTACGGCTATCCTTGCAGATACCGACCATCGAGAAAAAATCGGGCATTATGATATGCGTTTCGCTAAACCATTAGATAAAGAACTTCTTCACGAAATTTTCAAAACTTACAAAACGATTATGACCGTAGAAGATGGCGCGATTATCGGTGGTTTTGGTTCAGCCATTTTAGAATTTGCTAATGCTGAAGGCTATAAGCAAGACATTAAAATCTTGGGAATAAAAGATGAATTTATCGAACATGGCAGCGTAGAAGAACTTCAACACTACGTTAGGATGGACCAAGATTCGCTAAAAACTACAATTAACGAACTCCTAGTTTTGAAAGATTAGTCGCCAAATCGTGACGTGGCTTTTCTGATTTTTTCTTTGTAGCTACGTGCTGCTTAGGTTTTTCTTCAACTCCAGAAGAAAAATTATTCAACAACACTAGAATAGCTATAGTGACCGCAAAGATTACGAAGGCTCCTATGATATTCTTTTTCAAAATTAAAAGGTATTATAAAGGGAGTTTAAGTAATAATTTGATTATCAAAACATTAACTCCCAGAAATATTCTATTTCAAAGGTTATACTTAATGAACGATCATACGTTTTGTTTCCATATAATTATCAACAGATATGTTAACAAGGTACATTCCAGAACTTAAATTCGTTTTTAGTTGGATCTTCCTGTAGCTCAACTGCTTATCTACAGTATAAAGTTTTTTTCCGGTTAAATTGTAGACTTCAATTTTAGCCTCGCCGGTAATCTTGTTAGACTGAAGAAATACGGATCCGTTGCTGATTGTCGGGAACAATTTTATATTATTCTTATCTTTTTTTAAATCAGCAATTCCTAACGAACTAGAAGAGAAATGGCTGGTAAAAAATCCTCGACCATGAGTCGTCGCCAGGATTAAATTATCTGAAGGCCTTAAGTCTAAATCAACCACCGTAACATCTCTCATGCCATTATAAGATTGTATCCAGGTTGGATTGGCTACCGTAAAATCGGTGGTCTTCCAAATTCCAAGATCAGTTCCTATAATAACTTCTTCAGGAGATAAAGGATTTTGAAGGATACATTTTACCGGAAGGTCTGGAAGATTTCCTTCAATACTTCTCCAAGTTGCACCTGCATCTGCAGAATGCCAGATATTCTTGACACCGTAATTATGCATGGTCAAGAAAATTTCGGATTCACCTTTACCAAATTCTATATCAGAAATACTCCCGACAAAAGCTGGACCAGTGATATCCGTCCAAGCATTGGTGGTCCCTCCTATTACTTTTAGAAGCTTACCGGTTTTGGTGCCAATGTATAGATTACTGGTTGTAAGTCCATAAGGCGAAATCTTCATCGCCGAAGGAGCGGAATTTAAAAGCGGGTTGGTAATGAATTCTGTTTTGATTCCTGTGGAGCCCGCAACAAAATTGGAGATTTTTTCAATTTGATAGGTACTACCGTTCGAAGCATTAGAGTAAAAAATATCAAGATTTTTATCGAGCTCAGCGATATTAATAAAGTTTCCATTGTAGGTTCCATTTGTTCTTGTTGTTGCTAGTTTATAAGTTTGGGTTATTTCTGGGTAATTTACAAATCGGTGATCATTGTAGTAATAAGATTGAATCATGTATCCGTGCTCACCGTTTATTTCGGTATATCCGCCATCTCCTCCAAACCAGTCACTGAATGAGTTAGAACCTTGATTGGCTTCAAGCTTAATTTGGGTACCATTGTCTTGCGCTCCACCTGCAAAGGATTCGAAACCATCGGAACTTGTATCTAGTGTGCCATAATAAAATTGAATGGTGCTGTATCCTTTATTTCTTTCTTGAATTGCGCTTGTACTAGTTGATGCTTCTGCAATGTTATTTGTATAATAGATTCCTCCATCATTACCGAAAACAATTTGTTCTTCCTTACCCGGTCTAAAAACCACCGCGTGGTGATCGGCATGTACAACAGAGACAGTGACATTAGACAAAGTTGAAGCATTGGTCCACTTGCTCAATTGGGTCCAATTAGTTCCGTTATCGGCAGTTTTGAAAAGGTTAATCCCGCCAACGTATAAATTATCTTTAGAATCTGCTTCAATTACTAGATTGTAAAAAGCTTGACTCCTAGTATAATCAGCGTCTGGGACACCTGCATCTGGGTCAGCAGGTTCATCCATTACGGTAAATGTTTTAAATCCGTCTGTACTTTTAAAAAGATCAACTTTGTTACTAATATCTGCAGCAATCCACATTTTGTTAGGATCCGTAGAAGAAATTTCTAATTCTGTCCTTCTTGCATTTGGGATGGTGTTGATCAAGGTGAAATTAGTTCCGTCGGTAGATTTATAGATGCTCCCACCCAAGGTACCATCTAAATCCCTTGTGGTAGTAATCCAGACATTATTGTCGGTATCGATTTCTATATCATTTGGATTTATAAATCT
The DNA here is from genome assembly GCA_900104375.1 of Flavobacteriaceae bacterium MAR_2010_188. NCBI lineage: Bacteria > Pseudomonadati > Bacteroidota > Flavobacteriia > Flavobacteriales > Flavobacteriaceae > Flavobacteriaceae bacterium MAR_2010_188. The sequence continues at coordinate 2,716,394 of LT629302.1, forward strand.
TCCGTTGCTACCTTTAATATCTAAGCGAGTCCAGCTTGCGCCGTTATCAGTAGACTTAATAACACCCATCGCGTTCCAGCCCATAGTTTGTCTTGGAGAATCTGCATATTTAAATAGGGCAGTAGAAACGGCCGCATAGATTTCAGTAGTATTACCAACATCCCTTGTAACTAAATCATTGATATAAAAAACACCTTCAACATGAATCCCGGAAATACCTGAATAACCTCCAACAATCTTGGTCCAGCTGCTTCCACCATTAGTCGATTTCCAGATTCCGCTACCAACGGCATCGCCACTAGTGTAGGATTCTCCGGTACCGATGTACATGATATTAGAGTTGTTTGGATCATACGTAATAACGCTGACTGATAAAGAACCATCGATGCCGGCAACTAATTTCCAAGTTGAATTGGCATTGGTAATGTCGTCATTCACCCAAAGTCCGCCAGCAACACCGCCAGCAAATACCCTATTTTTATCAGCATCATTAGGGTCAAACATAATTCCTCTAGTTCTTCCGCCTTCATCATTTGGGCCTCTGTCAATCCATGGAGATTCGGCATCACCTGCACCTCTACTCACATCACGAGCTGCATCCAATTGATTTTTTATTTTTTCCAATCTTTCTGGCATAGGTCGACCAGTTTGCGGATCCATAGTAAATTCGAACAGTTGTTCGTTATATTTATTTGGCGGTAATCCTTGATTATAACGCTCCGCTTTAGATAAATTTTGAGTGTTCTTAAAAGGACTATTTGCTAAAGAAGTAAGATGAGAATCCCTTAAAATTTCAGTCTGGGTCAAGGGTTTTGATTCTTCTGATGGAAGAAAAAAGGCAAGGGCGGTTAGTGCGACGATCGCTAGTGCGCCAAAGAGGGTAGATAAATGTTTCATATAGATTTGGGGGATTATATGGTATTTCCTTTTAGTTTTTTATAGGTGAATAATGCATTACTATCCGACAGCCTTGAGATGTAGGTGCATATGTTCAAGACATTTCGGTATAGCGCATTTTCGGTTAAGTTTATTTTTTTGTTATATAGGTTTAATATTAGCTTGTCGTAATTAGTGGTTTTATTATTAGTATAATTTTGAAATGCAGTAAGGTAGATGTCTAATAGACCTTGCAAAACTTCATAGCCTGCAATCTCTTTATATACTACTTCTTCTGACTGGTATATATTCTCAACACTCACTTTAATGATATCATTTATTTGAGCGCTGTATTTGCTGTTCTGAAGTAATGATGTAGAAAATGAACCGTCCAAAATCCGACTTTCATTCTGCATAAAAATTTCTACAGCTTCATTTATGAGCGTGTTTATGGAAAGTGCCCTTAAATAGCTGACCCTATCCTTAGTGGTTGAAAGCTCATTGTATTTTTTTGTGTTTATGGAGTTTCTTACGAGATTGATCAAGTATTCTAGCGCAAACTCTTCATCAATTAGCCCTAGATTGATTCCATCTTCAAAATCGATGATGGTATAACAGATATCGTCGGCGGCTTCAACTAGAAACGTAAGTGGGTGTCTATAAAATTTTTGAGTATCGTCCTCATCATCATTCACCAACCCAAGTTCTTGGGCTACATCGATAAAGGCATTTTTTTCAGATTGAAAAAAACCATATTTCTTATCTGCAACGTGTGAGGTAGGTTTAACAGGAAGTGATTCTTTAGGATATTTCATAAATGTTCCCAAAGTGGCGTAGCTTAAACGCAATCCGCCTTCTACACCTGGTCTATTTTCGGTCAAGATTTTAAAGCCATTTGCGTTTCCCTCAAAAGAACACAAATCCTCAAATTCCTTTTCGGTTAGTTCGTCTTTGAAAATCTTTCCATTAACTGATTTAAAATAATCACCAATTGCCTTTTCTCCGGAATGGCCAAAGGGTGGGTTTCCGATATCATGGGCTAAAGAAGCGGCGGCTACAATGGCGCCAAAGTCATTTGACTTATAACCGTGAATATTTTCTAAATGTGGATATTTTTCAAGAATCCTTTGCCCAACTTGTCTTCCTAGCGATCTTCCTACAACACTAACTTCTAAACTATGGGTAAGGCGAGTGTGTACAAAATCCGTTTGGGAAAGGGGAATAACCTGGGTCTTGTCTTGTAAACTTCTAAACTCCGAAGAGAAGATAATCCTGTCATAATCTACCTCAAAGCCAAGACGCGTTTCATCCTGCTCCTTACGAAGCCGTTTGTTGGTGTCTCCAAAGCGTTTTAATGAAAGTAAATCTTCCCAGTTCATTATGTTGATTTTCGTCAGGCAAGATAGACAATAAATCGACATTTCAAAAGAAAATTTGCATTTAATCGGGAAAATGTGCAGATAATCTATGTTTTCCTACAAAAAACCTCATAACATTAGCGTAACCTTATAGTGATAAAGTGTTAACCTGTGATTAACGTTGTCTTTACTTGTTGGTGGTTTCTTTGCACCGTTAATCAACATGATATAATGAAGACCTGTTTATATATATTTTTTCTTTCGATTACCACTTTCTTTTATGGTCAGCAGACCGGTACCATATCCGGAAAAATTATTGATCAAGAATACGACAATGAACCTCTTGCCTTTGCCAATGTTCTGATTGAAGGTACAACGACTGGCACTACTTCTGACATCGATGGACTATATACTTTTGAAAAATTAGTTATTGGGACCTATACCGTATCCTTCAGTTTTGTAGGATACGAAACCCAAAATGTCACCGTAGAAGTTGAAGCTGATAAAGTTACAGAAGTAAACGTTACAATGGGCGCCAGCGCCGCATCTTTAGATGAAGTTCTTATTACTACAACTACCAGAAAAGAGAGCGAAGTTGCGCTTTTAATGGATCAGAAAAAAGCGGTAGAAATTAAACAGAGTATTGGTGCTGCCGAACTTTCTAGAAAAGGGATTAGTGACGCTGCTGGCGCCGTGGCAAAAATTTCGGGTGTCTCTAAACAAGAAGGCTCTAGCAATGTTTACGTCAGAGGTCTTGGCGACAGATACCAAAACACAACCTTAAACGGTCTGTCACTTCCATCCAATGATATTGAAAAAAAGAATATCGACTTAAACCTATTTTCATCAGACATAATCGAGAACGTTTCAATCAGTAAGGCTTATTCATCTAGAAATTACGGTGACTTCTCTGCGGGTAATGTAGACATCACTTCCAAAGATTATAAGGGTGACGGATTCTTTGAACTTTTTGCAGGTTCGTCAGTCAATACTAATGCTATCGGAGAAAATTTCGTCAGAAATGAAGGAACTGGTTACTTTGGTGATTACCAAAGATATTCTCACAACCCGTTTGCCGTCATACTTTCACACGGATTTGATCCTGTAAGCGCGGATACCCCAATCAATATTGAATTTGGTGGCGCCTTCGGAAAAAGTTTCGACTTTAAAAACGGGAGCAGACTAAGTATTTACGGTACTGGTTCCTTTGGTAATGCCTATGAATATAGAAGAGGTTCTAACATTGACTATACTAATGTAGAAAAGAAGGCCTTTGAAGATGCTGAAGAATTTGAGTATGGCACCAAGATTACAGGTATGCTTACCGCGAACTATAAAATTGATAATAACAGTTCATTAAAATATAATTCTCTCTTCATCAACAGTTCTTCTGATGTGGTTGGTTATTTCGGGATTGATGGCGGAGGTAGAAACCGTGATGCCATCGCAGATACAGAAAAAGGGTTCTATCAGATGAATGCTCAGTTCGACCAAAACATGATTTTCGTTAACCAATTATTGGGTAGCCATAATTATGAAAATATCGAAATAGATTGGGGCGTTGGTTACAATTATGTTTCGGCCCAACAGCCAGATAGAAAAAGAATCAGTTTAGAGAGATACGATACGCTCTTTGATAATGACCAAAATACCAATCCATTCTTCTATAGTAACGTAGATTATGACAATCAAAGGTATTTTCAAGATATTGAAGATGAAGAAATAAACGGGAAACTAAATTTTGCCTACCTCCCATCGGAAAAAGTGAAATTCAATATTGGATATAACGGTCGTAGCAAAGAACGGGGTTTTAACAACATTCGCTATGGATACGATATCATTGCTCCAAATACTCAAATAAGCGATCCTAATAATCTTGATGCGTTTTTCACCTTAGAGAATCTTAACCTGAATAGTACTGACGATGGTTTTTATGAAATTACCGTGATTAACAACATCCCTGGCCAGAGCAACACCAACCGTCCAGGCCTCTCAGAAAACATCTATACCGGCAAGCTAAATATTTACGCCGGCTATGTAAATGCAGAGATAAATGCTTCAGACAAATGGTTGTTTATCCCTGGAGTGCGTTTAGAATCTATAGAACAAGAAATTGCTTACGATGTGATTAACTTGGGTAGCCAAGGGCAGAATGATATCGCCGTAAACGAAACGGTGGCATTACCTAGTTTGAGTATAAAATATGCGCTAAGTGAAGATTCTAATCTAAGATTTTCTGCCAGCCAAACCATCTCTTTACCAGAATTTAAAGAAGTGGCGCCATTCGTTTACGAAGGTGTGTCACAGAGAATTGGTGGTAACCCAGATTTATTAGGAAGAAGCGCAGACCTCAATTATAACAATGTTAAGGATGTTTCTTATTCTAAAATCCTGAACCTAGACCTTAAATACGAATGGTTTATGAGCAGCAGCGAAATCTTTTCGGTTGCCGGATTTTATAAGAGCATTAAAGACCCTGTTAACTTGGTAGTGGCATTTGATGCTACCGGAACACAACGTTTCTTTAGGACTGGCGACTTAGCGCAAGTCTATGGGATTGAAGCTGAGATTAGAAAAAATCTCTTAATGGACGAGGAAGCGAATAGCGTGCTTTCCGTTGGCTTCAATGCCACCTATATGAAGACCGAGCAAGACCTTTATGATAATATCAACGGTACTTATTCTGTGAGCTTCAACAAGGATAAAGAAGAATTGCAAGGTGCTTCACCTTTTATCATTAACGCAGATTTAAGCTATTCTCCAAGTTTTGGCGAATACAAGCCTACTGCAAACTTAGTGTTTTCTTACTTCGATGATAGAATCGATGCGCTAGGTTCTGGTCAACTTGGGAACGTTATCGAAAAAGGAATCCCAACGATTGATTTCATTTTAAAGAACAAGATTTCAGAAAAGTTTGAAATCAACTTCGCAGCTAAAAATTTACTTAACCCAACCATACAATACATTAGAGAAGGAACCTCTGTAGGCGATGTCTTGGTAACTTCACCTAACGGAAAGGATGTTACAGATTACAAACGCGGATTGGATATTGGCCTTCAGCTTAAATATAACTTTTAACACAAACGCTAGAAACCATAGAATTTAAAACTAAACTTGAAAAAATGAAAAATAACTTTTTACTAGGATTGGCAATTTTCGCAGTAATGCTGAATTCTTGCTCATCAGACGATACCGCTGACATCATAATCACAGATAACAGCACAACAAATAATACGACCAATAACAGCACAGATGGCGGGACAGGAGAACCTGATGACACTTCGATTGCTATAGCAGCCGCAACTTATTCTTCAGATTTAAACCTTTTAGAAAATAAAACCTATACAATTGATGGCCCAGTTATTATGTCTTCTGGTACAACTTTAGTAATCGGCAAAGGTGTAACCATAAAAGCTGCTGCAACAGGAGCAGATGTATATGTTGCTATTTCACAAGGAGCTAACATCATTGCAAACGGTACTGCAGACGCACCCATCGTTATGACTTCTTCTGCATCTAGTCCACAAGCTGGCGACTGGGGAGGACTTATAGTTCTAGGAAGCGCTCCAATAAATTCTGTAACAGGAACTGCAACTTCTACTTCGGAAATTGCTAGTTTACCTTACGGTGGAACCAATGCAGCAGACGACTCCGGTATCTTAAGATATGTTAGAGTTGAATATTCTGGTGGTGCTGCAGATGGACAATCAGAAAACAATGGTTTTTCATTCTACGGAGTAGGTAATGGAACAACGGTAGAATATATCCAAGCATTTGAAGGTAAAGATGACGGAATCGAATTCTTCGGAGGAACGGTCAATGTGGATTATGTATCTGTAATCAATGCACAAGATGATTCTATCGATTGGACCGAAGGTTACTCTGGAATGATTACTAATGCTTACGTTAAGCATGGTGCAGAACACGATAAAGGTATTGAAGCAGATGGTTATAATACCGATATCGGAAATAATTCTAGCCCAATCTTCTGGTCTAAACCAACATTGACCAACGTTACTATTATCGGTGTTGGTAATACCGAAGGTACAGAAGCGGTAAGACTTAGAGCAGGAACCCAAGGAATTTTCAATAATATACTGATCAATGGATTCGAAGAAGGTTTTGATCTTGATGGTGATGCTGGTGCAGACAGCGCTAACCCAACCGGGACAGGAGTCTTAAACGGAGATTTAAAAATAACCGATGTTACTTTTGAAAATGTTACCGTAAAAGTTAAAAACGATACAGGTGAAACCTTTGCAGATTCTGTACTTATCTCTGGTGATGGTAACGGAACCGGTACAAATTATGCAACTTGGGGATCAGGTTGGACAAGAAATTAAATAATTATAATTAGCCCTATTGAAATTGAATGCTTCCTACTCTTGGTAGGAGGCATTTTTTGTTTGGAATATCCTTAAAAATAAAAAGCATCCCGCCAATGACGGGATGCTTTTTATTTTTGTGTGTTTAGAAATTTAATTGTTAACTGCAAGGGAAGTATCATCTTTCCACTCACGTACACTAACAATTGAATTGTTGCTGTAATCTACCTCTTTTAAAGTTTCATTTATCCAATAAAACCATTTGCCAACTTTTTTACCATGATCATAAGTTGCTGATACTATCTTTTCGCCGTCTGTGTTAAAGGTCAACCAATCTCCCTGCAACTTTCCATCTAGAGTATAGCTGCCTGTCTGGCTAACAACTCCATTGTCGTGAAAATAAGTTACATCAATAAGATTTGTTTCATTGTTCAAAGTAACCTCACGGTCTTTTTGAGCAAAACAACCAACACCGATCAACAGAAAGGATAGTGTTAAAAATAAGTTCTTCATGATATGGATTTTTAAATATGTATTAAATGTACATCATCCATAACATTAAAACAATGATTTGGTAACATTAATTTAACATTGAAAATTTATTTTATTGTTTATCAATGTTTTAAATAAATTATAAGAAGATTCCCAAGCTTAATGATTATTTAATGTTAGGGATACATTCTAATTAAATCATACGTTGATATTTGCCATATGTTTTAAAACATAACATTTAGATATTCATGTAATCCATCAGTTTTTGTCAACTATATTACTATGATTTCTAAGGACTGCCTTTGGCCAAGGCAGTTTTTTATTGAAAATAATTCACTTAGGAAACATTCTGTTAACATTAGTTTCAGACTTTTGCAGCGACAAAAACTGATAATTAATAATGAAATCCAGAATATTTGTAGCATTTGCGGGCCTTCTAGTCTGCTATAATGCCACTTCACAAACCATTGAAACTCCCACATTTGGTAAAGGAATTTTAAATTTAAAAGCGAAAGACAGTAGCTGGACAATGAATTTCGCAGCACGTATGCAGTTCCTTGGCACCTCGGAATGGCAAGAAGAAGACGGCCAATTAACGGAGGCTCAGACCAATTTTTTAATAAGGCGCGCGCGTTTAAAATTTGGTGGATACGCGTTTTCACCAAAATTGGAATACAAACTAGAACTTGGGCTCTCTAATAGAGACATTGCTGGTGTATCAGAGTTTACAAGTGATTCCCCAAATTATATTATGGATGCCGTTGTGAAGTATAACTTCTATGAGAATTTCGAAATTTGGTTCGGACAGACCAAATTGCCTGGTAATAGGGAAAGGGTGATATCATCTGGTAATCTAACTCTTGTAGATCGATCCTTATTAAACAGTATATACAATATTGATCGGGACGTAGGATTACAACTACATCACCTAATTGATGTTTCAGATAGGTTTGTAATAAAGGAAGTTTTTGCCTTATCTCAAGGTGAAGGAAGAAATATTACTACCGGCAATCTAGGTGGTCATCAGTATACGGCCAGGTTAGAAGCGCTTCCCTTTGGCGATTTTAAAGGTGGAGGTGACTATGAAGGTTCGGACCTAGACAGGGAACCAACCCCAAAATTAGCAATAGGGGCAACATATGACTTTAATAACAATGCGGTAAAAAATAGAAGCAACCAAGGAAGTTATATGGTAACAGATAATGGCTTTTACGAGACGGATATTACGACCATATTTCTAGATGCTATGTTTAAATATCAAGGTTTCAGTATTATGGCAGAATATGCACATCGAGATGCAGATGACCCATTCGCAAAAAATGAAGACGGCAGTCTTACTGGAGCCATCGTTCAAGTTGGGAAAGCTTATAATTTCCAGGCGAGTTATTTATTTAAAAATGATTGGGAAATCACGGGGAGATATACAGATATAGCTTTGGATAAAAATATTACTGGGCGAGGTACTGAAGATCAATACACATTAGGATTATCCAAATTTTTAGTAGGGCATAATTTAAAGGTCCAATCAGATCTTTCTTATCTTGATACAGCCAATGGGAACAATGAACTGATGTACAGATTACAATTTGACATTCATTTCTAAAAATAAATAATTATTTACTCTTAAATTATATGAAAAAACAACTTTTAATCATGCTTGTTGCCGTTTTAGCAATGAGTTGCGGAGACAATAAAAAATCAACAGAAACTTCTGAATCCGAGGCATTGTCAGGTACTATCCAAGTAGATGGATCTAGTACAGTCTTTCCTATTACTGAAGCTGTAGCTGAAGAATATAGAACAGAGCAACCAGAAGTTAAGGTCACTATCGGGGTTTCTGGAACAGGTGGTGGATTTAATAAATTCTCTAGAGGCGAAACACATATTTCTAACGCTTCTAGACCCATTAAAGACATAGAAATTGAAGCGTGCAAGGCCAACAACATTAGTTATATTGAACTAGAAGTTGCATACGATGGACTTGCAGTTCTTGTAAACCCCGAAAACACTTGGGTAGATAGTTTTACAGTTGAAGAACTAAAGAAAATCTGGGAACCAGCTGCACAAGGAAAAATCATGAAATGGAATCAAATTCGTCCAGAATGGCCAAATGAAGAAATCCATTTGTTCGGCCCCGGAGTTGCTTCTGGTACTTACGACTATTTTACTGAAGCAATTGTTGGCAAGAGTGGTTCAAGTAGGGGCGATTTTACGGCGAGTGAGGACGACCATGTTTTAGTTCAAGGCATTGCAGGAGATAAATACGGTTTAGGTTTTTTTGGATTAGCTTATTATACTGAAAATTCCGATAAATTAACTTTGATTGGTGTTAACAATGGAACTGATGTAGTTAAACCATCATTGGAAACTGTCAGCAATGGCACCTACACGCCCTTATCACGACCTTTATTTATCTATGTGAACAGTACCTCTGTTAAATCACCTGAAGTTGTAGATTTTGTAAATTTCTACTTAAACAATGGGGCTGAGTTATCTGAAGATGTAGGGTACATTGCATTACCATCAGATATCTATGAAAAGCAGAAAGAGAACTTTAAAACTTTTGTTGAAAAGAACAAATAAGCAAAAGTTTTTAGAGGAAGATCAGATGTTAAATATACATCTGATCTTCTTTTTATTGATAAATATTTACTGCTGATGAGAAGGATTAAAGAACGGATAATCGAAAAATCACTTTTTTCTAGTGCTCTAGTTACTATTGCAGTAACTATCGGAATTATTTTAGTCCTTTCCATTGAAGCTGTAAATTTTTTTAGTGAAGTATCTATAGTTGATTTTTTTACGGATTCTCAGTGGACACCTTTATTTACAGAAAAACACTTCGGCATTTTACCATTATTAAGTGGCACACTTTTAACTTCACTTATTGCTATTACGGTTGCATTACCTATTGGCCTCTCAATAAGTATATATTTAAGTGAGTATGCACCAAAAAGTTTTAGAAAAACAATTAAACCTCTTTTAGAACTTTTGGCAGCTGTGCCCACAGTTGTGTATGGATTCTTTGCCTTAATAATTGTTACACCAATTCTTCAGGATATTATTCCAGGATTGTCGGGCTTTAATTCGCTTTCTGCTGGAATCGTCATGGGAATTATGATTATACCTTTTGTGTCTTCAATCAGTGAAGATGCCCTACATGCGGTTCCTAGCTCATTAAGAGAAGCCTCATTTGGTATGGGCGCTACAAAACTACAAACCGCATTCAAAGTTATCGTTCCGGCGGCTTCATCGGGCATTATTGTTTCCATCATTTTAGCGATATCCAGAGCTATCGGGGAAACAATGATCGTTGCAATTGCAGCAGGACAACAACCTCGTCTAACATTTGACCCTACGGTTCCTGTTGAAACTATAACCGCATATATAGTCCAAGTGAGTCTTGGTGATGTTCAGCATGGTTCCTTAGAGTACCGAACAATATTTGCAGCTGGTATTACATTGTTTGCATTTACATTCATATTAAATACCATCAGCTATAAAATAAGAAAGAAATTCCAAGAGAAATATGAATAATATTCAAATAAACCGGCTTAAAGATCAAATCTTCAAAATTTGGGGAATTGGGTGTACGCTTTTCGGCTTGGTAATTTTATTCTTTTTTATAGGGGATATTCTCATGGATGGAATTCAAAGAATCGATTGGGGTTTTATAACGGATTTACCTTCTAGGAAAGCTGAAAAATCCGGAATCTATACTGCATTAATGGGAAGTATATGGATTCTGCTATTAACAACGATAATTGCTCTGCCTATAGGCGTTGCTGCAGGCATCTATCTTGAGGAGTACAGTAAAAAAGGGAAATTATCAGGTTTGCTGGAAATTAATATTTCTAACTTGGCGGGGGTACCTTCCATAATATATGGATTATTGGGATTAGAGGTATTTGTAAGAATAATGAGCTTAGGCGCAAGTGTTCTTGCGGGAAGTTTAACCTTATCATTACTTATTCTGCCAATAATCATTGTGGCTACACGAGAAGCTATAAAAGCCGTGCCTACCTCAATTAAGGATGCGTCATATGCTCTGGGTGCTTCAAAATGGCAAACAATTTGGTACCAAATATTACCTGCTTCGAGCGGAGGAATTTTAACGGGAGTGATATTGGCACTATCTAGAGCTGTTGGCGAGACTGCCCCACTCATTGTAATAGGAGCGCTTGCCTATGTGCCTTTTGCGCCATCCACTCCTATGGATGAGTTTTCGGTATTACCAATACAGATTTTTAATTGGATTTCTCGGCCTCAGCATGGATTTATAGAAAATGCAGCGGCAGCAATTATTATATTATTATTAATAACATTTGTGATGAACGGTATCGCAGTTTATTTTAGAAATAAATGGCAAAAGCAATTAAAATAATGGTCACACAACTATAAATGATACAATGACTTTAGATAAAATTATATCTCCCGCTTTAAAAAAAGTGCCCAAGATAGAAGTTAAGGATGTAATGGTCTGGTATAGCGGTTTTAATGCCATCAAAGGCATTAGTATGGATATTAAACCCAATACCGTCACGGCTTTTATTGGTCCGTCAGGATGCGGTAAATCAACGTTTTTACGACTCTTCAATCGAATGAACGATTATATAGATGGCTTTAGGTTAGAAGGAAAAATCAAAATCAACGGCGATAATATTTATAAGAATAAAATAAATATCGAAGAGTTGAGAAAAGAAATTGGAATGGTTTTTCAAAAACCAAATCCATTTCCCAAGTCGATTTTCGAAAATGTCGCCTATGGTCTCAAAATTCAAGGAATCAAAGACAAGAGTTTTATTTCAGAACGGGTGGAAAAAGCTTTGAAACAAGCTGATTTGTGGAGTGAAGTAAAGGACGATTTAAAAAAATCTGCCTTATCTTTATCTGGTGGCCAGCAACAACGTTTGTGCATCGCTAGAACTTTAGCTGTGGAGCCATCAATCATATTAATGGATGAACCAACGTCCGCATTGGACCCTATTTCTACCGCAAAAATTGAACGATTAATTTTTGAGTTAAAAGAAAAGTATACAATCATTATTGTAACCCATAACATGCAACAAGCTAGTAGGATTAGTGATTACACGGCATTCTTCTATTTGGGAGAATTGATTGAATTTGATAAAACGAAAAAAATATTTACCAATCCAGAAAAACAACAAACCGAAAATTACATTACAGGTCGTTTCGGATAAAAATCAATATTATGGATAACGCTTCGTACCAAAGGGAAGTATTAAATCTTGCGGGTTTAGATATGCTCAACCTGTGTATATCTCAAATAGAAAAAGCGAAAGTTGCTTTTTTAACTCATGACACTGACCTCGCGGAAGAAGTCATTAACACAGAAAATCGCGTGAACGCTCTCGACTTAAAAATAGAAAAGGACTGCGAAAAATTTATTGCACTTTACAATCCTGTTGCAATAGACCTTAGATTTATAATGGCTATGCGGAAGATAAATTTTGATTTAGAACGTATTGCCGACCATGCATATGGGATTTCTCGATATGTCGTAGATATTGATAAAAAAATTCCTCGCCACTTGATTAAGGCCGTGGAACTCAAAAAAATGTATGAAACCATATCTTCTATGTTTCAACATGTTGTAGATGCCTATGAAAACAAGAATGTAAAAATCGCTAGAAAGGTCTTTAAAAAAGATAAAATTGTAGATGGCATTAACGTTAAATCCTTTGATATTATAGAGCAAGAAATAAAAAAAGACAGTAACATCATTGCTGAAGCTTTAATATTATTTTCAGTAGTTAAAAAATTAGAACGTGTCGGTGACCTTATAAAAAATATTGCAGAAGAAATCATATTCTACATAGATGCCGAGGTGCTCAAGCATAAGCGTAAAAAATAATTTTAATATCAATAATACCCCTTTCAGCCTACATAATTGTTAACATTTGGGTAACTTTAGGGTTTTTTATTTAAATTAACTTTGGCAAGTTACTAACAACATATTTTACATGGAAAATATTTATTTATTAATGATCATTGCACTTGCACTACTTGCTGCGGGAGATTTGGTTGTTGGAGTGAGTAACGACGCGGTTAACTTCTTGAATTCTGCAATAGGTTCTAAGCAAGTTACTATTAGAACTATAATGATTGTCGCGAGTTTGGGGATTTTTATTGGAGCCGTTTTTTCTAGCGGAATGATGGAGGTCGCACGAAAAGGTATTTTTAATCCGCAGGAATTTATGTTCAACGAGATTATGTACATTTTCATGGCGGTCATGATTACGGACATTCTTCTGCTTGACTTCTTCAATACCTTGGGGATGCCAACATCTACAACAGTTTCTATTGTTTTCGAACTTTTGGGAGCTTCAGTCGCAATGGCTTTGATTAAGATCAGTGGTTCTGCTACCCAGACTATTGCAGACCTTGGTCAATATATTAATTCCGAAAAGGCGATAGAGATTATCACTGGTATACTCCTTTCCGTAGTCATCGCATTTACGATTGGATCGCTGATACAATATATTTCTCGGATGATATTTACGTTTCATTACGAGCAGAAAATGAAATATTTCGGGTCTGTTTTTGGTGGAGTTTCACTCACAGCAATCACCTATTTCATTTTCTTAAAAGGTTTAAAAGGAACACCATTCGCCAGCGAGATTTCTGGTGTTCTAGAAGGCAATGAACCGATGCTGTTAGCAGGCGGATTCGTTGTTTTTACTTTATTTTCTTTTCTTTATATGAAGGCTTTGAAGAAAAGCATCTTACCAATAGTCATCATCGTAGGAACTTTTGGTCTTGCGTTAGCATTTTCAGGAAATGACCTGGTAAACTTTATAGGGGTACCGATGGCAGCATGGCATTCTTATGAGGCTTGGACTGCTTCTGGTATTGCTGCGGATGCTTTTTCTATGGAAATTTTGACGGAAAAAGTTCCGGCAGAACCGCTTCTGCTTCTTATTGCAGGAGCAATTATGGTCTTGACCTTATGGTTTAGTAAGAAAGCGAAGACCGTTACAGAAACAGAAATTGGTCTTTCTAGACAAGGTGAAGGACACGAGAAGTTTCAACCTAATGCATTATCTAGAGCTGTGGTAAGAGGATCTATGAATCTTAGCAACCTTTTTAATGCTATGATACCAAATACTGTTCAAGAGAAAATAAATACAAGATTCGAAAAGCCGGTTGTTGCAGTTTCTAAGGATAAAGCCTATGAAATGCCTGCTTTTGATGGCGTTAGAGCATCGGTTAACTTAATGGTTGCTGGTGTACTTATTTCTATCGCTACTTCTTATAAGCTACCGCTTTCTACAACCTATGTTACATTTATGGTGGCTATGGGTAGCTCGCTGGCAGATAGAGCATGGGGAAGTGAAAGTGCAGTGTACCGTGTTGCTGGGGTTCTAAATGTTATTGGAGGTTGGTTCTTTACGGCTTTTAGTGCATTTGCCGCAGCCGCAATTATGGCATGCCTTATATACATCGGTAAAGCTCCTGCTATTGCCATACTATTGTTTATCGCTGTATTGTTGGTGGGCCGAAACTACATCGCCCATAAAAAATCAGCCAGAGGTACCAAAGAGGTCGATAGTCTTAAAAAAGCAGAAAGTAGTTCCCTCCAAGGGGTTATACATGAAAGCGCCGATAATATTGCCAACGTTGTTAAACGGGGAAATAAGATTTATACCAATGCAATTAATGGCCTTGCTAAACAAGATTTAGATTTGCTTAAAAAGAATAAGAAGCAAGTGACCAAACTATCGGACGAGGTTGATGAACTTAGGGACAATGTTTTTTACTTTATTAAAAACTTAGATGATTCTAGTGTTGGTGCCAGTAATTTTTACATCACAGTATTAGGTTATCTTCAGGATATTACCCAATCTTTAGAACATATTTCTAAAGTCAGTCACAAACATGTGCATAATAATCACAAGAAATTAAAATTTAGCCAGATTAAGGAGTTGAAAGAAATCGATGAGATGCTAGAAAGTATTTTATCCGAGGCAAAAGATGCATTTAAAGCTGAAGCATTTGGCAATATCGGAGTTCTGCTAGGTCGTAAAAAAGAGATTTTTGATTTATTGTCAGATAAAATTCAAAAGCAGGTTAATAGAACAAGAACTGAAGAATCTAGTCCGAAAAATACGACCCTATATTTTGGTTTGTTGCTAGAAACAAAGGATTTGGTTTCTGCCATTATGGATTTGCTTGAAGAATATCATGGCGCACATGATAGTCGCGTTAAACCGGCTAGAATATTTAATCCAGATAATACAGAAAAATCATAAACCATTAACCCATTTAATTTGAAAAGCTGCAAGGAATCCTTGCAGCTTTTTTTATTTACTACTCAGGTTAGCAATAACATATCGATACGATTAAAAATTTCGACCTATCCCAAATAAAAAACACCCCGCTTCTTTTAATAAAAGCAACGGAGTGTTTCTACTCATAACACTTAAACTATCCTACTGTTTATGAACCACACATTAGGCAATCATCACCTTCTGCAGCTTTAGCCTGTGCAATAAGAGCTTTCATTTCTTCTTCTGTCATTGGTTCTACTTCAGCAGTTTCTTTTGCAAACTTGATTGCAGTTTTTTCAGCAACGTTTTGTTGTTGTGCAATAATGGAATCAACTTGTACTACTTCAGGAACGCTTTCTACGCTCTTCTTATTGTCTAACGTAAATTTAATCGCATCTACAGCACTCTTAGTACGTAGATAGTACATTCCGGTTTTAAGTCCACTCTTCCATGCGTAGAAGTGCATAGAAGTAAGTTTCGCCATTGTTGCTCCTTCCATAAATAGGTTGAGCGATTGTGATTGATCTATAAAATAACCTCTATGTCTAGACATATCGATAATGTCCTTCATGCTTAGCTCCCAAACGGTCTTGTACAATTCTTTAATATCTTGTGGAATGCCTTCAATATCTTGGATAGAACCATTAGCTCTCATGATATCCTGTTTTAGGCCATCATTCCAGATACCGAGATTAACAAGGTCTTCTAATAAATGCTTATTAACTACAATGAATTCACCTGAAAGTACACGTCTTGTATAAATGTTAGAAGTATAAGGTTCAAAACATTCATTATTTCCTAGGATTTGAGATGTACTTGCAGTTGGCATCGGAGCCACTAACAAGGAATTTCTTACCCCATTTTTCTTAATGTCTTTTCTGAGTTTAGCCCAGTCCCATCTACCGCTTAAATCTTCATCCTTTAAGCCCCAAAGATTATGTTGAAATTCTCCTTGACTGATAGGCGAACCCTTATAACTTTCATAAGGTCCATCTTCTTTTGCCTCTTCCATTGAAGCTGTTAAAGCCGCGAAATAAAGAGTTTCAAAAATTTCTTGGTTTAATTTTTTGGCTTCATCACATGTAAAAGGAAGACGCAGTTCTATAAACGTATCTGCCAATCCTTGCACTCCCAATCCTATTGGGCGGTGTCTAAAATTTGAGTTGGCCGCTTCCTTAACCGGATAGTAATTTCTATCGATAACCCTGTTTAAGTTTTTAGTAACTCTCTTAGTTGTTTTGTAAAGTTCTTTATGATCAAATTCTCCGTTTTTCACGAACATTGGCAACGCAATGGAGGCCAGGTTACAAACCGCTACCTCATCTGGAGAAGTATACTCCATAATTTCGGTGCAGAGATTAGAAGATTTAATGGTACCTAAATTCTTTTGGTTAGATTTTCTGTTCACCGCATCTTTATACAGCATATAGGGCGTACCAGTTTCTATCTGGGACTCTAGGATTTTTTCCCAAAGTTCCCTAGCCTTCATAGTCCTTCTTCCTTTACCTTCAGCTTCATACTTGAGATAAAGAGCTTCAAACTCCTCACTGTGGGTATCGCTAAGTCCGGGGCATTCGTTAGGACACATCAACGTCCAATCTGCATTCTCCTGGACTCTCTCCATAAACAGATCAGAAATCCACATGGCATAAAATAGGTCTCTGGCGCGCATTTCTTCTTTACCGTGATTTTTCTTAAGGTCTAAGAAATCGACTATATCGGCGTGCCAAGTTTCCATGTAGATTGCAAAGCTTCCTTTTCTTTTTCCACCGCCTTGATCAACATAACGAGCCGTATCATTAAAGACTCTTAACATTGGTACAATACCATTTGAGGTTCCGTTAGTACCAGCAATATAACTACCAGTAGCACGTACATTGTGAATCGCTAAACCAATACCACCGGCAGATTGAGATATTTTGGCCGTTTGTTTTAGGGTATCGTATATACCATCTATACTATCATCTTTCATGGTTAAAAGAAAGCAAGATGACATTTGAGGTTTTGGCGTTCCCGCGTTAAAAAGAGTTGGTGTTGCGTGAGTGAAATATTTTTTGGACATCAGCTCATAAGTTTCGATGGCCGCATCGATATCCTTATCATGAATCCCAATAGAAACCCTCATTAACATGTGCTGTGGGCGTTCTGCAATCTCTCCGTTTAATTTCAATAGATAAGACCGTTCTAGAGTTTTAAACCCAAAATAGTCATATCCAAAATCGCGATTATAGATTATAGTAGAATCCAATAAATCCTTATTCTCCATGATTGTTTCATAAACATCATCTGCCAACAATGGAGCGTTTTTACCAGTACGCGGATTTACGTAGGTATAGAGATCGTGCATAACCTCGCTAAATGACTTTTTGGTATTCTTATGTAAATTAGAGACAGAAATACGCGCCGCTAAACGAGCATAATCAGGATGTGCAACTGTTAACGAAGCCGCAATTTCTGCAGCTAGATTATCTAGTTCACTGGTAGTAACACCATCGTAAAGACCTTCGATAACTCTCATCGCTACTTTTACAGGGTCTACTAACGGATTTAATCCGTAACACAACTTTCTCACTCTTGCAGTGATCTTGTCGAACATCATTGGTTCTTTGCGGCCGTCTCTTTTTAATACATACATAGTTTTAATTAAGTTTTTTTGTTTTTTGAAATCATTTCAAAAAATGGGTTAATTAGTTGGCTCAAGAGGAAATCTCACGCTTTCCAAAGGGCATTTATTTAAAATTAGAATTATAAAGGTTGTTCCCGCTTTAACGGGAAAAAAGGTTTATCGTAATAAAACTCTAGAATTACAGTCGCCGTTTCCTAAAAATCGGCATCAAAACTAAACTTATCCTTCTCCTCTTCTTTGTTTAGTACACCTGCTTTTTGGTATTCCGAAACACGTTTCTCAAAGAAATTCGTTTTACCCTGCAAAGAAATCATATCCATAAAGTCAAACGGATTTGCAGTGTTGTATTCCTTATCACAATTAAGTTCACTCAATAGTCTGTCTGTAACAAACTCTAGATATTGGGACATCAGGACCGCATTCATACCAATTAAACTAGCCGGTAGCGATTCTGTAATAAATTCTCTTTCTATTTCTAGCGCATCTACAAGTATTTCGCGAATTCTTTCTTTGGAAACCTTGTTGTTAAGATGATTGTTATGAAGGTGCACCGCAAAATCGCAATGAACTCCTTCATCCCTAGAGATTAACTCATTAGAAAAAGTTAGGCCTGGCATAAGGCCACGCTTTTTAAGCCAAAAAATAGAGCAAAATGCACCAGAGAAGAAAATGCCCTCTACGGCTGCAAATGCAATCAGTCTTTCGGCAAAACTTGGAGATTCGATCCACTTTAACGCCCAATCTGCTTTTTTCTTGATAGCAGGAAAATTGTCTAGAGCGTTAAAAAGCATATCTTTTTCTTTCTCATCCTTTACGTAGGTGTCGATTAAGAGAGAATAGGTTTCACTATGGATGTTCTCCATCATAATTTGAAATCCATAAAAGAATTTGGCTTCGCTGTATTGAACTTCATTTACAAAGTTCTCGGCTAAGTTTTCGTTTACGATTCCGTCACTGGCGGCAAAAAAGGCTAATATATGTTTTATGAAATAACGTTCGTCATCGTTAAGTTTTCCTGACCAATCTGTCATGTCTTGGTGCAGATCAATTTCTTCTGCAGTCCAAAAGCTCGCCTCAGATTTCTTGTACCATTCCCAAATATCATGATGCTGAATCGGAAAAATCACGAATCGATCTTTATTATGTTGTAAAATGGGTTCTTCGTTATGAGACATTTGTGTTGTAAATTTTAAAAAAATTGGACAAAAATTCTGAGGTGACTTGGGTCTAACAAATATTCAAAAATGTGATCGATTTTTAAAGTTAATTGGGTAAACGTTGTTAACAAGTTTTTAACACAGTCCATTAACCCAATAGATACGGGCTAAACTATCAATATTCTGTTAATGCCTTATAGAATAGGGATTTAACGAATAATGGGGTAATTATTAATGTAGGTTTTAAACTACATGAAACGATGTAGATGTACGTTATGACTCGATATTCACGGGACTATATCAAACAAAAAGAGAGCTTCATAAATGAGCTCCCTTTTTTCCCGATAATTAATAATCTAACTAATAAATCTATTAAGAAAGGTAAAACAATAAAACTTGCTAACTTCTGATAGATTTCGACTGAAAAAGCGACTCCCCACAAATCACCTTAACGTCATAATTAAATATAAATATCCAAAATATACTTTCCATAACATAGAGTGCATGTATAGCTGGTATATAAAGATGTATAGTTAGCAAGCATAAGTTTTAATTTTACTTCATTAAAAATCCTTTTACACATAAAATACTGCAATACATACATTGCAGCTTAATTTCAAATTTGATTATTGCTATCTTTGGTTATGATCAAAGCAGTTATTGTAGACGACGAATCGAAAGCTATTCAAAGTTTGTCCTGGGAACTGGGAAATTTTAGTGATGATATTAAAATCATTAAGACATTTACAAATCCCGAGGAAGCGATAATTTATCTTAATAAAAATCAACCAGACTGTCTTTTCTTAGATATACAGATGCCGACCATGGACGGCTTTTCTTTCTTAGACAAATTGAAAAATAAGGAATTTGCGATTGTAATTACCACGGCCTATAATGAATATGCGATTAAAGCGCTTAAGCATGATGCGATTGATTACTTGGTAAAACCCATCGATTCTGACGATCTACAAGAAACTATAGAAAAAATTAAGAAGTTTAGGAAACGAAATAACCAGCATACGGAAATTGAAGAACTTTTGCTGGGCTTTAATGCACAACTGGTGCAAAAAAAAATCATCATCAATACCGACGGAAAATTACTTTTCTTGTTACCTGATGAAATTACTTATGTAGAATCCGACGGTAACTATAGCACCATTCATCTAGAAAATAATCAGAAATTGGTAATCACTAAAAAACTAAAAGAAGTAGATAAGGTACTTCCGACAAATTCATTTTTTAGGATTCACAATTCTTTTATCGTTAATCTCAACAAAATCAAAGAGTACATAAAGACCGACGGATATGTGGTCCTACAAAACAACCAAAAGATACCGGTTGCCAGACAAAGAAAATCAGATTTTCTCGAAAAATTATAAATGACTGTACTTGGTAAAATATCATCGACTTTAAAAGGGCTTCTAGCTATTTCTTTGGTTTTGTTTTTCAGCAAACAACTTTTATCACAGAATAATAATCAAGCTAAGTTTAACGAACGTCTAAGCAGTGTAATAACCGGCAGACCTCAGGATTTCAAAACCATTAATGATGCTTTTGAAGAATTTAAAACCGACAGTGTTCTTATAAAACGATTGGTTGCAGCTTCTGAGGATGTCAATTATCCAGAAGGCGAAAGCTATGGTTTAAATGCATTAGGCGCCATCTATAGAAATATATCGCTTTATGAAAGGGCTATTAAATTTCATACCCAAGCGGAAGATTTAGCAATTAAAGCAAAAAATGACGAGTTACTGGTAAACAGTTTAAATTCTACAGGGGTTTCCTATCGTCGGATGGACGACATTAAACCGGCCTTAGATTATCATACTAAGGCTTTAGAATTAGCGGTAAATACAGAGCCCAGGAGCGACATTCTTAAATATAATATTGCCGTATCCCAGAACAGTATGGGAAATATTTATTTGGTCCTGAAGCAATACCAACTTGCCATAGATCATTTTTCAAAATCACTTGCTATTGAAAAAGAAATGGGCAATCGTTTGGGGCTTGCCATTAACTACCAAAATATTGGGCACGCCTACGAATCGATGGGCCAACTAGATGTGGCACTAGCAAATTACAGAAGGTCGTTAGATTACAATGAACAGATAAATTCTGAAATAGGTAAAATCATTTGCTACAACAGTATCGGACAGATTTTTATTAAGCAAGGAAAAGCCAGCGAGGCCAAGACCATTATCGAAAACGCCTTAAAAAAAGCGCTGGTGATGGGTGATAAATTCTACACCTCGCTATCTTATATAAACTTAGGTTGGGCCCAAAAAGAATTAGGACAGTTCGATATTTCTGAAAAAAATCTACAGACTGCCCTGGAAATGTCCCAAAAATATAATCTAAAATTATCTGAAGTATCCGCTAGTGAGCATCTTTCAGAATTATTTCAGCAAAAAGGAGAGTTTGATAAAGCGTTTCTTAATTACAAAAATTCAGTAAAGGTTGAAGAAACCATCAACAATGAGCGAAATTTAAAATACGTAAATGACGTCATCGTACAGTTCGAAAATGAATCTAAAAATCGACAAATTAGAAGTCTTGCGGCAGAATACGAAGCGGTGAGCGAACGACTTAGAAACAACAAAATGATTTTTTGGAGTTCGTTGTTAGGACTCTTGATCCTTTCCCTTATCCTTTACGCAATCTCTACAAACCGTAGACTTTCGCAGGAGAAAAAAATTCTAACCTTAGAACAGGATATGCTACGGATACAAATGAACCCACATTTTATCTTTAATTCCTTAAACTCAATTAAGTTATATATTATAAACAACGAAAAGGAAAACGCAGTTTACTACCTCAACAAATTCTCCAAGTTTATAAGGAAGATTCTGGTGTCTACTTCAGAAAAAACGATTTCTCTAGAAGATGAACTAGAAACGATGCAACTTTATATGAATATTGAAAACATCCGGTTTTCTAATGAAATCGATTTCAAGATAAATATCTTGGACAACATAAATACCATGGCGATTAAAGTCCCGCCACTGATTCTTCAACCGTTTTTAGAAAATTCTATTTGGCACGGGCTTTCTACCAAAGAGAAAGATAAAATCGTGCGGATAGATATATTCAAGAAATCGGATAATTTCGTGACCATTGCGATATCTGATAATGGAATCGGTAGAAAAAAGTCTGAGCAATTTAAGAAGGATAGTGTTCTGGAAAGAAAATCGCTGGGATTGAGTATCACCAATGCCCGACTTACAAATTTTTATTCAACCTCTAACAATGACTTTCAATTAGAGATAGAAGATTTGGTAGATCAAGAAGACAATGGAGTTGGTACCAAAGTTGTTTTAAGCATCCCGATAAGATCTAATGTTTTAAGAACGGCTTAGGATTTATTTTTTGCGGCTACTTTTTCTAACTCTAAATACCAATCCTCACCAAATTTCCTGATGAGGGCCTCCTTCACAAATTTGTAGATTGGCACTTGTAGCTCTCTCCCAAGTGAACATGCATCATCACAAATGTACCAGCGATGATAATTTACGGCAGAGAATTCAGAATAATCCTTTACCCTTACTGGATACAGATGGCATGAAACCGGTTTTTTCCAGTCAATTTCACCTTGGTTATAGGCCTCTTCAATACCACATAGTGCAATACCCTTTTTATCGAAAGTAACATAGGCGCAATCTGCACCGTTGATTAAAGGTGTTTCAAATTCTCCATCTTCGGTGACTGTGAATGTCCCTTGTTCTTCGATGGCCATGATACCTTCTGGTCTTAGAAAAGGTTTAACCTTTGGATAAATTGCTTTAAGAATTTCGGTCTCGCTCTGTTCTAAAGGTGCTCCTGCATCACCATCTATACAACATGCACCTTTGCATGCCGATAAATTGCAGACAAAATCATTCTCGATGATTTCTTCAGAAACGATTGTTTTACCAATTTGAAACATGGCGCAAAGATAACTTTCTTCAAGATTAATTCAGGCCAATTTTGGTACAGAAAGTTTACAATTATTTAACGATATAAATCCGATTCTTATATCGACATTTGCAAAAATTTTGAAACGGTTCTTATGGACTTAAATATCAAGGAAATATTTACTGCATTTATGGTGCTTTTCGCGGTTATAGACATCATTGGTAATATTCCTATTGTCATTGATCTGCGCAAAAAAGTAGGACATATTCAGAGTGAGAAAGCTTCGATTATTGCGGGAGTCATCATGATAACATTTCTTTTTTTAGGAAAGAATATTTTATCGCTTATTGGAGTTGGGGTAAATTCATTTGCGGTAGCTGGTGCTTTTATTTTATTTTTTATCGCTCTAGAGATGATTCTTGGGATTACGCTATATAAGCAGGAAGAAAACGACGCGATGACTGCATCGATTTTTCCACTTGCATTCCCTTTAATTGCCGGGCCTGGGAGTTTAACAACACTACTATCTTTAAGGGCAGAATTTAAGGTAGAAAACATTATAGTCGCGGTAATACTAAATGTTATCGTTATTTTTATCGTTCTTAAGACCTCGGCAAGAATCGAAAGATTTATAGGTCCCAACGGGATTAGTATTATCCGTAAAGTATTTGGGGTAATACTATTGGCAATAGCCGTTAAATTGTTCGCCCATAATATTAAAGCATTATTTGAACTGGGATAATCATGAAAATAGCAATTATCATTATCAGTATCCTTGCATTAGGTCTAATAGTATATAACGCTACTCTAATTGACTGGAATAATCCTCTTAGTAAGGATAGCACGGTGGCCATCATTACGATTGTAGCCTCTTTGTGTGCGATTATGTTACTTCAGATTTTAAGGATTTCTAAGAAGATTCAGGTCTTAGATAAAAAAAGAAGATAAAATCAACTTGGTTTTTTAGGTTGAATTTTTCTAGTTGTTTAGTGAGGGAAAGATGCTTGGCTAAGCATAATTACTTCATCGATCATGACATCAGATTCGTTCATGATTTCTTCAGCAGCTTCATCACTAAATAACTGTCTAGCCAAAGCGGCTTTAATTAGAAGTCGAATCTCATCGTGATAGGCGACAAAGGTGATCTTTGTACCTTCTCGCTCGTTGATATAATCTTGAAATCTCAAAATAATATTATCGCTGATGGTAAAATTTTCGATAAAATCGTCTAAGGCGACATCTTTATAGATAGCTCGTTCCCGATCTAATTCTTCAAACACGAAAAAACTGATATAGCCGTTACGCCTGATATAATTTATGGTCTCGTTGCGACGACTACTATCCAGAGGCACAAAAACATCTGGTATAATACCACCGCCGCCGTATACAATCTTTCCTTTTGGTGTTTCGTACCTGAGGGAATCTGCAACTGTAATATTCGATTCGTTATTCAATTCTCCATTGCTCTTTCTCTGGTAGTAGTCGTTGTAGTATTCTTTGTTTCCACCGTTGCTATATGGCCGTTGAATAGACCTTCCGGTTGGTGTAAAATATCGCGCCACGGTTAATCTTACTGCACTACCATCCCCAAGGTCCATTTCTCGTTGCACAAGTCCTTTTCCAAAGGAACGACGTCCAACGATAATCCCTTTATCATTATCCTGCAATGCACCTGCAACAATCTCCGATGCCGAAGCGGAATTTTCATTAATTAAAATGTACAATTCACCATCTTCAAAATCTCCTTTGGCCGTTGCGAAACTTTTTTCGATTTTACCTTTCTTGTTCTGGGTAAAAAGCATCAATTTCTTATCCTCCAAAAATTCATCTGCAATCTGTTCTGCAATCCCCACGAAACCTCCAGGATTATCGCGTAAATCTAACGCCAATTGAGTAGCACCCTGCTCTTGGAGATTATCGAGCGCCTCTTTAAATTCTTTATAAGTAGATTCGGCAAAACGATTTATTTTTATATAACCCAAATTTTCGGTCAGCATATAATGAGCATCAACACTTTTTAGCGGAACCTCAGAACGCTTTACTGTGAAATGCAACAATTCTGCTTCACCTTTTCTATAAACCGTTAAATCTACTTTGGAATTCTTTTTGCCTTTAAGCCTTTGTATAATCTGTTGGTTGGTCCATTGTTTGCCATAAATTGTATCGCCGTCGGCCATGATAATCCTATCGCCTGGCAAGATGCCAACTTTTTCACTTGGACCACCTTCTACCGACCTAATTACCGCAATAGTATCGTTGTAAGTGTAAAAACTAATCCCAATACCAATAAAATCACCACGCATATTTTCTGTAACGCGGGCCAATTGATCTTTGGGAATATAGGTAGAATGTGGATCTAAATTTTCTAGAATGCCGTTAACGGTTACATCGACGATACTGTCAGTATTTACTTCATCAACATATTCGTAGTCGATGTAGTCGATTAGTCTATTAAGCTTATCTTTTTTGCTGTTGGTAGAAAAAAGTCGGTCGTTATTATCCGTAAAATTCAATTTACCCCCAATAAGAACACCAGCCGCAACTGCGATTCCTGTTAATAATGGTATGTATTTTTTCTTTAGGGGCATTAACTAGTTACTTCTTCAATTAAATTCAACTCTATCCCAGCCTTTTCTAAAAACCTTAATCCAGAATCATCTTTGTAGCTCTGTTGATAAACCACTCTCACAATACCAGATTGGTGAATCAACTTACTACATTCTCTACAAGGAGACATAGTTATATAAAGTGTAGCACCTTGGCACGACTGTGTGGAAGACGCAACTTTTAAAATGGCATTAGCTTCAGCATGAAGGACATACCATTTTGTATAACCTTCTTCATCTTCACAATAATTCTCAAAACCTGTGGGAGTTCCGTTATAACCATCAGAAATGATCATTCTATCCTTAACAATAAGTGCGCCAACCTGCTTGCGTTTACAATGAGATAATTTTCCCCATTCTTGCGCTATTCTTAGATACGCCTTGTCATAACGCAGCTGTTTTTTTTTCGACATTAAAATTTCAGGTTTTTGGAGGCTATTATTGATTGGTTTAAAGTTGAAGTCCGTCTAGAATATTCGGCTGCTATTTTCAGGATTTACTATTCTTTACAACAACGAATATACTTGCTTCCTATTTTAATTCAATTAGTTTATCAGTTAAAATTTTACCAAAACTTGGTTCTGATAAACTTCAAATTTAAAATATCCAAGTACTGATAATCAACGGAATTAAGACCCCGATTATAATTGATGAGGTGACCAAAACCCAATCCCTATTTTTAAACCGGAATACTGTTTGGCAGATAAAACCAATCAACACACTTAAAAACGCCAAGATTAGAAGTCCTAACCACATACCTAAAGTGGTCTCTAAAAGATAGATTACCTTGTTTTCGCCAGATTTAAAGAGATTGCTAAAAAAGCTGTTTGTAATAAAGCCATGAGCTAAACCTAGTCCTAAACTTAAAAAGAAAACAACTCCGTAGCGCTCCCCTGCGGGCCGTTTGCCAGAAGAAATCACATTATATACGGCTAAAATAAAAAGTATGGAATACATCAAGAACATTACCATCTGCTTATCTGCTCTTACAACATCAAATGTATCTAATGCTAATGTGATGATATGGCCTAAAATAAATATGGTAATTAGGCCTAAAATCCGTTTCCATTTATTGAATAAAAATGGAACCGTTATAATAACAACATAGATTAGGTGATCGTAAGTTTCAAAATTGATTATATGGAAAATTCCTTTTTGAATAGTACCCCAAATTTCTTCCATTATTTACAGTTTTCTTTGGCCCCAAAGTTAGAATTATTAAGGCTCCCAACAAAAACGATGATAGAGCAATAAAATTGTATCAATATCGTTATTGCCTTCTATTTGCCAATAAGGGTGGCGGCTCACCGGTAAAAGGATTCCATCTACTTATACTTTTTGCTCCCATACCCGAGGCTTTTATAATCGCTCTATCTCCATACCTTTCGCGCATCTTATCCATTGCCTGATAGAGATTTATAATCCTACTATTATCTTCGAACAAATCTATCTGCTGACCTCCTTCTACTAAATGGCTAAACCTAACCCCAACCAATCTTACCAACAATCTCCTTTGATATAGTTTATGGTAAAGCTCCATCACTACCGGCAAGATTTTATGGTCTGCAGAACTATAAGGAATCCGCTTCTGTAACGTATAGGTTTGAAAATCTGAATACCTAATCTTAAACGTCACACAGGCGGTAAGTTTATTTCCTCTTCTTAATTGAAAAATGAGGTTTTCTGCCATGGCAATGATAATACCCTTAAGCTTGTGGATGTTGGTAGTATCTTGATCAAAAGTACGTTCGGTAGAAATTGATTTTCGCTCGTGGTATTGCACCACAGGTGTATTATCTATACCATTTGCTTTTTTCCAGATACCCAGACCATTTTTCCCGAATACTTTGTGCATCATTGGCATTGGCATTTCTTGGATGGTGTGTATTCTCTTAATTCCCAAATCGCAAAGCGAGCGATAGGTTACCTCTCCTACACCAGGGATTTTCCTAACCGAAAGCGGTGACAAAAATGGTTTTTCGGTACCTTCATAAATACGTATTTCGTTGTTTGGCTTAGCTTCACCAGTTGCGATTTTAGAAACGGTCTTATTGATGGAAAGTCCAAAAGAAATTGGCAGCCCAGTTTCTTTAATGATTTTTGACCGCACTTCTGAAGCAAGTTTATGACAACCAAAAAACTTGTCCATCCCGGTTAAGTCGATGTAGAATTCATCGATTGAGGATTTTTCGTAAAGAGGAACATTTTCTTTTATCACCTCTGTAACCTCATCAGAAAATTTGGTGTAAATACCAGAATTTCCACGTACGATTATAGCTTCTGGGCATAGCTGTTTTGCCATTCTCATTGGCATGGCAGAATGAATACCAAATTGCCTTGCTTCGTAACTACAAGAAGCCACTACACCACGGTCCGTAATCCCTCCAATAAGCACTGGTTTGCCTACGAGCCGCCTGTCTAGCAACCGCTCGCAGGACACAAAAAAAGTATCTAAATCCATATGGACTATTGCCCGTTGATTGCTCATAAAGTAGATTGTATTTCGGCAATTTTGTTTTTATAAAATGATTTTGAAGAACTAAAGTTCTTGGTAACCATGGATTTTTCAGGAATAGATTTTTCTGATGATTCCTTTGGTGGAAGGGATTTATTTGAAGCTGCAGAATATCGAGGGTCTTCAATAATCGGTAAACGTTCCATTTTTGAAACTTCTATCGAAATACAATCAAATTCTTCGATCACTTTTCCTTCTACACAGTACATTCCTTTTCCCCTAAACATATATCTCTTATCTATCGGCGGAAAATGAACCGTATCTATAAAATCGCCATCCAAATCTAGAAATGTACCAAAGAACATACGGTCGCCTTTAGAAGTGCTCGTGTCCTTTACCGTTACCAAATAACCTTCTATAGTAACTGTTTTTCCTTTTAATCCAATTAAATCCTTTGCCCGTAAAGGGTTACTGATCTTTGTCCTCAATAAGTCGAAAGGGCTAGAAAGTGAAAACCCCAATAATTCAATCTCATCAAACGCATTTTCCTCCTCGGTGCAGATAAGTTCTGGAGTCTTAAAATTGATTCGCTCGGCTTTAAATAAGGTTTGCTCATGTTCCTTAAAACTTATCTTGTTGATCTTCATATGAGCTTGCCATAAAAGCTCTCGTTTATTTTTTCCCGTAAACCTAAAGGCATTAATTTTAATTAAAATGGCAATCTGTTCCATAGAGATATGTACCCGGTCTATAAAATCGTCAAGGTCTGCATACATGCCGTTTTTTAATCTTTCTCTTAATAAGCGCTCTGCTACTTTGGTTTCGAAAGCGTGCAAGAACATAAAACCCATATAAATATCCTTTCCGTAGATAACCGTTTCCATATTTGCCCGATTAACACAGGGCGGCAAAATCTTGGCGCCGTGCATCCTTGCTTCGTGCACATAGAATTCTGTCTTATAAAAACCTCCAAAATTGTTGATGGTCGCCACCATATATTCCAACGGGAAATAGCATTTTAGAAAAAGGCTTTGGTAACTTTCTACCGCATAAGAAGCAGAGTGTCCTTTTGCAAAGGCATAACCCGCAAAGCTTTCTATCTGCTGCCAAACTTCTAGCGTAAGACTTTTAGATTTTCCATCGTTATAGCAGTTCCTAAAAAACTTTTCCTTCACCTTTAAAAATTCTTCTCGAGAACGGAACTTACCAGACATACCGCGTCTCAACACATCTGATTCTGCCAAAGTAAGACCCCCAAAATAGTGGGCAACCTTTATAACATCTTCTTGGTAGACCATTACACCATAAGTTTCTGGCATTATTTTTAGCAGTACGGGATGCGCCTCTTTCCTTTTTTCGGGAAACCGAGACCGAAGGATATAATCCCTCATTCCAAATTTTGAAGCCCCCGGCCTTATCACCGAACTTGCCGCCACCAATCCCAAATAATCATTGGTTCTCAATTTTTTTAAGAGCATTCGCATGGCGGGAGATTCTACATAAAAACACCCGATTGCCTTGGCTTCTTCCAACATCTTATTGATGCGCTTATCTTCCTTAAAACGTTTTATATCGTGGATGTCTAATGGCGGCAAATCCTTTTGATTATAAGCCACTATTTCTACCGCTTCCTTTATTTTTCCCAATCCGCGCTGACTTAGGATATCGAACTTATAAAGTCCCACATCTTCTGCCACGACCATATCAAATTGGGTGGTGGCAAAACCTTTGGGCGGCATAAAAGTAGCAGTGTAATGATGGATGGGTTTTTCTGAGATTAAAATTCCGCCGGCGTGGATTCCCAAATAGTTGGGAAACCCTTGGATGAGCTTGCTGTATGTAACCACCAATTGTGAAAGCTCATCTAAGTTTTCAAATTTAAAATGAGCGGCAGAAAGTTTGTCGATTTCACTCTTTGGAAGCCCAAAAACCTTTCCTAATTCTCTTACCGAGGCTTTATATTTAAAAGTGTTGTAGACCGTAATGAGAGCAGTATTCTCAAATTTTTCAAAAATAAAATTGATGATGTCGTCTCGATCTGTCCAAGAAAAATCGATGTCGAAATCTGGTGGATTCTGCCGGTAAAGATTTATAAATCTTTCAAAATAAAGATCAAGCTCTACAGGATCCACATCCGTAATTCTCAATAAATAGGCGATAATGCTATTGGCACCACTTCCGCGTCCCACATAAAAATAGCCTTTGCTACGGGCATACTTTAGGATTTTCCAGTTGATAAGAAAATAAGAGACAAACTTCTTTTCTTCTATAATCTTAAGTTCTTTATGGATGCGCGCATGTATGACTTCGTTAGGTTCTTTATAGCGATAAGAAAGCCCGTCGTAAGCTAGTTTTTTCAACAACCTAAAATCCCGTTTTTCACAACCGGTATAGCTACTCTGGTTTTTTGGGACTTTATCATTAAAGCTGAAATCTATATTGCATTCCTTTAATAGTCTTTGGGTAGTCTCGATGATTTCGGGGTA
This sequence comes from Flavobacteriaceae bacterium MAR_2010_188, assembly GCA_900104375.1. Lineage (NCBI taxonomy): Bacteria > Pseudomonadati > Bacteroidota > Flavobacteriia > Flavobacteriales > Flavobacteriaceae > Flavobacteriaceae bacterium MAR_2010_188. The sequence continues at coordinate 2,746,957 of LT629302.1, forward strand.
GGCAGCAAAAGCATTGATTAGAGTTTCTAGGGGAACAAACACATGGGAAGCTTTTCCTTGCTCGGTCTTAGGGAGTTTGCTAAGCAGCGTATTATTGTCGATTGCCCTTAACAAACGATGGGTATTAAAGTCGCGTTTATTTTGAAAGGTAACCGTGTGAAGGATGAGCAGTTTCGATTTTCTTTTGAATTTCCTAAACTTGAAGGTTTCTAAATCATTCATCGTAACCCCCAAAAACTCATGCTCTAAAAGTTGATTGACCTCTTTTTCGGGGAAATCCGAAAACGGATATATTACAAAAGTATCGGCAAGTTTTTTACAGCGATCAGGTATTTCAAAATCGTTTTGATGAAGAAATCCTGAGAGATAGGAATTTATATTTTGAAACCCTAGATTGCTTTTCGCAAGTGCCACGAATTGTTGCTGGGCACCGTTTCTAAAATCTACGCCCACAATAGGTCGGATGCCATAATCCTTAGAACGTCTAACAAATTCTAAACAAGCAGACGTATTGTTAATGTCCGTCAACGCTATTACGGAAAGGTTCGCTTCTTTAGAACAGGAGAAAATCCTATCTACCGAAAGCGTTCCAAAACGAAGGCTAAAATATGAGTGTACATTTAAAAACATGCTTCAAAATTAGCTACATTATGTAGTTTTTGATGCTATTTTTTGTAGTTTTAACTATTCAGGAAAATTTAAAAAGTCTCAAATCGCTGCCAAATTACAGCTGAGATTTAAGAAAAGAATTTGATAACTTGGACTCATCAAAAAATCACCTTCAATGAAATCACGCAGAACATTTATCAAACAAACCTCCATTGCCGGCGCAGGCATTGCATTGGCACCTCAGCTTACATTTTCAACTTCAAAAAGAAGCAATCAACAAAAACTTAAAGTAGGATTGATCGGGGTCGGGTTAAGAGGAACAAATCATCTCAATAATTTCATTCTAAGGGATGATGTGTTGGTCACTGCAATTTGTGATATTGACCAAAAAAGGATTGGTATCGCTAATGACATGATTTCTAAAGCAGGACTAAGCAAACCTGAGATTTTCGGCAAAAATGAGGAAGACTATAAAAATCTTTTAGCTTCTCAAAATGTGGAAGCTGTCATCATTGCGACTCCTTGGCTCTGGCACGCTAGAATGGCAAAGGATTCCATGAAAGCAGGGAAGTACACTGGACTAGAAGTTTCTGCTGCAAACACCATGGAAGAATGCTGGGATTTGGTAAATGTGCACGAGGATAGCGGCAGCCACCTTATGATTTTAGAGAACGTAAATTACCGGCGAGATATCTTGGCAGTTCTTAATATGGTAAAGCAAAATGTGTTCGGGGAATTGGTTCATTTTAGATGCGGCTATCAACACGATTTGCGCTTTGTAAAACTTAACGATGGTAAAACGGCTTACGGGAAAGGGGTTGAATTTGGCGAAAAAGGAATTTCAGAATCAGCTTGGAGAACCCAGCACTCCCTATTACGAAATGCCGATGTTTACCCCACCCACGGTATAGGACCAATTGCTGTAATGTGCGATATCAATCGTGGAAATAGATTTTCTTCAATTTCCTCAAATGCATCAAAAGGGATTGGGCTGCACGATTATATCGTGAAAAATGGCGGAGAAGACCATCCTAATGCAAAACTGAAATTTAAACAAGGAGACGTTATAACCTCAACCATAGAAACTACCAATGGCGAAACGATTATCGTAACCCACGATTGTAATTTACCGCGACCCTATTCGCTTGGTTTTAGAGTACAAGGAAGCAATGGTCTTTGGGAAGTTGATGGCAATAGGATTTATGTTGAAGGCCAATCTGAGCCGCACCAATGGGATGACGCAACTTCTTGGCTAGATAAATACGATCACCCACTTTGGAAAAAATACGGAGAAACGGCTATGGATGCAGGGCACGGAGGCATGGACTTTTTTGTAATTAATGCATTTGTAGAATCTGCAAAACAAAAAATTGCGCCACCTTTGGATGTTTACGATGCAGCAGCTTGGAGCGCCATTACCCCACTTTCAGAGATTTCGATAGAAAACAATGGCGAACCACAAAATTTTCCTGATTTTACAAGAGGTAATTGGATCAAGCGAAAGCCACTAAATTGGATCAAGGACACTTATTAAATGTTGAAAAAGCCGTCTTCTAAAATAATCTCAAAAGCTCCGGGAAGGATCTGTCTTTTTGGCGACCATCAAGATTACCTCGGCCTGCCGATTATAGCCTGCGGAATAGACCGATTTGTTACGATTGAAGGGGTCGAAAACAACAAAGACGTTTTCAAAATTAGTTTAGCTGATTTGGGAAAAACAATAAGTCTTCCTATTTATTCTGAAAATGAGGGTGGAACGAGCAAACATCTAGAGGCAGTAATTAAAGTCTTGAAGACTTATGGTTGTGTTCCTAATAAAGGATATGACCTTACGATTGGTGGAAATATCCCAATTAATGCAGGGCTTTCGAGTTCCTCTGCGGTAGTTATCGCTTGGGTCAATTTTTTGATTGAAGCCTTTGGAATTGATATGGACATAAATGCTGAAGCGATTGCCCAATTGGCGTACGAAGCAGAAGTTTTAGAGGTCAATGGATCCGGCGGAAATATGGATCAGTATGCCATTAGTTCAGGCGGAATAATTTATTTGGAAACTGATAAGACTACCGTTGAAAGATTGAGCACACCAGAAATGAGCCTTATCGTTGGGGAATCCGGCATTGCTAAAGCTACCGATGGCGTTCTAAAAGATCGAAAGGAAAATGCCCAAGAAGCCATTAGTTTGGTGAAGGCAGAAATTTTAGATTTCGATGTTCGTGAGGCTGATCCCAAAAATATCGATCAATATTTAAAAATTTTGCCCAAACACTTACATCCTTATTTTGAAGCTGCCTTACTTAATTTCGACATCACTAAAACGGCGCTTATTGAATTGAGAAAGAATAGTCCGAATATTAAAAATTTGGGCAAGCTCATGAACGAACATCATTCAATTTTAAAAGACAAACTCGACCTTACTTTACCTAAAATTGACGATATGATTAAAGCGTCAACTGATAATGGCGCTTTAGGAGCGAAGATTGTCGGCTCAGGAAAAGGCGGAAGTATTGTAGCAATTTCAGAAAAGAAAAATGAACAAAGCATCGTTAATGCTATGAAAAAAGCAGGAGCTAAAGATGCCTACACTACAAATATTGCCCCTGGCGCATCGATATTAAATAATTAAAATGACCGATACATTAATAATCTTGGCCGGAGGAGCATCTTCTAGAATGAAAAATTCAGAAGGAAATTCTAGTTTGAGCCCAGAAGAAATTAAACAAGCAAATAGCAAAAGCAAAGGACTGATAAGCATAGACGACAAGGGACGGCCGATTCTTGATTATCTTTTATTCAACGCTAAAAAAGCGGGATACGAAAAAATTATTTTCGTTGTGAGCGATTCCGGAAGTGGACATTTTAAAGAACTCTATGGTGAAAAAACCAAAGACAATGATTTTAATGGTCTAAAGATTTCGTATGCTACGCAACATATCCCAGAGAATAGAGAAAAGCCATTGGGCACTGCAGATGCTGTATTCCAAGCGATAGAACAATTCGCGGAGTTAAAATCCAAAGAATTTGCGGTATGTAATTCGGACAACCTTTATACCATAAATGGGTTGCTAAAAATAAGAACCCAAGAATGGAATAACGCCCTACTTGGCTATGATCGAGATGCTCTTCAATTTTCGAGCGAGCGGATTTCTCGTTTTGCGATTTTAAAACTCGATCAAGAAGATTATTTGATAGATATTATCGAAAAGCCCGAACTTTCAAATTTAGAAGTCTTTGCAGATGAAAAAGGCAAGTTGAGGGTGAGCATGAATATCTTCAAATTTAATGGTAAGGATTTATTTGAATATTTTAGGGATTGTCCGATGCATCCCGTACGCAACGAAAAGGAAATCCCTTCGGTCTTAAAGAATTTTATCGATAAAGAAAATGGGGAAATTAAAGTAATACCAATTTCCGAACATGTACCAGATTTAACCTCTAAAGAAGATATTTCAGAAATGAAATCCTTCATCAACAAGAATTACGGACAACTTGATTGGTAAATGCAACTAACATTAATAAAAATAGTATTTTTCAGTAACCTTTTTTTATTCTCTAAAACCTCTAACATGGTAACTCTAAGTACGCTAGATTATATTCTAATCTTTGGTTTTTTCTCGATTACACTTATTATCGGTTTTTTAGTTTCAAAGAAATCGGGACGAAATACCTCGGAGTTTTTTCTTTCTGGACGTTCTATGCCCTGGTGGTTACTTGGAGTTTCTATGGTTGCCACCACATTTTCTACGGACACCCCTAATTTGGTAACCGATATTGTAAGAACAAATGGTGTTTCTGGTAACTGGGTCTGGTGGGCGTTTTTGGTGACTGGTTTACTTACCGTATTTGTTTACGCAAAACTATGGCGTAAGTCTAATGTAAACACAGACCTAGAATTCTATGAACTTCGGTACGGAGGAAAACCTGCGAGTTTTTTAAGGAAGTTCCGTGCGATTTATCTCGGCGTATTTTTTAATGTTATCACCATGGCAGGGGTAACTCTTGCCGCTATTAAAATCGGTAGCGTAATGCTTGGTCTAGAACCATGGCAAACTGTTTTAAGCGCTGGATTGATTACTGTAATTTTTAGTGCAGTTGGAGGATTTAAGGGAGTTGTATACACCGATTTTATATTATTTTTTACAGCAATGTTCGGCGCAATTGGAGCGGCCTATTATTTAGTAAATATTCCTGAAGTAGGTGGTATACATGAGTTGATGACTAATGAAAACGTTACCTCTAAACTTTCGATTTTACCCGATTTTAGTAATAAAAAAGCATTGATTACGCTATTGATTATTCCGCTTGCGGTACAATGGTGGAGCTCATGGTATCCCGGAGCTGAACCAGGCGGGGGAGGATATATCGCTCAAAGAATGTTGGCTGCAAAAGACGAAAACCATGCGATTGGCGCAACATTTTTCTTCAACATAATGCACTACGCATTAAGACCGTGGCCTTGGATTTTGGTAGCGCTTGCTTCTCTAGTGGTTTTCCCGGATTTAGCGAGTATCCAAGAGGCATTCCCAAATATTACTGCGGATAAATTGGGACATGATTTGGCCTATTCTGCCATGTTGACCAAATTACCAAGCGGATTGCTAGGTCTGGTATTAGCATCATTGGTGGCAGCCTATATGTCTACTATTTCTACCCAACTAAACTGGGGTTCTAGTTATATTGTTTATGATTTCTATAAACAACAGGTAAATCCTGAAGCTTCCGAAGAACGGTTGGTAGCAGTAGGAAGAATTTCGACCGTAATTTTGATGATTTTAAGTGCGATACTTGCCTTGGCGCTTCAGAATGCTCTTCAGTTATTTCAGATTCTATTGAGTTTTGGAGCTGGTACCGGACTGATTTTTATTTTAAGATGGTTTTGGTGGCGCATCAATGCTTGGAGCGAAATAACCGCGATGTTTGCTTCGGGCATCATTGCAATCTTACTTGAAGTTACAGATCTAAGAAACCATCTCTTTGGAGATACAGGATTTTTTGAAGATTATATGGAATACCCGCTCATCGTACTTCTAACTACCATTATTTGGTTAGCGGCAACCTTTATGACCCAGCCCGAAAGCAAAGAAGTGCTTTATTCATTTTACAGAAAAATACAGCCCGGAGGCCCAGGTTGGCAAAGGGTTATCGTTCAAGCGAAAGCAGAAGATATTCTTATTAAAAATTCAACCAAAAAGTGGAGCGTGCCATCTGGGATATATGCCATGATTGTTGGATGCGTACTTATTTATAGTATAATGTTCGCCACTGGCAACTGGATCTACGGAAGGACCACCACTGCAATAATCCTTACCGCTGCCGCGATTGTATCTGGGATTGTTTTGTCATTTATTTGGAAGAATATTCGCGAAGACGTTTTATAGAATTGTTATATACCGAGCGTTTTATTAAAAGTGGCTTGTAATTTTTTGGTTTAATTTCGTCAAAGTATCTAGAATCCCAATTAGTAAAGAGTGGATTTTATAGAATTTTTAAGCCGTTTGAATATGATTTCTTGCCAACAAGCAGTTGAGTTTTGCCATAAGGCCCAATATAATGAAGCGACTTTTTTAGAAAAGTTGAAGCTTAAATTCCATTTATTGATATGTAAAGCTTGCAGCAAATTTTCTACAAAGAACGCGACCCTTACCTCGCTTTGCAATTCAGTAAAACTCCATGCCCTTACAGAAAGTGAAAAAACTGAAATGAAGGAAAAGATGAATGCTGCGGCATATTTCTAATAGTTCATTTAATTTTAATTACTGATTTCCTTGCTCTTTTACTCTAATTTATTGAATGCATTTATGCTTCAAATTTTATTGTCTGGGTTTTTCTTGACGCCGTCTGTTGAACTTTCTGGAACTTTATGAAATAGTTCTATCATTTGGAATACTAGAAAACTGAAAGTCACCCAAATAAATCCAGCAACAAATCCGCCCAGAATATCCGTGAGGAAATGGACACCGAGATAAGTTCGACTAAGACCGATGCAAATTATTAGCAGCCCGATAAACGTTATACAAACGGTTTTAAGGAAATGGTTCATTTTAATCTTGAAGAACAAATAAATAAGAGCCATAGCAGACATAGCGCGTCCGCTCGGATAGCTTTAATTTTCTACTCTTACCAAATGCCCTAATTCTGGTCGTGCTAGGTTGATATAATGCTTCAGAATTAAATTTGAAATAGAGGTAAGCAACAAAACACGAATGAGTTTTAATACATCACTCCAGTTCTTAAAAATCAAATAAAACACAACTGTACAGAGTGCTATTACGATATGATACTCAGTACAGTTCCCCGACATTGGTAACAAAAACGAAAAAATTGGTGAGAGGTGCACTTCTGAATGAAATTATTTTTTCGGTTACGACCTTGTCGAAATTGGTAAAAATCTCGTTTTAAGACTTTCGGTGAGTTCAACAAAAATCATAAGACTTCCAACGAAAATCAATAGTGCAATAAATACGGAGAGGAAATAAGGCAATCGCGGATTAAACTCTTTTAGTACTTTCGTAAAAATTCCTTTAATCTGTCTATAACCTTTTCTTGGAATTCTATCATCCTTGGCTAATAACGTAGTTTAGTGAAGATGCAAGATATTTATACTTTCTAAAGTAAATCTTCAGATGGGCAGCATTGAATTTTTGCTATTATTTTAATAATCACAAGCTGAAAAACAAAAAACCCCAACATTTCTGTTGAGGTTTGTACCTTGGGCGGGAATCGAACCCGCACTCCGAAGAACTGGATTTTGAATCCAGCGCGTCTACCAATTCCGCCACCAAGGCAATCTAATGAGTATCACTGTTGTCTCTTAAATATCTGAGTCTGTCTTTACCAACACCCGACTTCCAATATTTTTCTCTTCTTCTTGCTTCTTCTAATGAAGCATCAATGTTCTCTAAAAAAATAAGCTCAAATGGTCGATATGGTTTTGTCGTCTTTTCTCTTCCACCATTATGCCTTTTAATTCTCGCTTCACAATCCTTAGTTAGTCCTACATAAATATAATTTCTAGATTTGCTAGACATAGCATAAATATAATACATATAGCTAAGAACATAATTTAGCGCGCCTGCCTGTCGGCAGACAGGTCTACCAATCCTACCTTCGGTAGGCTAATCCGCTTTACCTGCCTTTGGCAGGCACTTGAGCAAATCGGACAGCAAAATTATAAAAATTTCAGTTACAATCAAGCTAAATAAGTCGGTTTTATAGTTTTGCAGTCCAAATAAATTCCTAAATTTGCACCTCGTTTTACCGAAGCGAGATAATTCTTTAGATAACAACTTGTTAGTTATGCCAGATACTAAAACAGAAGCTAAGATTTTTGCATGTTCCCAAAGTCAGGAACTTGCAGAAAAAATCGCCTTGCGTTTTGGCACAAAACTCGGTAAGGTCATAACATCTACTTATAGCGATGGTGAATTTCAACCTTCCTACGAAGAGTCTATAAGAGGAACAAGAATATTCATTATTGGTTCTACCCATCCTGGGCCAAAGAATTTAATGGAAATGCTCTTGATGATCGATGCTGCTAAAAGAGCTTCTGCTAGACACGTAACTGCCGTTTTACCATATTTTGGTTGGGCAAGACAGGATAGAAAAGATAAGCCTAGGGTGCCGATTGCAGCTAAATTAGTTGCAAAAATGCTGGAGGCCGCAGGAGCAACAAGGATAATTACAATGGATCTTCATGCTGATCAGATTCAAGGTTTTTTTGAAAAACCAGTTGATCATCTTTTTGCGTCTACTGTTTTTCTTCCCTATTTAAAGAGCCTTAATTTAAGTGATTTAACGATTGCTTCCCCAGATATGGGTGGTTCTAAAAGAGCCTATGCCTATTCTAAGGCTTTAGAAAGTGATGTAGTAATTTGTTATAAGCAGCGAGAGAAAGCTAACATCATCTCTCATATGGAACTTATTGGTGATGTAACCGGTAAAAATGTAGTCTTAGTAGACGATATGGTAGACACCGCCGGAACATTGACCAAAGCCGCCGACCTAATGATTGAGAGAGGTGCTATTAGTGTTAGAGCGATTTGTACCCATCCTATCCTTTCTGGCGACGCTTATGAAAGATTGGAAAAGTCGAAACTAGAAAAGTTGATCGTTACGGATTCTATTCCTCTTAAAAAACACAGTGACAAAATACATGTTATTAGCTGTGCCGACCTTTTCGCAGATGTTATGCACAATGTGCACTACAATAAATCGATCAGTTCAAAATTTGTGATGTAATCCTAATTAAGGATTAGATTAAATAAAAAGTAAATTATAAACCATAATAAATTAAAATGAAATCAATTACAATCAACGGATCTAAAAGAGAAAGCGTGGGCAAAAAAGCAACAAAAGCCTTACGTAATGCTGGAGAGGTTCCTTGCGTACTATACGGAGGAGACAAGCCAGTTCATTTTTCAGCACCAGAACTTGCATTCTCTAAACTAGTGTACACTCCAAGTGCGCATACAGTTGTGATTGCTGTGGAAGGTGGCGAAACTTTTGATGCTATCATCCAAGACATTCAATTTCATCCTGTTACCGATAGGATTCTTCACATTGACTTTTATCAGTTATTTGAAGATAAAGAAATCACTATGGAAATTCCGGTTCATATCATCGGGTCTTCTAAGGGTGTATTGAACGGTGGTGTATTAAGAAAAAACAACCGTAAATTAAGGGTGAAGGCATTACCTTCTAAGTTACCAGATTATTTGGAAGCAGATATTACCCCTTTAAAAATCGGAGGTAAATTATATGTTACTGATTTGGAAAATGAGGACTACACCATTATGCATACTGATAATACAGTAGTATGTATGGTTAAAACTGCTAGAGCAGCAATTGTTGAACTTGGCGATGAAGAAGAGGAAGATGTTGAAGGAGCTGAAGGAGAAGAAACAGATGCTTCTGATGTACCAGCAACAGAAACAGATGATGTAGCTGCAGTAAAAGAATAGTAGAAATTTCTATTTTATATAAGAGCATTCCGCAGTTGCGGGATGCTTTTTTTATTTTTACGCGATATTTAAAAAATGTTAGACTTCTTTAAATCTATTTTCGGGTTTAGTAAAACCAAAGTCGAAGAGCCAAATATTGATGCTATGAAAAAATTCTTGATTGTTGGTCTGGGTAATATTGGCGACGAGTATAAAGAAACCAGACACAATATCGGTTTTAAGATCGTGGAATATTTGGCTGAAAAAGAAGAAGTAAATTTCAGCCCAGATAAATTAGGAGATACTGCAAGCTTTAGATTCAAAGGACGACAGTTTATTATGTTAAAGCCAAGCACCTATATGAACTTAAGTGGCAAATCTGTCGTATACTGGATGCAGAAAGAAAATATCCCCATGGAAAATCTTTTGGTAATTACCGACGACCTTAATCTGTCTTTCGGAACTATTAGGGTAAAGACCAAAGGAAGCGATGGCGGACATAATGGCCTTAAGGATATTCAAAATAAACTACAAACTACTGATTACAATCGTTTTAGGTTTGGTATTAGCGATGCTTTTAGCAAGGGGCGACAGGTCGATTATGTTTTGGGTGAGTGGGATGAAGATGAGCGATCAAAACTTAAAGAAAGATTAGAGAAATCTAGTGAAGTCATTAAATCATTTGGCACGGCAGGCATCAATAATACCATGAACCAGTTTAATGGAACCTAGGGTCATGCATTTTATCTATTATCAAAGTATTGAGGTAATAAGTTCGTATAATAATCGTTAATTTCCCGCCGGGAATAATTAGTTGCGCTATGAATAAATTTTTTATTTCGACCCTTATCCTTTTTCTATTTATCGGAATACAGTCCTTTGGACAGAAATCTTATTCAACCGAAAATCTTAAACGTTCTGAAGATGGCATCATCCGTTGCCTGACTGACCAGAATACAGAATATCTTCAAAAGCGCAATCCTGATTATAAGAAGATTAAAAACCTTCAAGAGAAAATATCAAAGCAAAGGAATTTAAAAGTATCTGGAGTTGCTGAGGTTATAAGAATTCCTGTTGTTGTTCATGTAATCAATAACGGCGAAGCAATAGGCTCTGGCACTAACATTTCTGATGCCCAGGTTATTTCACAAATACGGGTTCTTAATGAAGACTTTAGAAGAATTTCGGGTACTCGCGGTTTTAATACCCATCCTGATGGCGCGGATACGGAAATTGAATTCTATTTAGCTAAAGAAGATCCCAATTGTAACCCAACGACCGGTATTGATCGTATTAATTTATCGAACCTTAGCACATCTTGGTCGGGACCTGGTGGAAATACCGATAATGTTTTAAAGCCTCAAACTATTTGGGACTCTAACCGCTACATGAACATCTGGACGGTGAAATTTTCTGATAACGACAATTTGGGTTTTGCCCAATTTCCCGGTGGATCAGATACGACCGACGGTATTGTGATTTCGTACGATTCTTTTGGGTCTATCGATACAGCAGGTGTAGTTCTTAGCCCGCCATATAATTTAGGTAGAACGACCACCCATGAAGTTGGTCATTATTTTGGTCTTTACCACACCTTCAACGGTAAAAGTTGTACCGGTACAGGCGACTTCGCAGACGATACTCCGCCAACAAATGTTGAAAATTATGGCTGCCCAACGACGATTCCTGATTCTTGCCCGGGAGGCGATGATGATATGATTGAAAACTATATGGATTATAGTGATGATATCTGTATGAACATTTTCACCAATGACCAAGCCGCGATTATGCGCTCTTATTTGGATGACCAGGAATTTAGATTAACATTGGCAAATTCTAATATTTCTGATACGCCTCCGAGTGAAATACAATTCGACACTAGCGTAACTCTGTTAAACCTTAATACCGATAATTGTATTGGTGAAATAACGCCAAAGATTAAATTGGCAAACTACGGAACATCCACCTTAACTTCTACCACTATTCTTTATCAAATAAATGGAGGTGTGGTACAAGAATATAATTGGTCTGGATCCTTAGCCCAAAATCAGTCTACCATTATTTCACTGCCAACTCAAAATCCACCGGAAGGAGACAATGTCTTTTTGGTAAAATTAGATAGAGATAGTTCAGATGACCGCGATTGCAATAATGAAGATGCCAATAACTTCGAGATAACGCCAGCCTATCAAAATATTAATCAAATAGTTTTCACCTTGTTAACTGACGATTATAGTGAGGAAACAAGCTGGGAATTAAAGGATAGCTCAGGAACCATTCTATATTCTGATAGTTATAATTCTGGAGCAGATAATAATAAACTATTTACCGAAACCTTTAATATTGCTCAGGATCAATGTTACACATTTACTATTTACGATTCAGAAAGTGATGGAATTTGCTGTACTTATGGCGAAGGCTATTATCAACTTGCCACTCCCGCAGGAGCAATTATTAAAAGAGGTGGTGAATTTGCGGGCATTGAGACGACCACAATCTCTACCATAGAAAGAGTTGTAGACCCCGGAACTTCAAATGAAAAAATAAGGATTTACCCTAACCCAACCTTAATCAACTTTAAGATTGATTTGGTCTCGGGTGAAAAGCTTCCTAAAAATTATCAGATTTTCAATTCTCTTGGACAGTTAATGCTCGATGCAAAAATACAGACCGAAGACGATTTAATCGTGAATACAGTTGCGCTTAGCAACGGGATCTATTTTCTTAGGATTTACAGGACGGATAAGACCACGGTAATCCCGTTCATCAAAAAATAATTTAAGTTGAATAGGTTTTCTTATAAGATTCAACCTTTCTAGCCATGTTTTTAATAGCTATTTTTACAAAAAATTAGACTTGAAAAGACATAAGCTTTCTGACCCTTACCCAACAAATCCTACGGTTTTAACCATCGGCACCTTTGATGGCGTGCATCTTGGGCATCAGAAAATCATTTCAAGAATTATTGAAGTTGCAAAATCTAAAGGATTAGAATCTACCATTCTTACTTTTTTTCCGCATCCACGTATGGTGTTACAACCAGATGTAGAAATAAAATTATTGAACACTATAGATGAACGGCGCGAAATCCTAAAGGGATTTGGAGTAGAAACATTGATCATTAAAAATTTCACTAAAGAGTTTGCAGATTATACCGCAGAAGATTACGTAAAGCAAGTTCTGCTAGACCAACTCCACGCACAATATATGGTAATTGGCTACGACCACCACTTCGGAAGGCGTAGAAGTGCTGGTATTGAAGAACTAAAACAACTGAGTGAAATATTCGATTTTGAGGTTGAAGAAATTTCAGCAAAAGATATTGACGATGTCTCGATAAGTTCTACCAAAATCAGAAGAGCCTTAGATGAAGGCGACGTTGAAACCGCCAATAGTTATCTGGGATATTCATTTTACATTACTGGGAGCGTGGTAAAAGGCAAAGGTCTGGGGCACACGATTAATTTCCCGACCGCAAATATTCAGATTAAGGAAAATTATAAACTAATCCCGAAAAATGGGGTTTATGTGGTTAGCGCCAGTACGGAGTTCGGTGAATTTTTTGGAATGATGAATATTGGGACAAATCCTACCGTCGGTGGCAAAAAACAATCGTTGGAGGTGAATCTCTTCAACTTTGATGAGAATATCTACGAGACTTCAATTAAGGTGAAATTTCTAAGCAGACTGCGTGATGAGGTTAAATTTGAAACTTTGGACCATTTAAAACTTCAACTTAATAGCGATAAAAAATCGGCTCAAGAATATATAGATTCGATTGATGGATAGAGTGCTTTTTAAACATATAGACAATAGTCCATTGATTCTTTTTAGGATTGCTTTTGGTTTACTGATAGCTATCGAAGGTTTTGGAGGAATCGCTACAGGTTGGGTAAAACGAACGTTGATAGAACCCTCCCATACCTTCACTTTTATTGGATTTGATTGGCTTCAACCACTTCCAGGTAACGGAATGCTTTACTATTATGCCGTAATGGGAATCTTAGGAATCTTCGTGATGATCGGCTTTAAGTATCGCTATAGTATGCTGGCCTTTACTATCATGTGGACCGCCACGTATTTAATGCAAAAGACCTCCTATAACAATCACTATTATCTTTTAATTCTGCTCAGCTCGTTCATGGTGATTGTTCCCGCTCACCGGTATATGTCGGTAGACGCCAAGCTTAATCCAAGTATAAAGAGCAATTCTATGCCGCAGTGGTGCGTTGTGATATTTATCCTGCAGATGTTTATCGTATATAGTTATGCGGCAGTTGCAAAAATATACCCAGATTGGTTAAATGCATCGGTGCCAGAAATGCTGATGCGGGCGAGAAAAGATTATTGGCTTGTCGGCGGATTTCTACAGCAACATTGGGTGCATTATGCCATAGCCTATTTCGGCATTATGTTCGATGCTTTTATCATTCCACTTTTATTATTTAAGAAGACCAGGATTTGGGGATTTTTGGCGGGTGTATTCTTTCACCTTTTTAACTCGTTTATCTTTCACATTGGCATTTTCCCATATATGTCGATTGCGCTTTGTGTGTTTTTCTTTCATCCTAAAACCATTCAATCCATATTTTTTAAGAGAAAGGATTATTATGATGCAGGCGAAGTGATTATTCCAAATGGTAAAAATCTAGCCATCACTTTATTTTCAATCTATTTTATTGTTCAAATCTGTTTACCCTTAAGACATTGGTTTATAAAAGATGATGTGCTCTGGACCGAAGAAGGCCACCGCCTGTCTTGGCGTATGATGCTACGTTCTAGAAGTGGTAATACAACTTATAGAGTTGTAGATAAGGCAACCGACTTGAATATTCCATTTAAAATGACCGATTTTTTGACCGACAAACAGATTAAACCTGCAAGCTCTAAACCGGATATGATTTGGCAATTCGCCCAAAGACTTAAAAAGCATTATGCCGAAGAAGGTAAAGACGTTAAAGTCTATGTAAATAGTTTTGTGGGGCTTAATGGAGAAAAAAAACAAAGGATGATCGATCCAACGGTAGATTTAGCTTCGGTACCTTGGGATTTCTTTGAGCATAGCAGCTGGATTCTTCCAAAAAAAATTGAATGACGCTAATTTAGAGTTGCTCTTAAAATCTTGTTATTTTTGCTGAAGGATTATAGGCTTTAAAAAGCCTCAAAAAATGCATTATGCTTCAGGTTTCTTATATCACAGAAAATAAAGATTTAGTACTTAAAGGTTTGGCAAAACGCAACATCGATGCAGAAGCGATGATTGTTGATGCCATTTCCTTAGACCAGAAAAGACGGGAGACACAAACTACCTTGGACGGTTTGTTAGCTGAAGCCAATACACTTTCCAAAGAAATTGGTCAGTTTTATAAAAATGGCGAAACTCAAAAAGCCGCTATTTTAAAGGAGAAAACATCTCAACTTAAAGAACAAACCAAAGACCTCGGTGATGAACTTAATGAAACTATAGAAAAGCTTAACAAGTTGCTCTATACAATTCCAAATATACCTCACGAATCTGTGCCAGCGGGGAAAAATGAAAAAGATAACGAAGAGATATATAAGCACGGCGAGATTCCGAAGTTGCACGATGGAGCCGTACCTCATTGGGAGTTAGCAAAACAATACGACATTATAGACTTTGAACTAGGAAATAAAATAACCGGTGCTGGTTTCCCAGTATATAAAGGTAAAGGAGCAAAACTACAACGCGCCTTGATTGCTTATTTCTTGGATAAAAACACCGCTGCTGGCTATACCGAATACCAACTTCCACATTTGGTCAATGAAGCTTCCGGTTATGGAACAGGTCAACTTCCAGATAAGGAAGGTCAAATGTATTATGTAAACGAAGACAATCTTTATTTAATACCAACAGCCGAAGTTCCTGCTACCAATATTTACAGGGATGTGTTATTGCAAGAATCAGAATTGCCAAAGGCATTAACTGGCTATACGCCTTGTTTCAGGAGAGAAGCCGGCAGTTACGGAGCCGATGTTAGAGGTCTTAATAGACTTCATCAATTTGATAAAGTTGAAATTTTACGAATTGAGCATCCGAGCAAATCTTATGAGGCTTTAGATAAAATGGTAGAGCACGTAAAAGATATTTTAAACGAACTTAAATTGCCCTACAGAATTCTAAGACTTTGTGGTGGCGACATGGGCTTCACCTCTGCCTTAACTTATGATTTCGAAGTATTTTCTACCGCTCAAGACCGGTGGTTAGAAATATCTTCGGTCTCTAACTTTGAAACTTTTCAAGCGAATCGGCTTAAACTACGATTTAAGGACCAAAAAGGAAAAAGCCAACTTTGTCACACCTTAAACGGTAGTTCATTGGCCCTTCCAAGGGTATTAGCCGGAATACTAGAGAATTACCAGACCGAAAAAGGTATTGATATTCCTGAAGTACTTATCCCTTATACTAAATTTAAATCTATTGATTAGTAGGTAGATTCATCTGTATTATCCTTTAAATGCTAAATTTTTGCGTATTTCACCGATTTTTTTAGATTTATATCGGATTTCTGTAAATTTTTCCTGATGTTCGTAGACCCAATAAGAACCAGCCTACCTATGAAAAATATAAAACGTCTTATGATCCTAGTGGCACTAGTTGTCATGATCAGCAAAATATTCTTTTAGCATTGCGATAAACATGATGCCCTATTAGTGAAAACACCCTATCTAAATAGGTAATCATTTTTAATTTAAAATTGATTAATAGCACCTATTTATATGGTAATGCCTAGACTAAGTCTAGGCATTTTTTTATTATAACATTCACAATATCACGGCACATCATTTGTTATATTTACGCAAATAAACGTTATGAAGCGCCTCATACAACTTACTTTCCTACTCTTTGTTTCACTAAGTTTTTCTCAAAGTGAAGAAATTGCCGATGATTATTTTAAGCGTGGTGATTTCGAAAAGGCCATGCTGGCTTACCAAAAATTAATGGAGAAAGAGCCTGGAAATTATAAATATACCTACAAACTCATAGAGTCTTACCAACAACTAGAGAAGTATCAGGAAGTACAAGACCTTTTGGTGGAGAGAATAGAGCGCAGCAAAAATCCGAGCTTGGTAGTAGAACTGGGTTATAACTACCAACTTCGCGACAGTTTAGATCAGGCAAACAAATTTTACAGAATGGCCATTGCAGACTCAGAGGCTAATCCCATCTATTCTTATAATGTTGCGAAACAGTTTGAAGATCACTCGCTCTTAGATGAAGCGATAGAAGTTTACAAGATTGCGATGCGACTCAACCCAAATCAGAATTTTAATATTCAATTGGCACGGATTTATGGAGAACAGGGAAACATTGAAGAAATGTTTAGTAGCTATATGGAATATACAGAAAGTAAACCAGAGTTTCTAAACAATACCAAGCGCGCCTTCAGCGAATTTATATCAGAGAGTAGCGATAATGAAAACAATCAAATATTAAAGAAACTATTGTTGAAGAAATTACAGCTCAGCCCCGATACCTACTGGTACGATTTGTTGAGTTGGTTATTCGTTCAGGAAAAAGATTATAATAAATCCTTTACTCAAGAGAAGGCCTTGTATATGAGAAATCCTGAAAGCCTTAATAGATTGATAGAGCTTGGGGTAACGACTGTAAATGAAGGTCAAGATGAAACCGCCAAAGAAATATTTAATTACATCGTATTAACTAGCCAAGATATTGGGACTAAACTCACCGCCCACCAATATTTATTGGATATCGATGTTAGTAATGCAAAGAAAAAAGACTATCCAGAAATAGACGCACGCTACCAAGCACTTTTTAATGAATTCGGCAAGTTTGAGCAAACAGTACCGCTTCAAATTTCTTACGGACATTTTGTAGCCTTCTATCTTAAAGACCCAGACAGCGCCAGTAAATTTCTAAAAGAAAGTTTAAAATTGAATCTTTCAGGCTTTCAGCAAGCTGTTGTAAAAATGAAGCTTGGAGATATATTGGTGATGGAAGAGAAATTTAATGAAGGTTTGATTTATTACTCCCAAATTCAAGCAAATCTAAAGAACAGTTCAATTTCTCAAGAAGCACGATTTAAGGTCGCACGCACCAGTTACTTTAAAGGAGATTTTGATTGGGCAGAATCACAGCTCAAAATTTTAAAGGCTTCAACCTCACAATTAATAGCTAATGATGCCTTAGAACTTAAGTTATTGATTTCGGATAATAAATATGAAGATTCTCTTCATGTTGCACTTAATATGTACGCTAAGGCAGATCTACTAGCTTTTCAAAACAGGAAAGAAGAAGCAGTCGTATTGCTAGAGCAAATCCTTACCGAACATAAAGGTGAAAGCATCGAAGACCAAGCACTTTATAAGCAAGCGAGATTATTTGAAGAAGACGATCAAGTAGATAAAGCCATCATCAACTACCAGAAAATAATTGCAAATTATGCCGATGATATTTTAGCGGATGATGCCTACTATAGACTGGGCAATATCTATAACTATAATCTTAAGCAACCAGAAAAAGCCAAAGAGTATTACGAGAAAATCATCTTTGAGCATGAAGACAGTATTTTCTATGTCGACACTAGAAAGAAGTATAGAATGCTGCGTGGCGATGACATTAATTAAGTGCCGAATAATCCCGTTATCTTATTGAACTCTCATTTATACTTCAGTTCTTTGTAAAAATTAAGATTTATGATAATTTATAACGTAACTACCAATGTAGACAAAAGCGTTCACGATGAATGGCTTAGTTGGATAAAGGAGCACATTCCACAAGTGCTTGCCACTAGAAAATTTAGGGAAGCAAAACTCTCAAAAGTTTTAGTGGATGAAGAGATGGGCGGCACAACGTATTCCGTGCAATACCGTGCGATATCTCGGGAAGCATTGGATGATTATTACAAAAATGATGCTGAAGCACTGAGACAAGAGGCTTTAAAACGATTTGCCGATAAAACTCTTTCATTTAGAACCGAGTTAGAAGTTATTGATGAATACTCGGTCAGCTTCGAATAAATTAATTTACACCCCACTTAATGAGCGTAAAGCCGAAAAAACACTTAGGTCAACATTTTTTGACAGATCAAAATATTGCCAAGAAAATTGCGGAGACCTTATCGCTGGATGGATATAAAAATGTGCTAGAAATTGGTCCAGGTACAGGGGTTCTAACCAAATACCTCATAGAACGAGATTTAGATTTAAAACTTATTGAAATAGATTCTGAATCCGTAGAATTCTTAAAAGCAAATTATCTTACACTAGCAGATAAAATCATTCAAAAAGACTTTTTAAAATGGGACCCAACTAGGGTTTTTGGTGAAGAACAGTTCGCAATTATCGGTAATTTCCCATATAATATTTCTACCCAAATCGTATTTAAGACCTTAGAATTTAAACATCAGATTCCTGAGTTTTCTGGGATGTTTCAAAAAGAGGTCGCACAAAGAATCTGTGAAGATGAAGGCAATAAGACTTATGGCATTCTTTCGGTACTCACAAAGGCATTTTACGATACAGAATATCTCTTTAGTGTCCCTCCAACAGTATTTGATCCTCCACCAAAAGTAGAATCTGGCGTATTACGATTAAAGAGGAAAGAAAATTACACAATTCCATGTGACGAAAAACTTTTTTTTAGAGTAGTTAAGACCGCATTTCAACAAAGACGGAAAACGCTTCGTAACAGTTTAAAAACCTTCAATCTTTCAGATAGTTTAAAAGCAAATGTTATCTTTGACAAGCGTCCAGAACAATTGTCTGTTTCAGCATTTATCGAGCTAACACAGATGATTGAGCAAGACCAATAATCGTAATTCAGAGATAGCTTGGCAGAAGAAAAAGAAAACATACAATTTCAACTTACCCCAGAAATTTTAGAGAAAGTAGAAGTCCTAATTGAAGAAAAAAGGGACCAAGAACTACACGACTATCTCTCAGAATTTCATTACGCAGATATCGCCGAAATACTCGATGAGTTGTATTTTGAAGAGGCCACCTATGTTATAAAACTTCTTGATTCTGATACAACATCTGATATTCTTATGGAGTTGGATGAAGACATCCGTGAGAAGATTTTGGATAATCTTAGTGCAAAGGAAATTGCAGATGAGATAACTGAGTTAGATACGGATGATGCCGCCGATATGATTGCTGAGCTTTCTATTGAAAGACAGGAAGAAGTTATTGCAGAAATCCTTGATGAGGAACATAAGGCAGAAATACAAGAACTTTTAACTTATGACGAAGATTCTGCCGGAGGTCTTATGGCAAAGGAACTTGTAAAGGTTTATGAAACGTGGACCGTTGCAGGATGTTTAAGAAAAATAAGAGGTCAGGCCGAAAATGTTACCCGAGTTCATTCTATTTATGTGGTTGACCGCACTAATAAATTAATAGGAAGGCTTTCCTTAAAGGATTTGATTACTGCAAAAAGTGAGCAAAAAATTTCAGAAATATACATATCTACCGTTGATGCGGTGAACGTTCATGATGATGCAGAAGATGTTGCGAGAGTTATGCAGAAATACGATTTGGAAGCAATCCCTGTGGTTGATGACAATCAAAAGCTGCTAGGTAGAATTACAATTGATGATATTGTAGATGTAATTAAGGAAGAGGCAGATAAGGATTATCAGCTTGCGGCAGGTATCTCCCAAGATGTTGAAGCAGATGATAGTATCCTTCAACTAACTCGTGCGAGATTGCCTTGGTTGGTTTTAGGTCTTTTTGGTGGCCTAGGCAGTGTATTTATAATGAGGAGCTTCGAAGATATTATGGATACAGCTCCATCACTCTTTTTTTATACCCCACTTATTGCCGCTATGGCAGGAAATGTAGGCGTTCAATCTAGTGCGATTATCGTGCAAGGTCTCGCCAACGATAACGTAAAAGGAAGTTTATTAAGCAGATTGCTCAAAGAAGTTTCTTTAGCATTGATCAATGGATGCGCGGTAGCTATGTTGACCATACTCTTTGGTTTTATTATTCAACAAGAATTAAACGAAAGCGTTGCGATTGCTATTTCTATGGTTACTGTAATTGTCGTTGCAGCCGTAATCGGTACGTTTATACCAATTATATTAAGCAAAAGGGGAATTGATCCCGCCATTGCTACTGGGCCTTTTATAACGACCAGTAATGATATACTTGGAATCTTTTTGTTCTTCAATATTGCAGGACTTATCATGGGGTTCTAGATAAGTCTGCTGTCTAAAATCGCTTTATTAAAATTACCTATGAAAATACTTCACATAGATAGTAATCATCCACTTCTTATTCAACAACTAAACGAACTTGGCTTTACCAATGATGAGGATTACACTTCAAGCAAATCAGAAATCGAAGCAAAGATTGCCGATTATGATGGCGTCATTATCCGAAGTCGATTTGCGATTAACAAAGAATTTCTTCAAAAGGCGAAGAATCTAAAATTTATTGGTCGTGTTGGAGCAGGTTTAGAAAATATTGACGGAGATTTTGCCGAGACACAAAATATTATGCTTATTGCTGCTCCTGAAGGCAATAGAAATGCAGTGGCAGAACATGCTTTAGGAATGCTTTTGTCCCTTATGAACAATTTTGGAAAAGCAGACCGTGAGGTGAAGACCGGTCATTGGCAGAGAGAGGCAAACCGTGGAGTAGAGTTAGATGGAAAAACGGTGGGAATTATTGGTTACGGCAATATGGGGAAAGCATTTGCAAAGAAACTGCGAGGTTTTGATGTGAAAATAATAACCTACGACATAAAAGAAAATGTTGCGGATGAATTTGCCAAGCAAGTTTCGTTGGAAGACCTTAAGAAACAGGCCGATGTGGTTAGTTTGCACACTCCGCAAACCGACAGTACAATGGGAATGATAAATCAGGATTTTATAAATGGTTTCGAAAAATCATTTTGGTTTATCAATACTGCTCGGGGAAAAAGCGTAGTTACAGAAGATTTGATAACAGGATTAAAAAATGGAAAAATATGTGGTGCAGGGTTAGACGTTTTGGAATACGAAAAATCGTCATTCGAAACTATGTTTTCCTCAACTACAGAAATTCTTCCTGAAGCCTTTCAATATTTAATCAATGCCGAAAATGTTCTGCTAACTCCTCACGTGGCAGGTTGGACGGTAGAGAGCAAAATTAAATTGGCGCAAA
This sequence comes from Flavobacteriaceae bacterium MAR_2010_188, assembly GCA_900104375.1. Classification (NCBI taxonomy): domain Bacteria; kingdom Pseudomonadati; phylum Bacteroidota; class Flavobacteriia; order Flavobacteriales; family Flavobacteriaceae; species Flavobacteriaceae bacterium MAR_2010_188. The sequence goes on from LT629302.1 coordinate 2,768,640, forward strand.
CCATTGTTGATAAAATCAAAGATAATTTTTCTTAACTTTCTCTCGTGAAGAGAACAGTATTTTTATTTGGTACTTTATTTTTGGCCACCTTGTGCTCTTCCAAATTTCCAAGTTCTGTCATATAATAAATAATTCTTTATTTGACCTTAGCATAGCTTTTATTGCTATGGTCTTTGTTCTCGGAGTCTATCTAAGCAATTAACCTTGGTTATCTTTAAAGGGATAATATGAAGAAAGTAGTTTTGAAATTCGGAATGCTAGGATTTATAACGGCCTTTGGTCTATTCTGTCTAGCACTTCTATTAGGTGAAGGATTAAGCTACAATGCTCAGCAGTTGCTTGGTTATGGAACCATGGTCGCTTCCTTAAGCTTTGTTTATATTGGTATAAAACATTATCGAGACAACGAAAATTCTGGTTCCATAAGTTTCGGAAAAGGGCTTAAAGTGGGTGTGTTAATTTCAATGTTTGCGTCTTTCGGAATAGCGTTGTTTGATGTGATCTATACGACATTAATAAATCCAGATTTCGTAACAGAATATTTAAATACCGGTCTAGCACAACTAGAAACTGAATATTCGGGAACGGAACTAGCTTCGAAGAAAGCAGAATTAATTCAACAAATGGAAGATTACAGTCATCCTCTTTTTATGGCTGCGATGATGTTTCTAACTACTCTCATTATCGGGTTTATCATTTCTCTTATTTCAGCTTTTATATTAAAAAAGAAACGAAAATGAAGTTCGTAGCTAATTCAGTAGATACCTATATTGAACAACTTCCGGGAAAGAAAAATTCCTATACAAAATATTAGACATGTCATAAGCAAAAATATTCCTTCCTGATTTGACGAGGGTTCTTTATAATATGATTGGTTGGTATGTGCCGATTACTATCTGCGAAGGTGATGATTGTACTAGGCAATTGGTTCCTTTTGCCAAAGATTAGGAATACTTTCAACCTTCAAAAAAAGACTTTATGTTCAATTATAGAGTGGAAAATCTAGAAGAACTTTTAGAAGAAATCAAAAATTAAGGCGTCGAGATTATCGGTAAGATTGAAGAGTATGATTATGGCAAGTTCGGATGGATTATGGATAATGATGGCAACAAAATCGAACATTAGCAACCGACAAATTCTACAATCTAATAATCAAATTGAGCATTTTAGTTATATTTAAAATCAAATTAAAAAGTTAATCTAATGACGGGAGACCAAGATATTGACCAAGAAAACGATGATATCTTAAACGATTCAACTAGAAGAGAGGATAAATTTAGGGAAGAAACCACTCCCTCAGAGGAGAAAAATGCACAGAATCATTATGGAACTCCACAAAAAGCTGTACAAAATAAAAGGATTCTCGCAGCGGTGTTGGCTATTGTATTAGGTGCTTTCGGGATACACAAATTTATTTTGGGCTATACCAAAGAAGGCATTATTTTGCTGGTAATCACCTTGGTTCTCGGAGCATTAACTTGCGGAGTCGCGGGTTGGGCTATGTCCGTGGTCGGCATCATTGAAGGAATCATGTATCTTACAAAGTCGGACGACGAATTCTACCGAATCTATCAGGTAGGTCATAAACCCTGGTTTTAATTAAGGATTGATCAATCAATTATTTAGAGCATTAACCTCAATGATAACGGGGCGTCTTCATATTTAGAATTTAAAATCATAAAAAATCGCATAACATATTTTGTAAAACAAGTCTTCAATTGGACGTTTTATCGTAATATTGCAATATTGCTATTTAATAAGTTTATTCAACTTTAAAAATTATGGGCGCATCCAAATTATATATCTATTCCAAAGAAACTATTAACATCGCAGAGATTGCAAAAGTCTTTGCGCACCCCGCTAGAGTGGCCATTTTAGAATATATAAGCAAACAAGAATCTTGTATCTGTAACGATATTGTGGACGAAATTGGACTTTCACAACCCACTATCTCTCAACATCTTAAAGTCATTAATGATGCCGGACTGCTTAAAGGAAATTATAAGGGCACCACGATTTGCTATTGCTTAAATGTCGAAAGTTTCGATTTCTATAAAAAGCTGCTCAATGGCTTTTTTGAAATGACAAAATCCAATTGTTGCTAAACTTGAAAAATGGCAATAGAAGTGAATAATTTAAGCTTGTTTCAGTTAATAAAGCAATCAAGCGACGTGCTTAAAAATTATAATAACCATTAAATTTCTAATTATGAAAACTAAAGAATTTTTAGAGCTTTTAGAAAAAAATCCCGATCTGTCATTGGTATTTGAATATCAGGCAGAAAGATATGTTGGGACAAATTACCACATTACTGAAGTAAAACATATTTCTGTAGATTCAGTTGACTGCGGTGGCAGATCAGATAGCTGGAAGGAAACCATCATTCAGCTCTGGGAAAGCCCATCAGAAATCGGTAAAAAAGAGTTCATGTCTGTGTATAAGGCTTTGGGAATTTTAAGAAAAGTAGGTAAAATGAAGGACTATCATCTTAATTCTGAATTGCGGATTGAATACAGTAACGAGAAATTTCACACTGCTCAATTATATATTGAAGATTTTGATATATTAGATAGGAAACTTGTGGTAAAATTGACCACGCATCAAACAGATTGTAAAGCTCAAGAACTGTGTGGAATTACTGTAAAACCAGAAATTAAGGAACTTGCCACAGAACCGTGCTGCTCGCCAGATGGCAATTGCTGTTAGATGAAGAAAACATTATATATACGCCCGATGTTTAAGGAAGATTGGGATGATGTCGCCAAAATCTACAAACATGGTATGGATACCAAAATGGCAACTTTTGAGACGCAAGTCCCTAAATGGAAATATTGGAAAAAAACCCATGTCGAGAATTGTTCCTTGGTAGCACAGAGTGGCGACACAATTGTAGGCTTTGCCTCTATTTCTCCCGTTTCACACCGTGAAGTTTATAAAGGCGTAGGGGAAGTCAGTATATACGTCGACAAAGATGCTAGAGGACGAGGAGTTGGAAGAATCCTATTGGACAGCTTGATCAGGGCGACTGAAGACAAAGGTTTTTGGAGCCTTCAGGCTGGGATTTTCAGTGTTAATGAAACCAGTATAGAACTGCATAAAAAATGTGGATTTAGAATCGTTGGTGTGCGAGAAAAAATAGGAAAGTTAGATGGAAAGTGGCAGGATAACACGCTTATGGAACGACGAAGTGATAAATTTTAAGAGACACCAATGATTAAGAAAAACATTTTAGTATTATGTACCGGCAACTCCTGCCGCAGCCAAATGGCACATGGCTATTTAAACTTGTTCTGTGCCGATAAAGCAGCAGTCTATAGTGCAGGGATAGAAACTCATGGTTTAAATCCAGGAGCAGTTTCTATTATGAAAGAAGATGGTATCGATATTTCACAGCACACTTCTAATAATGTAGATGAATATTCTTCAGTTGAGTTTGATTTCATTATTACAGTTTGTGACCATGCCAAGGAAAACTGTCCTTATATCCCAACCAAAAATGCAAAAAGACTACATCATAACTTCTTTGATCCGTCTAAGGTTGAAGGCTCTAAGGATGAAAAGCATGCAGCATTTTTAAAAACTCGCGAGGAAATAAAATTATTCTGTAAAGACTTTTGCAAACAGGAAATCTCCTAATAAATATGATATAATTCTAAACGCTCAATATTCAATCTTTTTCTAAATCGCTCTGAGAAGAAAATTTGCGTTCTAATTCCTCCTGAAACTCTTCCATCACAGGCCGTACGGTACTTTCCGGAAGATCGGCAATGCGGATGTACATTAATCCATCAACTGAATTATTAAAAAGCGGATCGACGTTGAAGGCAATTACCTTCGCATTCTGTTTTATATATTTTTTAATTAGGACAGGCAATCTTAAACTTCCTGGTTCTACCTCATCGATAATCTTATCGAACTTGTTTAGGTCTGCTTCTGTTTCATCAAAGACAAAATCCTTATCCGCATCCTTCAACTTAACTTTGAATTCCTTCTTCGGATGTACATACTGTGCGATATAGGGATCATAATAATGCGATTTCATAAATTCAATCATCAAAGATTTTGAGAAGTTCGAGAATTTATTGCTGATGCTTACTCCACCTATCAAGAATTTGTGTTCCGGGTAGCGTAAAGTGGTGTGTACAATTCCTTTCCAAAGTAAAAATAAAGGCATTGGTTTAAGCTGATATTCGCTTATAACAAAGGCTCGACCCATTTCTATGGACTCTTGCATCATTTTGTGAAGTTCTGGCTCAAACCTGAATAAATCCTGAAGATAAAATCCATCAATACCATACTTCGCAAAAATCTTGGAACCTAAACCCATTCTGTAGGCTCCGGCGATACATTTTGCTTCATTGTCCCATAAAAACATATGGTGATAATACGCATCAAATCGATCTAAGTCGATTGGTTCATTAGTGCCTTCACCTACTTCTCTAAAAGTAATTTCCCTTAGCCTACCGATTTCACGTAAAATGTTAGGAATCTTCTTTGCTTCAGAAAAGAATACCTCGTAATTTTTACTTTGTAACAAACGACTATCAGAAGCCCGCAGCTGTTCTACTTCATTGCACATCACCTCCGTACTTATTTCATTTACGATACGCTTAGGATGTTTTGGAACTTTTAAAGTAGACGATAGGTTTTCTAAGATTCTTCCTTTTTCGTCAAAAGAATTTGCCAGCATGTATGTCTTGCGACGTAAAAAGTCCGTAAAATCTTCCAATGTTTCATGTTCTTGCTGGTCTTTAACCGAAATAGGCTTCCCTATTCTCACTTTTATGACTCTTCTTTTTTGGGTAAGAAGCTCAGACGGGAGTTTTGCGGTCCTTAGTGTGTCGCTAATTTTTGAAAGCTTATAAAAAAGCTTGCTATTCTTTGCATGAAAATAAATGGGAACAACTGGCACTTCAGCCTTTCGTATGAGCTTCATTGCCGCTTCTTCCCAAGGTTTATCGACTACAAGTTTTCCGTCTTTGTAGGTTGAAACTTCTCCTGCTGGAAAAATTCCTAGCGGATGACCTTCTCTTAAATGACCAATCGCATTTTTGAAACCAATAACACTCGATTTAACGTCCTTTCTATCTTCAAAAGGATTTACGGGCATGATATATGATTTCAGGGGAATAATTCGGTGTAACAGAAAATTTGCGATTATCTTAAAATCACTTCGTTGTTCAACCAAAAGTTTTAAAAGTAAAATTCCATCGATACCTCCGAGTGGATGGTTAGATATGGATATGAAAGCTCCGTCTTTTGGTAGCCTTTTTAAGTCTTCCTCAGGGATTTCGAACCTAATCTTAAAATCATCTAGGACTGCATTTAAAAATTCGACATCGTTTAAGTGCTTGTTTCGGTTGTAGACGTTGTTTAATGTGGAGATTTTAAGGACTTTCATCAGAATCCAGCCAGATAAAGTCCCTAATAGTCCATATTTATCTGTTTTAATAGCTTGAGCAACCTCTTTCGCTGTTACTAATTCTGTGTGTTTTTGGTCGGTCATCACTACAAATGTAGTTATTTGTTTACTCTGTTACTACCTGGACTGTTTGCTGCGTCAATTGTTTAAGTAAAACGGTCTTATCTTTTTCTAATTGTGTAATAGCTTCATCGGTATAGTGTCTAATCGTAAATAGTGAAACATCTTTTTGAAAAGTAACTTTGAATTTTGCCCTAAGATGTTGCAGTAGTTTTTCGAGGTTTCCATAGTTATCGTCTACACAAACCGAAAAGCTGATCGCTGAGTTTTGAATGACATCAACCTTCATCTTATATAGGTGCAATAGACTAAAGATTTCGCTGATATTTTCTTCAACTATATATGAAAAATCCAAAGAAGAAAGCGAAATCAAAACTTGACCTTTCTTCACGATAAAACACGGAATTTCTGGTTCTAAACCTATGCCTTTACCAACCATGGTTCCTCTTTCTTCTGGTTTTATAAAAGAACGTACATACAATGGAATTTCCTTTCCTTGCAGTGGCTGTAATGTTTTAGGATGAATAACCGAAGCGCCGTAAAAAGCTAACTCTATGGCTTCACGATAGGAAATTTTGTTTATCAGTTGTGCATTTTCAAAATATCTTGGGTCAGCATTTAAAACACCTGGAACATCTTTCCAAATAGTTACGCTATTCGCATTGAGGCAATAGGCAAAGATTGCAGCGGTATAGTCACTTCCTTCCCTTCCTAAAGACGTGGTAAAATGGTTATTATCGCTTCCTAAAAATCCTTGGGTAATATTTAAAATCTTTGCATCTACATTATTGCGGATATTATCATTGGTTGATTCCCAATTAACGTTGGCGCGGCGGTAATAGCTATCCGTTTTAATCAGGTTTCTTACGTCTAACCATTTATTCTTAATGCCGATATCGTTAAGATACGCACTTACAATTGTAGTTGAAAGAATTTCGCCATAACCGATAACTTGGTCATAAACAAAATTGTAATCGGGACTTTTATTTCTTCCAAGGAAACCTTTGAGTTCCTCAAAAAGTTGTGATATTTCCTTAAAAATGGGATGGTTTTCATTATTAAAGAGATCCATTAAAATTGAATTATGGTACTTATGAATCTCTTGTATCGAACTTTGAAGTTCTTTTGGATTTTCAAAATAATTCTTGAGCACCACTTCTAGCGCATTTGTGGTTTTACCCATTGCCGAAATAACGATTAGGGTATCCTTGTGCCCAGTTACTTCTAGAACCTTAACCAAATTTTTGACTCCACTCGCATCCTTTACCGAGGCACCACCAAACTTAAATATCTGCATTCTAAATTGAATCTATATAATTTTTAATTCCTTTTTCGTCTAATTGAACCACGTGCCAACCCCTTAAAACATTGGCGCCTTTCTTTTCGTAAAATTCAATGGCAGGCTCATTCCAATCTAGAACTTCCCAACTGATTCTCCTTACGTTTTGTTCTTTCCCATATTTTACAACCTCATTCAGCAAAATAGTTCCTAGACCTTTACCCCTACTCGATTCCTTAACGATTAAATCTTCCAAATGAATAACTCTACCCTTCCAAGTAGAATACCGATTATAGACTAAGGCAAGCCCTTCAATTTCATTATCTACTTCTGCAACAAAACAAGTAAAATCTGGATGTTCCTTAAATCCGTCTTTTTCTAAATCTGCAACTGTGACCTCTACGGCATCTGGTTCCTTTTCATAAATCGCAAGTTCATTTATAAGATTATGCACCTTAGGCATATCTTGCTTATCCGCTTTTCTAATATTGATTTCCATGATTGCTTATTAAGGTTATAAATATAGTTCAAACTGACAACGTATAGGGTTTCTAAAATTTACGATAACGTTGTAGTTCTTGAAAAAAGATGGATATTTGCAAAAATTTTAGACCCAATGTCTCATACAAACCAAACTCTAGGTGAGTTTATTATTGAAAACCAATCCTCTTTTAAATATTCTTCCGGTGAACTTTCTAGACTAATCAATTCTATACGATTGGCTGCCAAAGTGGTGAACCATGAAGTAAACAAAGCAGGTTTGGTAGATATTATCGGAAAACATGGTGAAGTTAACATTCAAGGTGAAGATCAGCAAAAGTTAGATGTATATGCTAACGACAAGTTTATACAAACTCTCACAAACCGTAATATTGTTTGCGGAATTGCGAGCGAAGAAGAAGATGATTTTGTAAGCATCAATAGCCAAGATGAAATGAATCAGAACAAATACATTGTGCTGATTGATCCTTTAGACGGTTCTTCAAACATCGATGTAAATGTTTCAGTAGGGACTATTTTTTCAGTTTATAGACGAGTTACTCCGGTAGGAACCCCGGTGACCTTAGAGGATTTTCTTCAAAAAGGCGAAAAACAGGTGGCTGCCGGATACGTTGTATATGGAACTTCCACTATGTTAGTTTATACCACAGGCGATGGTGTTAACGGATTCACCTTAAACCCTGCAATTGGGACTTTTTACCTCTCTCATCCAAATATGAAATTTCCAGTAGACGGTCATATTTACAGTGTAAACGAAGGGAACTATGCTCATTTTCCACAAGGGGTGAAAGACTATATTAAATATTGCCAAATGGAAGAAGGCGACCGACCTTACACCAGTAGATATATTGGATCACTGGTCTCAGATTTTCATCGGAATATGATAAAGGGAGGAATTTATATTTACCCGAAAAGTTCCATTATGTACGAAGGTAAATTGAGATTATTGTACGAATGTAATCCAATGGCATTTCTTGCCGAACAGGCTTCTGGCAAAGCCAGCAATGGATTTACGAGAATAATGGAAATTGAACCAAAAGAACTACATCAAAGAGTTCCTTTTTTCTGTGGAAGTAAAAATATGGTTGAAAAAGCGGAAGAATTTATGAAATCTGCCGATTAGTGGTTCATATGCTTAATCTCGTGGATGAAAGTTTCAAGACCAACGCCCTCGCTTACTAAAGTAAGAGCCTTATCTACCACATATTTCACGTTTACATATGAAAAACCAAGACCTATCGCAATTTTCCTGAGCATTATCTCTTCATGACCGCCTTTGATGTGGTCTACGTAGACCATTCTAGAAAGATCGTATAATCTCTCTAAACGATTATCGTAAGATAAAGGGGGATTTATAGGATGGGATTGGTAGTCCTTCAAGATTTCCTTATAGTCAGAATCACTAATATCCAGATTAACAGCAAGACGGTCCAAGAATTTTTTCTCTTCATCAGAAATTGAACCATCATCCATTGCAACCCTTACTATTGCGGCAAAATGATCTTGATTTCTTTGTCGGAACCCACTATCGAATAAATCTGAAAATGACATATCTTATTTTTTAAGCCCGTTTCGGGAGTGCAAATATAAAAAATCTTTAAGCATATTTAAGTGATGAATGGTTCAATTTTTTGATTCAAAGCGAGCAATTTCAAGTATCTAAACCTCTATATTTGCCGAAAATAAAATAGCTTGAGTAAAGTTACCCTTGGGCAATCATTTTCACAGACTTTGCAGATGCAAAATCTGCAAACTTCTATTGCCAAAAATTTAGATCACACCCATCTAAAGGGACTTGTAGGATCTTCCATTTCTTTTGTAATTACCGAGGCGTTTAAAAATGCTGACAAACCTTTTATTCTGATTTTTTCGGACAAGGAAGAAGCTGCTTTCTATCTTAATGATTTGGAACAGCTTATAAACGATAAGGATGTGCTTTTTTATCCAGGAAGTTATAGAAGACCTTATCAAATCGAAGAAACCGATAATGCTAATGTTTTGCTGAGAGCCGAGGTTTTAAATAGAATCAATTCCCGCAAGAAGCCAGCCATTATCGTTACCTATCCGGATGCTCTATTCGAAAAGGTTGTTACCCGAAGAGAATTAGAAAAGAATACTTTAAAGATTTCTGTAGGTGAAGACCTTTCTTTGGATTTTGTAAACGAAGTTTTATTTGAATATAAATTTAAGCGAGTAGATTTTGTAAGCGAACCCGGTGAATTTTCGGTTAGAGGAGGAATTGTTGATGTGTTTTCATTTTCGAATGACGAACCCTACCGAATGGAATTTTTTGGTGATGAAGTTGAAAGTATCCGAACCTTTGATGTAGAAACTCAACTTTCTACAGACCAGATAAAGAAAATCAGTATTATTCCCAATGTCGCCAATAAATTTCTTGAAGAGAAAAGGCAAAGTTTCTTAAAGTATGTTTCTGATAACACGGTTCTTTTCAGCAAACAACCAGAACTTCTTTTTTCGAGGATAGATTCTTTATTCGATAAAGCAGTAGAGGCTTTTAAATCTATACAGAGCGAAACAAAACATGCCGAGCCAGAAGAACTTTTCTGCAATGCTGAAGAACTGAAAAAGGAATTTTTAGATTTCAACTTGGTAGAATTAGGTTCTTCCTCCCTGTTCTCTAACTCTGACGACAGAGAAATTGTTTTCAATATTTCACCTCAACCCTCATTTAATAAGCATTTTAACTTGCTTATCGAAAATCTTATTGCGAATCACGAAAAAGGATACACCAATTTCATTGCCTGTGTAAATGAGCAGCAAGCTAAAAGGTTTCATGATATTTTAGATCCAGAAAACAATGAGGATTTAGATCAATCGGTGCATTACAAGACGATTGTTCTTCTGCTTTACCAAGGATTTGTGAACCATGATACCAAAATTTGTTGTTATACAGATCACGAGATTTTTGAGCGCTATCATAAATTTCATCTTAAAAACGGGTATGCCAAAAAACAGGCAATTACTTTAAAAGAGCTCAATAGTCTAGAAATCGGTGATTATGTGACCCATATAGACCATGGTATTGGCAAGTTCGGGGGATTGCAAAAAATCGATGTCGAAGGACAAAAACAAGAAGCGATAAAATTAATTTACGGGGAGCGAGATATTCTTTATCTCAGTATTCATTCCCTTCATAAGATTACCAAGTTTAATGGTAAGGATGGCAAGCCACCCAAAATCTACAAACTGGGCAGCAATGCTTGGAAAAACTTAAAACAAAAGACAAAATCTAGGGTTAAGGAAATTGCCTTTAACCTTATAAAACTTTACGCGAAGCGAAAACTAAGAAAAGGCTTTCAGTATAATCCGGATAGCCACATGCAACATGAGCTGGAAGCATCGTTTATCTACGAGGATACACCAGATCAAATCACCGCTACCGACGATATAAAGGCAGATATGGAGAGCACTCTTCCAATGGACCGTTTAGTTTGCGGAGATGTTGGCTTTGGAAAAACGGAAGTCGCCATTAGGGCAGCATTTAAAGCGGTAGACAATGGTAAGCAAGTAGCGGTTCTTGTCCCGACCACAATTTTAGCGTATCAGCATCATAGAACTTTTACCGAAAGATTAAAGGAATTTCCGGTCACGGTAGATTATCTAAACCGTTTTAGAACGGCTAAAGAAAGGAAACTAACTCTTGAAGGTTTACAATCAGGTTCAGTTGATATTATTATTGGAACCCATCAATTAGTGAATAAAGCGGTACAATTTAAGGATTTGGGGCTTTTAATTGTGGATGAAGAACAGAAGTTCGGAGTGGGGGTTAAAGAAAAATTGAAGACCTTAAAAGAAAATGTCGATGTGCTGACCCTAACCGCAACGCCAATCCCGAGGACTTTGCAGTTTAGCCTAATGGCGGCCAGAGATCTTTCGGTTATTACCACAGCTCCACCAAACCGTTACCCAATCGATAGTCACGTCATTAGATTTAGCGAGACTCTAATCCGAGATGCGGTTAATTATGAAATACAACGTGGCGGACAGGTTTTCTTTATCCATAACCGCATTGAAAATATTAAGGAAGTTGCGGGTATGATACAAAGACTGGTCCCCGACGCTAAAATTGGTACCGGACATGGACAGTTGGATGGTAAAAAACTCGAGAGTTTAATGTTGGCATTTATGAACGGCGAGTTCGATGTTTTGGTAAGTACGACTATTGTAGAATCTGGACTTGACGTTCCTAATGCGAACACAATATTTATTAATAACGCCAATAATTTTGGACTTAGTGATCTTCACCAAATGCGTGGAAGGGTTGGTAGAAGTAATAAAAAAGCGTTCTGCTACTTTATTACTCCAGAATATTCGGCAATGACGGCAGATGCCCGTAAACGGATTTCTGCCCTTGAGCAGTTTACCGAATTGGGAAGTGGTTTTAATATTGCCATGAAAGATTTAGAAATTCGTGGTGCCGGTGACCTTTTGGGCGGTGAACAATCTGGTTTTATCAATGATATTGGTTTTGAAACTTACCAAAAGATTTTAAATGAAGCAATTGAAGAATTAAAGGAAAATGAATTTAAAGACCTTTACAATGAAGACCGAAGCAAAAAAGTCTACGTAAAGGATATTACCTTAGATTCTGATTTTGAACTGCTTTTCCCAGATGATTATGTGAATAATATTTCGGAGCGACTGAACCTCTACACCAAATTGAACGATTTAAAAACCGAAGCAGAACTAGATATTTTTGAGAAGGAGATCAAAGACAGGTTTGGCGAAATGCCAAAACCGGTCATAGATTTATTAGACAGCGTAAGGGTTAAATGGCTTGCAACTAAGCTAGGACTAGAAAAAGTGGTGATGAAGAAAGGTAAGCTGATCGGTTATTTTATAAATGACCAAAATAGCGGATTTTACCATAGCGATAACTTTACCAGAATTCTTCAATACGTACAGACCCATGCGAGGGATAGTAAAATAAAGGAGAAAAAAACCAGAACAGGCTTAAGGTTATTGTTGACCTTTGAAAATATTAAATCCGTAAAAAATGCAATCAATGTTTTAAGACCAATATTGGCTTAAAATTTGAAGCATGCCAACAAATACATTTCAAATCATGAAACAGCTATTATTTTTACTTTTACTAATTCCTGCATTTTGCATTAGCCAACATAAAATTTCAGGAACATTTTCACCTCCTGAAAATTACAGCTTCGCTTTTTTATACAAGGCAACACCACTAAGTACTGAATTTGTTACGCGAAGTGAAATTGATTCAACGGGGAATTTCTCATTTGAAATCGATACGCTTGCTCAGCCCGGTATTTATAAGGTCGTCTACGCTATGCCTCCAGAAAAATATAATTTCAATATTATCTATGATGGGAAGGAAGACATCAACTTAACGTTTAGTGAAGAAAAAGGACTGGAATTTAAGGAAAGTAATGAAAATAAATTGTGGGCTTCTTATACCAAGAGTTTGGATTTAATAAACTCTACCATTAGCAATTATTACACTAAACAAAGCAAGGATAAGGAAGCTTTTAATGAGATATTTAAGGCGCTTTCAGATTTTCAGAATGCCTACGAGTCCAATAGCGAAGACCTTATGGTAAATGATCTGATCAAAGCTAACCGGCCTTATATTCCAATGAAATACGAAGATGTTAGTGCCTACGCTAAAAATTTAAAAGAAAATTATTTAGAGAATATAGATTTTGAAAATCCTTTGTTACAGAGCTCTGATTTTATTTCGGATAGGGTTATGACGTATATGTTCGGTGTTTCGGATAATACCGATGATGACTTCTATGAAGGACAGCTTAAAACTCTCAACGGACTTTTAAAGAAGGCAGAGCCAACCGTAAAAATTGCAATTCTCTTACCCGTTTGGCAACGTTTTAGAGATTTGTCTAATGATGGAATGGCGAATTATATGATTGATGAATATTTAATGGAAATCGCCAAGAAGTCTGATCAAGAGTTGTTAATCGAAACTTTCGAGGATTTTAAAAATACTTCAATAGGAAGGAAAGCACATGACTTTGAAATTGCCTTAGCCGATGGAACCAAAACATCTTTGTACGAATTAATGGATTCAACCAAATATTTGGTAATTTTTTGGAGTAGTACTTGCAGCCATTGTCTTGTTGAAATGCCCAAGGTTAAAGAATTTTTGCAAAACCATAAGAAGGTAAAAGTGATTGCCTATGGTCTTGAAGACGACAAGAAACATTGGGAAGAAGAAATTCTTAAATATCCAGAATTCATTCACGTTATAGGTCTAGACAAGTGGGACAACAAAGATGCAATTGCGTATGCAATTGATGCTACGCCATCATTCTTCCTCTTAAACCAAGATAAAGAAATCATCGCTAAGCCTGAAGATGCAGAGGCTTTGAATAAATTATTGGAAGAAAATTAATTACAGATTAAAGCAAAAAAAACCGATATTTCTATCGGTTTTTTTGTTTGTACTTATCTCGTATTAGTCCACATTAGGTATTCTTAGTACCTGTCCTGGATATATTTTGTCCGGATCTTTAAGCATTGGTTTGTTTGCTTCAAAAATTACAGGATACTTCATTGCATCTCCATAATACTTCTTAGCAATCTTGCTTAATGAATCTCCGCTAACAACCGTATGAAACTGTGCTTGTGGCTCAGAGTGATCTACAGTCATTCTATCGTCTACCGTTGCAATACCTTCAGAGTTACCAACAACAAGAACCACTTTTTCTTTCGTGGCTTGGTCGTGGGCTTTACCTGAAACTTTTGCCATATCATCATCGATGTGTACTTCTAAGTTATCTACCTTTAGTTGAAGGTCTCTAATGGTTTGTTCTAGTTTTCTAGAAGCCATTTCTTCTGACTTCAATTCTTTAGCAGCAGCATCTGCTTTCTTTTCCGTAGCTTCTTCCTTATCGGTTTTTCCTCCAAATATTTTGGCCCCTGCATTTTTTATAAATGAAAATAATCCCATAGTATACTATTTTTAGTGTTAATAATGATTCTTGTAAAGTTCCTTAAAAAACGCAGTTATTACAATAAATCTAGGATTTTTTATTACCTCAAAAAGAAAACGCTCACCGCTAATTAAAGGGTGAGCGTTTAAAGAAACTAAATAACCAACCAAAACTTAGTTTCTAAGCGGTTAAGCTCGTGTACTTTCTCGTGGATTAGCCTTTTTAGGCGTTTTCTGCTTTCTTTTCTTTAAATCTTTTTTATTGGTAGATGGGCTTCCATCTTCTTTCTGTCTTAAAATCTGTATATATCCTCTTCCAGTAAATTCATAAACCGTACCAGAAGTGATGTGATATAATTCAATGTTAGCATCATTTAAAACTGTAAGTTCAAAGTTTTCATCATCAAAAGAATCATAGTCTAGGAACAAGGTTTTCAAATAAAAATCATCCGTTATATCTCCTACTCCATAAACCCCAGTGTAATCCCAAATAATGTTATCTGTATTCGTTATACCATAATCTTGTGAACTTCTAAAAACTGAATCATCGTCTGCCGCTAAAAATTGTAGATAATTCTCATTATCAAACTCATTTAAAACGCCCATTTCACTGGTAAATGTTTTTTCCCACGCTTCATATTCTTGTAAGAAATAATGAATGTTGTCATAAAAAACGTATTCGTAATCAAAATTGCTTCTGTCGTAACCCTCCAAAAAATACGAAGTATCATCAAAAGGATTGTATAACTCAATAGTATCATCATCTATCTGGTAAACGTCGAAAGAATCGAAACCATCAATATCATGATCAACATCTAGAATCATGTCGTAAGCGTCATAAGTTCCAATTGGTATTCCGTATCCGCCACCTTGATCTCCTAACCCCACGAGATTGTTATTTGCATACAACACACTATTTCTAAATGAAAGGGTAAAAGCAAACTGCATAAATGGCGTCTCGCCAAAACCCACTGTTTTATTGATGTCAACATACCAAATTTCATGAGAGCTCAATAACTGATTTAAACTAATTGTTGGCACAACTGGTTCTACATAAACCGGGTCTCTTTGACAAGAAACTAGAGAGGTACTGATAAATAAAATTCCGAGTAGTAGCTTTAACGTTTTCATAATCCAACAATTAGGGGTTTGCAATTTGTGAGGATTCAAAAGACATGCCAAAGATTTTATTCTCATTACGATGAGTTTGAAGCATACAAAGTAATTTCATTATTTTTGAATGAATATAACTATCCCTCTTTATGAAAAAACCCTTGAAGTATGCTGTCTTTGGAGCAGGAAGTTGGGCAACTGCAATCGTGAAAATGCTTTGTGAAAATCTAGATACCGTTGGTTGGTACATGCGTAGCAGCTACACTTTAGAGCATCTTAAGAAAGAACAGCACAATCCTAGTTACTTAAGTTCAGTTGAATTCAACGTAAAACAATTAAAGCTCAGCAACGACATTAATGAGATGGCAGAATGGGCAGATGTTTTGATATTTGTGATTCCTTCTGCATTTATGCATAAAGAACTAGAAAAACTTACCTCCGATATTACCAAAAAAACCATCGTATCTGCGGTTAAAGGGATTATCCCAGAAACAGGAAAATTGGTTGGAGAACATTTTCATGATATCTATAAAATTCCTTTTGAAAATATTGCTGCGATCGCCGGTCCTTGTCATGCAGAGGAAGTAGCCTTAGAGCGCCTTTCCTATTTAACGATTGCCTGTGCCGATAACGAAAAAGCCCAAGCCATAGCAGATAGCTTGTCGAGTGATTACATAAAGACCAAAACAACGGACGACCTTATCGGGACTGAATATGCAGTAATGCTGAAGAATATTTACGCTATTGCTGCCGGAATTGCCCACGGATTGGGCTACGGTGATAACTTTCAGAGTGTCTTAATGAGCAACGCTATTAGGGAAATGAAACGTTTTATCAAAAAAATGCATAAGATGAAGCGTAACATCAATGATTCGGCTTATTTAGGTGATTTGCTAGTAACCGGTTATTCTACTTTTTCAAGAAATAGAATGTTTGGTAACATGATCGGTAAAGGCTATACGGTTAAATCAGCAATGATGGAGATGAATATGGTTGCCGAAGGTTATTATGCGACTAAAAGTGCCCATATCCTTAATAACAACAATAAAATTAAAACACGTCTACCAATCATAAAAGCAGTCTACGAAATATTGTACGAAGGCAAGGAAGCCAAAAAAGTCTTTAAAGATCTAACCGATAAATTAGATTAGCGTTATCTCCAACCGCCACCTAAAGCTTCGTAAAGATTCACCACTGCCAATAACTGATTCAACTTGGTATCGATTAGGTTTAATTCTGCACTAAGCGCACTTTGTCTAGCGGTTAAAAGATCTAGATAATTGGCATAACCATTTTTCAAAAGTTCTTCAGAATTGCTTTCGGCATTTCGTAATGATTCAACTTCTTTCAATCGATACTCATACTTTTCACTTTCGGCACTATAAGAATACAGAGCATTGCTCACTTCGGTTCCCGCTACTAATAATGACTGTTTAAAATCCAACAAAGCCTGCTCTTGCTGAGATTGTGATACTTCAAACTGCGTTCTCACTTTACGCTGATTAAAAATAGGCTGCGATAGTCCACTAACAATATTTGCAAAAAGTGAATTGGCGCTAAACCATTTATCAATCGTTAAACTTTGAAAACCACCAGTTGCAGAAATAGTCAATGACGGGTAAAAATTGCTTCTAGCAACATTGGTCAGTTCAAAAAATTGAACAAGATTATATTCTGCTGCAATAACATCCGGCCTGTTTCGTAATAAAAAGGAAGGGACCCCTAATTTTAACTCGGTTTGAAGCAATTGATCTTCAAGATCATTCCGGATTATTTCCTGCGGCTCTCTTCCCAGGATAATATTAAACTGATTTTCTAGTCTAAAAGCTTCAACCTTCAAATCTACATATAAGGCCTTAGCATTGTTGTACTGTGCAATATTCTGGTCTACCGCTACCTGAGTAACCTGTCCTGCATCTTTTAGTGCACCAATTGTAGTAACGCTGTTTTCCCTAGTTTCTATAGTTCTTTCAGTAATCTGCATTTGGGCGTCTAAAGCGAGTAACTGATAATATGTTGTTGCAATATCCGCAATCAAACGGGTTTTCACGGCTTGGTGTGCGGCTACACTTTGTAAAAAACTTGCTTCATATGCACGCTTGTTACTTCTAATCTTCCCCCATATATCTGCTTCCCAAGAAAGATTGCTGCTTAGCTGAAATTGTTCAACTGACGTATTAGTCAAAAATGAACCGAACTGGCTATTTTTTGACAACTCTTGATGGGTCACTGTTGCATCCGCATTTATAGTTGGCAAATAACTCGCTTTTCCTTGTTTTAAATATGCTTCCGCTGCAATAATTTGTTGAAGCGCAACCCTGATATCTATATTATTGGATAATCCTTCTTCTATATAATTGATTAAGGTTGGGTCATTGAACATATCTTTCCAAGAAACCTCAGCCATAGAAATGCTATCCTGAGGCAGATTGTCGGTTCTATAAAGATTTTGTGTCTCATCGAAATCAGGTCTTTCATAATCCTTGGCGACGAAGCAACTTTGAAGCGTAAAAGCTGTAAATATAAAAATGGAAGCTTTTATGGTTAACTTGGTTTTATAGGTTGTAATCATAATCGGTCGGTTTGGTTGGTTTCGGCAATAATCGCTGGTTTACCCGAAATCTTTTCTTGTAACCACTGAAATAGCATAAATAGCATCGGGATAACAAAAACTCCCACGATTGTACCGATTAAAAGTCCGCCTACTGCACCTGTCCCGATAGAACGGTTACCTGCGGCTCCAACACCATTTGCGAATACCAAAGGAGTTAATCCAAAGATAAATGCAAACGACGTCATTAAAATTGGTCTTAAACGGGCTTCTGCTCCGTTGATTGCGGCATCTAATATAGATTCGCCCCTCCTTCGCCTTTGTATCGCAAATTCTACAATCAAGATGGCATTTTTTGCTAATAGTCCAAGTAGCATAATCAAGGCAATCTGGAAATATATATTATTCTGTAAGCCAGTAAGCTGTGTGGTGATGTAGGCGCCATAAACTCCCAATGGAAGAGAGAGAATAACCGAAAGTGGCAATAAATAACTTTCATATTGGGCGGCCAACAAAAAGTAAACGAATACCAAAGACAACAAGAATATCGTGGTAGTTTGGTTACCAGCGTTAACTTCTTCCCTAGTTAATCCAGAGTAGGCTGTGGTATAATTAACGGGCAAAGATTTTGTAACATCTTCAATTGCTTTAATACCATCACCAGTACTAAATCCTGGATTCATTGCGGCAGTAACCGTTGTAGAATTAAACAAATTAAATCGGGTTACTGATTGGGGCCCATAAACTCGTTTAAGAGTTATGAATTCTGTAATCGGAGTCATTTGTCCGCTATCGGTTCTAACGTATAAAGCGTCGAGATTATCTACGTCTGCCCGATCTTCGGGAAGTGCTTGTACATAAACCCGATATTGCTTACCAAATCGAGAGAAATCGGCGGCAAAAACACTACCTATGTAACCTTGAAGCGTAGAGAATATACTACTGATTGAAACACCTAATTCTTTTGCTCGAGGAACATTTAGTTCCAATTCATATTGCGGATATTTAGTATTGAAGGAGGATTGAGCATATTGTATCTCTGGTCTTTCTGAGAGTTTTGCTATAAAATCCTGATTAACCTGATCCAAATCTGTAAAACTTCCACCAGACTTATCTAACAAATTCACCTCAACTCCCGTCGAACGGCCAAAACCTGGAATACTTGGTGGCGCGAAGAACACGATGTTTGCTTCTGGAATGGTTGCGGCAACCCCGAACATTTTGGCGGTGATACTTTCTAGCGACATAGAATCTGCTCCTCGCTCGTCCCAATCTTCTAATCTAACAAATCCTAAACCATAGTTACTTCCCGATCCACCCAAGAAACTTCTTCCTTCAATTACAGAACCTCCCTTAACTCCAGGGATTTGTTCAATTTTGTTATATAGTTCCATGTTAACCGCGTGAGTTCTGTCAATTGAAGAACCAGGTGGCAATTCAACATTAAGGAAAACGATTCCACGATCTTCATCAGGTACAAATCCAGTTTTTACAACGGAAGATGACCACCAAATACCCACGATGGATAACAATAAAATCACCACGGTAATCCATTTGTTTCGATATAAGAAATGTACCGATCTACCATATTTTTTAACGGTTGCATTGAATCCGCGGTTAAATCCGTTGAAGAATCTTTTTAGGAATTTTGGTTTTTTACTAGTGTCATGCTCATCGTGTCCTTTTAAAAATAAGGCACAAAGCGCTGGGCTCAAAGTCAAGGCATTTACTGCTGAGATTATGATTGCAACAATCAAAGTCACTCCGAATTGCTCGTAAAAAACCCCGGTTGGTCCTTGTACAAAGGTTACTGGTATAAATACAGCCGCCATGACCAAAGTAATAGAAACAATTGCTCCAGAAATTTCGTGCATCGCTTCTACAGTCGCCTTTTTAGGGTCAGTTTCTCCATTGTCTATCTTGGCATGGACCGCTTCAACAACGACAATCGCATCATCTACCACGATACCAATTGCTAGTACAAGAGCAAAAAGAGTTAAAAGATTTATGGAGTAGCCAAAAAGATTTAAAAAGAAGAAAGTCCCGATAATAGAAACCGGCACTGCAATCGCAGGAATCAAGGTCGATCTAAAATCCTGTAGAAATATAAAAACAACCAGAAAAACCAAAAGGAAAGCTTCAATAAGAGTACTAACAACTTTTTCGATGGAGGCATTTAAAAAGTTGTTGGTATTGTATGGGACAAAAATTTCAATTCCCTTTGGAAGTTCTGATTTTACAATCTCTAATCTTTTTTCAATTTCAACAATAATATCACGCGCATTAGAACCTTTGGTCTGAAAAATTCCGAGATTTACTGCGGGATAACCGAACGTGCTCGAGGTTGATCCGTAGGATTGTGCACCTAGTTCAATTTTAGCAATATCGTTCAACCGAAGATATTGACCATTATCTAGCGCCTTTACAATGATAGCGCCGTATTGTTCTTCGGTTTTAAATCTTCCACCGTATTTTATAACATAGCTGAAAGCTTCACCATTATTTTCACCTAACGAACCCGCCGCAGCTTCTAAGCTCTGTTCTCTAAGAGCAGCCGTGACATCTGATGGAATAAGTCCGTACGCGGCAAGTTTTTCTGGTTGAAGCCAGATTCTCATCGCATAATCCTTAGAACCAAATACGTTTACATCTCCAACACCATTAACCCTTTGGAGTTCTGGAATCACATTAATTTTTAAGTAATTCTGAATAAATGTATCGTCGTAATCTTTATTGGTCGTGTAGAACGACATATACATCAACGCTGATGTTTGCTGCTTTTGGGTCGTAACACCACTCTGTATAACCGCTGTTGGCAAGAGAGGATTAGCTCGTGCTACCCGATTCTGAACGTTCACTGCGGCAATATCTGGATCTACATCCTGATCAAAGAATACGGTAATGGAGGCTGTTCCAGAATTAGAAGCCGTAGAGGTTAAATACGTCATCCCCTCAACTCCATTGATCTGTTCTTCTAAAGGAATAATAACGCTTTCGAGAATTGTTTCGGCGTTGGCTCCAGGATAACTTGCACTCACGCTAATCGTAGGAGGAGCAATATCAGGGTACTGAGTGATAGATAAAGTTGTTAATCCCAGCACACCGAGAATAACTATGATTATAGAAATAACTGTTGAAAGAACCGGACGCTCTATAAATGTTTTTAACATGATGGTCTAAGTTCTAGGTTATTTAAATACGGTATCGATTGGCTTAGCAAGGGTGTCGAAAGAAACTTCGTTAGGAATAATCTTTGTTTCCCCTCGTAGTTTACTTACTCCAGTCACTACGATTTTGTCACCTGCTTTTAAACCTGCAGATACTACATAAAGATTATCGACCTCAGCTTCAATAGAGATTTTTGAGGCGACTGCCATATTCTCTGCACCAACTAAATAAACATAAGTACTCCCCTGACGGTCAATGGTGCTTTCTTTAGGAACAACCACAGCATCTGTATAGGTTTTAGGGATTTTTATTTTACCGCTATTGCCATTGGTCAATAAACGTGAAGGATTATCAAAAACAGCTCTAAAGGTTATAGTTCCTGTATTAGCATTTACCTGTGAATTGATGGTTTCTATCTTACCTTCTTGATCGTATAAACTTCCGTTAGCAAGAATAAGTTGCACCTTTGGCATTTTCTCGATTTTTTCTGCGATATCGTTTCCTTCAGCATTTTGAATAAAATCTAAATAGTCTTTTTCGTTTAAGGAAAAATAAGCGTAAACCTTGCTGATATCAGAAACTGTGGTCAACGGTCTTTGATCAGAAGGGCTAATTAAAGATCCCTTACGAAGTTCTACAGAACCCACAAAACCATCTACCGGACTTTTTATATTGCCATAATCTATATTGGCTGCAATACCGCTGTAACCACTTTTAGCTTGTTGCAGTTTGGCTTTTGCGGTTTCTAATTGAACATTACTAATAATGTTCTTTTCTACTAAAGGAACTAATTTATCTACCTCTACTTGCGCCGCGTTTACGTTGGCTCTTGCAGCAGCAGCATCTTGGTTAAGGGATTGTGTTTCTAATTTGAATAGAGTCTGTCCTTTTTTTACTTTTTCTCCTTCATCTACCAAAACGTCTGTGATGTAGCCAGAAATCTTAGCCCGTACTTCGCTATTAATAATTCCTTCAATCGTTGCGGGATAAGTTGCATAGGCAGTAACCGTCCTTTGAGGGATTATTGAAACTTCAAAAGGAAGGGCTTCTTCCTGCGCACCTTGTGGAGTCGCATCTTTTGAATCTTCACATGAAGTGAAAAAGGCAGCCGCCAAAACTATGGCAAAAAGCTTTATATATTTAAATGTTGAAAATTTCATTGGTTCTTGGTTGGTTTAGTTTTTAATCCTTTGTTGTTCCCTTAATTCTGAAATCATCGTAGAGGCCGATTCCAAAAACTTTATATATCCCTGATGAAAGTCTAAATCAAAACGCTCTTCGTCTTGGGTTGACATTAGTGAATTGTGTTCTTGTTTGTATTCCATAACTTCAAAATGAAGTTCTTTTTCTGAATTCCATTTATCCATCATCTCGTCGATCCATAAAAGAATCTGATCTGCATTCACAATAAAATATTTTTTCCTATCACCAGATTTGGTGAAGTATCCTAGTTTACTTAAATCTTGTAAATGTGAAAGATGCGTAGAAATGGTACTCTTGCTCGCACAAAGGTTGGTTACCAAATCCTCGAAAGTCGTTCCTGATTTTCCGGTAAGAATTATGTAAGCTAAAATCCGCGCCGCAACTGGCGCTAACTGGTCCTTGTTTTCAAAATGGACGCCCATTTTTTCGACTAGTACCCTTTTTCTATGATTTAGTTCTTTCTGCATTCTAATATTTTAGAAGAATGCAAATATATTGAAGGTTCGGAAAAAACCGAACTAACCGAAGTTAACTATTTGTTAATTGTCAATTAATGTGTTAGAGAGGAAGTTTTAAAGGACACTCTTGAATTGTTCTAAGAAACGAATATCATTTTCACTTAGAAGTCTAATATCGCTTATTTGATGAAGTAATAATGCGATACGGTCGATTCCCATCCCGAAGGCAAAACCAGAATAGGTTTTAGAATCGATACCACAATTTTCCAAAACATTAGGGTCTACCATTCCGCAGCCCATTATTTCTAACCAACCGGTTCCTTTGGTCATGCGGTAATCGGTTTCGCTTTCGAGACCCCAATAAACATCTACTTCTGCGCTTGGCTCAGTAAATGGAAAGTAGGAAGGCCTTAAACGTATTTTTGACTTTCCGAACATTTCGGTGGTAAAGTATTGAAGAGTCTGTTTAAGGTCAGCAAAACTCACATCCTTATCGATGTATAATCCTTCAACTTGATGAAAAAAGCAGTGGGAACGGGCAGAAATGGCTTCATTTCTATAAACGCGTCCCGGAGAAATGGTTCGTATCGGAGGTTGATTGCTTTCCATATACCTCACTTGTACCGAACTCGTATGGGTTCTAAGTAAAATATCTGGATTAGTTTGAATAAAAAAAGTATCCTGCATATCTCGCGCCGGATGATGCTCGGGTAGATTGAGCGCCGTAAAATTATGCCAGTCGTCCTCAATTTCTGGACCTTCACTTACATTGAATCCGATTCTAGAGAAAATATCAATAATCCTGTTCTTAACAATAGAAATAGGATGTCTCGCCCCAATAGAAATTGGCTCACCAGGTCTAGTTAAATCACCATAAATACCCGGTTCGTCGGTCTTGCTATCTAATTCATCCTTTAGAGCAGAAACTTTTTCTTCGGCCGTTTGCTTCAACTTATTGATAACCTGACCAAATTCCTTTTTTTGGTCATTGGCTACGTTCTTGAATTCAGCAAAGTACTGATTTAGAAGCCCTTTTTTACCAAGATATTTTATTCTGAACGCTTCGATCTCATCTTGGGATTGCGCCTGAAATTCTTCAGCTTCGGATATAAGTTCCTTTAATTTATCTAACATGATGATTCAACAAAAGTAAATTCAAATGTAATAATTGTTATTCTATGTACTTAGCTTCGAGAAAATAATTGACGATAGCATCCTTCATTAGAATACTTTGCTCACCTGCCTTAAGGGGTGGCAATTCCTCTTTAACTATAAAATGCGGCCAGCCCTCTTCATCTATATAATCGAACTGATAATATCCGTAAGGCTCCAGTAACCTACATATTGCGATGTGCATTAGGTCTACCTTGTGGTCTTTTTTAAACTTTCTGTGAATTTGACCAAGTTCTTGAACACCTACCAAATATATTATGGCGTCTAGATCTAACCTATCGCCATCTGCAAATTGGTTGGATAGCTTAGTAACCACCAACTCCCATCTCTCCTTTAATTCTTGGTCCCTTGACATAATAAATTATAATTTACAAAGTTAACAAACCATAAGCTATAGCGGCAATACAAAAAACAAAATCAGCGATATATTTATTATTGATTATATATTTGCGCAAAGCACTTAGATGAATATTCTCGATATAATTATTCTTATTTTTCTTCTTTTAGGCATTGTTCGCGGATTTATGCGCGGTCTTTTTGTAGAAGTCGCTTCCTTGGTAGCGCTTGTTGCAGGTATTTACGGCGCTATTCATTTTAGCCATTATGCATCAGAATTCTTGACCCAGCACGTTGAATGGGAAGAAAAGTACATTAATGTGGCTGCATTTGCAGTCACCTTTATCATAATCGTTCTCGTTATCGCCCTTGCCGGTAGAGCCTTGACTAAATTGGCTGATTTTGCCGCCCTTGGTATTTTCAATAAAATATTGGGAGCACTTTTCGGAGGATTAAAAATTGGTCTTATTCTAAGCATCATCATGATGGTGTTAGATAATGCCGATAGGACTTTCGGGTTTTTAGATGAAGAGACCAAAAAGGAATCTGCGCTTTATGAACCGATACAATCTATAGCACCCGCAATTTTCCCTGCTCTGGTAGAAGCTGCAGATAAGATTGAAGAAAAACTAGATGAAAATCTTATAAAGGAGAAGAAATAAAAAAAGCCGCTTAACGCGGCTTTTAAACTTAGTATCTATCTTTAATATTATCCTTAACCCAAACAAGGGCTTCATTAAAGTTCTTGAAAATATGTTCTTTCGGAATTAAATCAGGAATAATATCAATTCTCTCCAACATATAACGTGGTTGATTGGGTATACCGACCAAAAGCACCTTGATTCCAGCCTTTCTCAAATCTATTAAAACATCTTCAACTGCATATAGACCAGATTGGTCCATATATTGCATCCTTCCCATTCTTATAATAACTGCGGTTGCAGTCTTAGGGATTTGATTGGCCAGCTGCTGAAATTCGCTGGTAGAACCAAAAAACAAAGGACCTTTAATATGCTTGATGAAAACCTCTTCTTTCAAGTTTTCAGGAAATCCTATCTCGTCGGTCCAAGCTTCTTCCTTCAAAGATTTTACATCTGATCTGCTTCCAGTTAGGTCACCAATTTTCTTCATAAACATTAGGGAAGCGATTACTAAACCAATTCCTACTGCATAAACTAGATTCCAAAAGGTGGAAAGAAGTAAAACAATTAGCATTACCACAACTTCAGAACTGATTTTAACAGGACCAATCTTCATGTCACGAGGTAAACTAGGGATGGCCTTTAATCCTTTATAATCCATTACTCCAATACCTACCGTAATTAAAATCCCAGCCAAAACAGCAGCAGGAATCTGAGAAGCCAACTGCGGAAGACCTGGAATCATTAGGATTGCAAACAAAAGGATCCCGGCAATCATACCCGACAATCTTGTTTTTCCACCAGCTTTTATGTTTACAACCGTTCTTATTGTTGCACCAGCACCTGGAATCCCGCCAAAAATTGCTGCGACGCTGTTTCCTATTCCTTGCCCAATAAGTTCTTTATTTGGCTGATGCTTGGTTTTGGTCATATTATCGGCAACCACACTAGTAAGCAGCGAATCGATTGCCCCAAGTAGACTTAGAGAAAGTGCGGTAAAAATATAGGGTGTAATCTTGGACAACTCAAAGTCTGTTATGATACCTAAATTCGGGATTGGCAAGCCAGATGGAATTTCTTCAATTGGCCTGTAGCTAAATCCTAAGAAATAAGCAGCACATGAGACCACAACCAACGCCACCAGCGCACTTGGTATGGTGGTAGTAATCCGCTTAAATCCATAGATTATAAAAATGGTGGAAAGCGCTAAAATGAGTTCTAACCAGTCAATATTCTGCAAAGCCCTTGGTAAAACCTTAATCGCACCTATGACGCCAGATGCTTCGTTAGATGCAAGTGTTTTGGATTCCTTGGCAATATCGTCCTGGGTTATAACTTCTGCTCTAGCAACCGTCTCCTTAAAATCCTCTAACACCAAGATTCCTTCCCCTGCTTCTTCTTTCAAGATATTTTCTAGGATAATCTCTTCAGCTTGGGGTTTAAACCGTTCTACAAATTGTTGGTCTTCTTTAGCATAATAACCTAATGCTGGTAAAATTTGTGTAACCAGGATTATAACTCCGATGGCGGTCATAAATCCTGAAACCACGGGATAGGGAATGTATTTTATATATTTCCCAAAGCCGAGAAATCCTAATGCAATCTGAAATAATCCCGCCAACAAGAAAACGGTTAAAATCGCCGGCAAGGCTTTTTCTAGATCTCCATCATTTAAGGCCACTATCCCCGCAATTACCACCATACTCACGGCAGTCATTGGCGCGGTAGGTCCAGAAATCTGGGTGTTTGTACCACCAAAAAGAGCGGCAAAGAAACTGATAAAGACGGCACCGTATAGACCAGCGGTTGGTCCTAATCCAGAGGAGACACCAAAGGCAAGTGCGAGAGGTAGAGCGACAATACCTGCCGTTATTCCTCCGAATGCATCACCTTTTAAATGTAAGAAAAAATTTTTCATGTAAAATCAGGTCAGGTAAATAGATGGTAAAAATAAGATTATTAATTTTAAGCAATAAGTTTTTTTAACCTCGGCTTAATCTAATCAGAAAAGAAAGGCATTCCCCTAAAAGAATGCCTTTACATGAACAATTTATTTATAGAAGTCAACCTCGCCTGAACTAACGTCGTACATCGCACCAACAATTTTTACTTTCCCATCCTTCTCCATTTCAGAGAGCACTTCACTATTGGCGCGGATTTTTGAAATAGTAAGTTCGACATTTTTTTTGCTAACCTCATCAACGAATTCTAAATTTTTAGAATTTCTTAGACTTTTTTCTTTAGGTTGCTCAACTGCGTTGACCGCGGGCTCAATTTTTTCCAACATTTTTGTGAGATTTCCTAATTTAGCATTGTCACAAGCTCCCTTTATTGCGCCGCAGCTAGTATGGCCTAAAACAACAATGAGCTTGGTACCTGCCAACTTAGAGGCAAATTCCATGCTGCCCAAAATGTCCTCGTTCACAAAGTTACCGGCTATCCTAATACTAAAAATGTCTCCCAACCCTTGATCAAAAACCAATTCTGCCGAAACCCTAGAGTCGATGCAACTAAGGATAGTAGCAAATGGAAACTGCCCTTCGCTAGTATCATTAACCTGTTCTAATAAGTTTCTGTTTGCTTTTAAATTATTTTGGAACCTCTCGTTACCCTCCTTCAAATATCTTAAGGATTTCTCTGGAGTCATAGTTTCTTGGGTTTCTTTTGTATGTGCTTTCATTATGTTTTTTAATTAATTAAGGTTGAATTATCCTAAACCGCTTGACGCTTTCAACATGAAAAATATAATCATGTGCATACCAAAAAAATTGGTTATTGCTTTAAAAGGTATTCAGGATAAAATTTGAGAAATATAAATTCGGCTAAAAATATTCCCGTCCTATTTTGAAGAGACTATTAAACCGTTGCTGGTTCCGGAGGCGGGGAGAGCAGATTTAAATGTGGTTTAGAATAATAAAAATTATGAAGTTTTAAAATACTGCAATCCTGAGTCTTGATAAAAATTGATGGTTCTATCAAAGGAATTGTAAGTACTACATCTTTCTCAAAATTCTTCTCTTGGCTTTTTTCTTCATCGTCGGCAGAATCTACCCACTGAATTAAATCAACTTTTTCATCAAAAAGCATAGAAAGAGATGGGGCTATGGTGATAGCGAAAAAGCAAAGTGAAAAAAATAATGATCCTAATTTTTTAGGCATGTACTTTTAATATTTGGTGCAAAGTTAATGAGAACAAACAGTTTAACTCTTATCTGGGTTTAACATTTTAAGATTATCGGTGGTTATCCATCCCGTTTTACCGTCGGCAATCTTAATTTTGTTCCAGTCTTCTACGGTTTCTAAAATTTGGACCTTGGTGCCTTCATGTAAGGTAAATACAAGAGTTCCTCTTAAATTTGGTTCACTCTTTACCTGGGCTTCCTGAGAAAATACTATGGCGGGTTTATCTTTTACAAATAATGAATAACTCTGAAAAGCCATCAAGACTGACAATCCCACAAATACTAACAGCGATAAACTCCCAAAAAAGAGAATTCTTTTCTTTAAGGTGGATTTAGAAAAGTAGTATAATAAAAAAAGCACTACAAAACTAAACATTAGAAAGATGGCAAGTTTAGACCAATTCTCGAATGATAGGAGCTTTGTAACATTGTTCAACATCTTCTGAAAACCAACTTCTGGAACCGGCTCAATGGCATCAATCGTCATGTTTCTAGCAAAGGCGATATTGTTGGTTATTTCTCTATCGTTTGGCCTTAACTGCAATGCCTTTTCAAAATAATATATACTCGGGGCAATATTATTCAGTTTATAGTGAGCGTTCCCAAGATTATAATAAAGGTCCGCAGAATGTTCGCCGTTAGAAATTATTTCCTCATATTTTTCTACAGCTTCAGCAAATTTTCCATCATTATAAAGGTCATTGCCTTCTTCAAAATACGTCTCATTTTGAGCATAGCCAAATGAGGTAATCATTAAAATGAAAACGATGAACCCTATTTGTTTAAGTTCTTTCATATTAAGAAAGTTCTTTATCAATAGTTGAAATTGCTTGTGCAGCCTTATCGTAATCTTGTTGCATTTCTACAGTCGTAATCGGTGTATACCGCGCGAGCTCGCAATTTTTTAATAGTCCTATAAATTCTTCGGTAGAAGTCTGATTAACTTTTCTTTCGATTAAAATTGTTCGTATATGCTCTTTGGTGAAATCTGATGTTTCAATCCTTAACTTAGCTTTAAGATAATTATGCAGCGCTTTTTCTAAGGCTACGTAAAAATCTTCTTTATTGCCGAGATTCTTCTTGGCTTCACCCAAATAACGTCTTGCTAATTTGTCTGCATTTCTTAATCGGTTTCCGATAATGTCTGAATCTCTTTCCTCTTTTCTGTGCTTAATGAACAGCGCCAATGGAATTGCCAACAATGGCAAAAGTAACGATGACCAAAACCAAGTAGAATTAAAAAACTGTGGTTGGTACACAGACTTCAAATTGGTATTTGTCTTAATAAATGCAAACTGATTTGCGTTTGCCCTTACTTCTTGTTTAGTGCCATTTACCGCAGAAATATTATTGTCGCTTGAGGTATTGTTTATTGGTCCTTCGATAACATCTATCACGATTTCTCCTGACGAAACTCTTTTATAGGTTTCGGTATTTAAATCGAAATATGAGAACGATACGCTTGGTATTGGATATTTGCCTTTAAATTGAGGAACGATGGTATAACTATCAGAAATCCCACCTTTCATCCCACCGAGATCAGTGGTAACGTTTTCAGAATGTTCTGGCTCGTAAACTTCAAGTGAACCTGGAACGGTTAATTTTGGAAGCGTGAACAATTTTAGATTTCCCTTACCGGTGACTTCTACTTTTGCTTCTAATGATTCGCTGGCGTTAAGTTCTGTTTTAGAAGTGATAACATTGAATTTGAAATCTCCAACTGCACCAGAAAAATCTAAAGGTTTATCTTTTTCGGGAAGTGGTTTTACATTGATACTTCTGCTTCCGGCCGAAACTGTTTTATGGACTTGAGACATAACCCTTCGTCCAAAAAAGTCCCGTCGGTTTGATGGAACATCTACGGTAATATCTAATGTAAGTGGTTCAATATCTAATTTTCCTGTTTTTTGTGGATATAGTACAGCTTTTCTGAGTACTACGTAACGGTATTCTTCCCCATTATACTGGCCTTTTTCTATCTTAACTCCATTCATCGGAATATTCTGGCTCCAAAAATCATCGAACCTTGGATTGTCCAGTTCTCGCCAATTCGTAACCCCAGTATCCATTGCTACGTATAATTTGTAGACAACAGAAATACCTTCGTTTAAGTATGGATTGGCTTTAGAAACCTCCGCAACTAAATGAATTTTTTCTGAAGCGATGTAATCAGCACTGTTTACATCTGTAGGTACTTCTACTGCCTGCGTAACATTCACTGTCACCGGTGAAGTTTTATAAGTTTCACCTGCAATCTCTATTGTTGCTTGATTTATTTTGAAAGTTCCTCTTCCTTTTGGCGCCAGAAAAAAACTATAGGTTTTGTTGAACTTTTTCTGCCCGTTCATATAAGATACGCTCACCGCTTGGTTTGGGCCGCTAATAATCGTAAAATCTGAAAAATCCGGTGGATTAAAATTATCCCCGTCTTCATTCATATTAAAATCTATCCTCAGTCTCTCATTAACTCCGAGTTTGTTCTTAGATACTTTTGCCTCGAACACAACTTGTGCATTGACGGTAAAAACCATCAAAAAAACAATTGAAGAAAGTAAGTATTTTAAAAATTTCATTAATCAGTAGGGTTAAAAACTAAAAACTTTACCAGTCCTTATCTGCCTTAACTTTTACGCCTTTTTGTTTTTCGGCATTCAATTTCTCTTGAACTTTTTGTTCTTGATTGTTCATTGCCTCTAGCAAACTCTTAATCTGTTGAGGAGAAAGTTGTCCGGGTTGGGGCTTAGGTTGTTGGGGTTGTTCTTGTTTATCTTGACCATCTTTTTGGTCATTTTTGTCATCTTTAGGCTTGCCTTTATCATCTTTATTTTCGTCTCCGTCCTTCTTATCTTCGTCGCCTTTATCCTTGTTATCATCCTTCTCTTCATTATCACCATCCTTCTTCTCGTCATCTTTCTTTTCTTCGTCCTTGTCTTTGTCCTTATCGTTCTCGTCGTTCTTTTGGTCTTCTTGTTGCTCGGCACATTCCTTAGCAACCACAAGATTGTAACGGGACTCATCATCGGTAGGATCGTTGCGCAACGCATTCTTAAAAGCTTCAACCGCTTCCTTACACATTTTCTTCTTCATTAAAATATTTCCTATGTTGTGATAAGCACTATGCTTTTGGGATTTTGTGGTAGCAACCTTGGCTGCTTCGGTCTGACGAAAAAGTGCTTCGTCAAAATTTCCCTTTTCATAATAAGAATTTGCCAAATTGTAGTTTCCTGCGACATTCGCTTCTTCCGTAGAGATAGCCTTTCTGAATTCTTTTTCAGCTGAAATAAACTTATTATCATTTAAAAGCTCAGTAGCTCCATAAACAAGGTCGTTAGCTTTTTGCTTTATCTCTTCTTGCTGCTTCAACATATCTTCTTCCTCTTGAGCAAAAGCAGTGGTGCAGAATGCTAATAGGAAGCAGCTGATATAAATTTGAAGGCTAAATATTTTTTTGTTTTTCATCTTAAAACTAAGCTAGTCACGGAATAAGCTACCAAATATTACTAAAATTTCAATTATTTGGTCATAACTTTTCGTTAAATAAATTGAGCCTCTTAAGCCATTCAGTCTTTCTTTCTAAGAAGAATATGTCGATAAAGAGAATTAAAATGGCAATCCCGATAAACCACTGAAACTGATCTTGGTATTCTGAAAACTGTTGGGATTCGAATTCAGTCTTGTCCATATTATTTAAAATGTCCCCAATCCCAGAGACGACATCGGAAGTGCTTTTGCCATCAATATATTCACCCTGAGCTTCTTCAGCAATAGCTCTTAAAGTTGCTTCATCCAAACGGGTTAGGACAGTTTCGCCTTGATTATCTTTTTTGTAGTTTAAAATTCTACCGTTTTCTTTTATAGGGATTGGTCCGCCTTTAGTGGTCCCAACCCCAATCGTAAAAATTCTTATGCCTTCCTTGTTAGCATCTTCTGCAGCGGTGGTAGCAATTTCACTGTGATCTTCACCATCGGAAATAATAATCAAGACCCGATTGGTCTGTCCCTCGTCGTCATAATAGGTTTTGGCCAAATCTATAGCATCGTTAATGGCGGTTCCTTGGGAGGATAACATATCGGTGTTCATGCTCTGCAAGATCATCTTTGCCGAACTATAATCTGTAGTTATTGGTAATTGCGGAAAAGCTTTACCGGCGTAAGCTATAATCCCGACGCGGTCACTGGTAAGATTATTTATAATTTGAGTGACCAACTGTTTGGCTTTCTCTAATCTATTTGGCGCTATATCTTCTGCCAGCATACTCTTGGAAACATCAATAGCAAAAACAATATCTACACCTTCTCGTTTTACGGTTTCTAGTTTTGTGCCGATCTTAGGATTTACCAGGGCAATGGTCAAAAACACAAAAACGATACATAACAAAAGGGTTTTTATTACCGACTTAAAGTTGGAACGATTCGGGCTTAAATGTTTTAGTAATTTTAGGTCTGCGAATTTTCTTTGGGTTTTATATTTCCAGAATTGCACCAATAGAAAAACGAGCAGTATTACAGGTACTACCAGCAAAACCCAAAACCATATTTTTTCTTCTAATTGCATTTATTAATTTTCAACTTAAATAAAACTCCTGAAGATGGTGTATCTCAATAATAATTCCAACAATATTAAAAGTCCGGCCAACAGAAGTAGTGGTCTATATAATTCTTCATAATTGTAATATTTAACCTCGTCTATTTCGGTCTTTTCAAGTTTATTGATTTCATCATAAATCTCGGCAAGCTTGCGATTATTGGTTGCCCTAAAGTATTTTCCGTTAGTGACCTCAGCGATTTCCTTTAAGAGATCTTCGTCTATTTCTACCTGTACACGACCGTACTGAAAATTACCATTTGGTAAAATATTAATGGGTGAAAGCGCCATACCGTTGGTTCCTAAACCTATTGTATACACTTTAATCCCGTATTCTACGGCCAGTTCGCTGGCAATTTTTGGATCGATAAACCCCGAATTGTTAACCCCATCCGTAAGTAAAATAATCACTTTGCTTTTTGCCCGGCTATCTTTTAATCTATTTACTGCAGTCGCCAAGCCCATACCAATTGCGGTACCGCCTTCTATCACGGTATTGTATTGAATATCCCCAAGCGACCTCAAGACAATGCTTTTATCGCTGGTAATCGGAGTACGGGTGTAACTCTCTCCCGCGTATTCTACCAAACCGATTCTGTCATTAGGTCGTTCGTCAATAAATTGAGCTGCTACCGACTTTAGAGCTTCGAGCCGATTGGGCTGAAGGTCTTTGGCCAACATACTGGCAGAGACGTCTATTGCCATTACAATATCGATACCTCGAGTTGTTTTCGTTCTAGTTGAAACGTCTACCGTTCTTGGTCTTGCCAAGGCCGTTATCATTAGGCCAAGTGCCAAAATCCTAAAAACAAATAGAATATGTCGAAATTTTGGAAGTACAGAACCAGCAACCTTAAATCCCTTGATACTAGAAATCTTTAATTCTGGAGTCTGCTTATTAAATTTGAAAACATACCACAGAATCGCTATTGGTATTAGCAATAGCAACCAAAAAAATTCTATGTTTACAAATTCGATTCCTTGCAGCATTATTCTGGTTTCTTAAGTTCTATGGAATTGATGATGCGTTGCATAATTTCATCCGCATAACGGTCATTGTCTTTCCAAATCAATAATACTTCTTGTACAACATTTGCTGCATTAAATGACAGTATTGCATACTCTCCAGGTTCGGTCACTCCTTCATTAATAGTAGGGAAATCGGCAGTTCCAAAAACCTTAAGTCCTTCTTGAGCATTTGGTGTGGTGAACTTTTCATTTTTAGCGATAATATTTTTCACCCCATTTTTCTCTAGAAACCTTAGTTTAAATTCAGCAACTTTTTCTAAATCTACAGCGGTGGTATCTTTATCACTCACTTTAGTTGTACTTACCGCAATATCTATTGGGCTGGTTATATTACCGTATCCAAAAATTACCTGCGATGCAATTTCACTGCTATCGGTAGTTTTACTTTCTACCCTCTCTAACACTTCCGGCGTAGAAATAAATACTGGTGGGACGCCATACGCACTTTTTACCCATTCTCCCTCTAGAAGTTGGAGACTATTGTTGCCGGTTAATTTGTCTGCCACATATCCAAACCCATACTTAAGTCCGAATCCAACGAAGGTCAGCAGCAGTGCGGCCACTACAATAAGGGAAGAAACGACAATCTTACGTTGTTTATCTTTTTTAATTTGAGCCAAGCGATATTGCTCGTTCATCAATTTTTCTTCTTCGGTAGGTTCTGGCAGGGACTCCTTAACATGATCAATTTCTAGATCAATGGTAGAGCGGTCCATTTTTGCCAATTCTACATCTGGTGCAACTTTAGCAAACTTCACCAAATCTGCCCGCTTTAAAATACTTTCAATATTACTTAAGGTCTGTTTGTTTAAGCTGATTTTATTTCCTTCCCTTAAGAGATTCAACCTAAATATTAGTTGTTCGGTGGTACTTTCTAATGCATGGTCATATACTTTTTCATCCAAATAACGGCGCAACGCCATGGTAAGGTCAGAGTAATATTCCTTAATCTGTGAATTTTCAAGATAGGTTCTTTCATCTAACTGCTTAAGCGCAAGTTTTGCCCGATCATAAGGAGGCAGCAATGCTACGCGCTCTTCTTCGGTGAGAGGTTTTCTTCTCCATACAAACCAATATATTAGGCCGGCTACAACGGCTAAAATAGCGATTATTAGAAGGATATAAATCCAACGATTATTACTGGCTTTTTCAACTTTTAGCAGGGGTTTAATATCGTAAAGTCCCTGTTTGGTAGTATCTACTTCTATGGTCCTAACCGTGACTTGAATAGAGTCAGTCGCGAAAATCTTGTCACTGATCAGCACTTTTTGGGAAGGAATAGTATAACGGCCAGAATCGAATTGGGTTAGGCCGTAATTTTTTATTAAGTTGAATTTATTCTTCTTCCGAATTGTATCGATTGCATAGGACTCAATCATCTCTAGCGGACTAAAACTTTGTCCTTCGGGAAAAATTACCATATCAGTGCTGTCTGCTTCAACATTGATTTTATAAGTTATCTGTTCCCCGATTTTTATAGAAGTAGAATCTATGGTTGCTTTAACTTGGGCTTGAAGATTTATTGAAAAGAAAGCACAAAGCACTATACAAAAACCGTAAATTTTTGTGTTGCGTATTCTTTTAGAAACAACCTTAGTTCTAATCATTTTTTTGATTACCTCGTTTTAAAATATCCTAAAAGCTTCTTGACATAACTTTCATCGACGCGACAATGTATAGCTCCCGCGCCCGATTTTGCAAAACTTTCTTTAAAGAAAGTTACCCTATCGTGATAGTATCTTGAGTAATTATCCCTAATCTTTTTTGATGAGGTATCTACCAACATCAATTCTCCAGATTCTTCGTCCTGCATTTGCACGATTCCCAAGTTGGGGATTTCTTGTTCGTGACGATCATAAATCCTAATGCCGGTAACATCGTGTTTATTGGCGGCAATCTTTAAGGTGCGATCGTAATCATCATCAATAAAATCTGAAAGCACAAAGACGATGGCTCTCTTTTTCATGATACTAGAAAGAAATTTAAAAGCACCCTCCACATCGGTTTTAGACCCTTTTGGCTTAAACTCAATCAATTCTCTAATAATCCTAAGAACATGGGACCGACCTTTCTTGGGCGGGATATATAATTCAATCTGGTCTGTAAAAAGTATCAAACCAATTTTGTCATTGTTCTGGGTAGCAGAAAACGCAAGTGTTGCTGAGATTTCCGTAACGATTTCATTTTTGAATTGTTTTTCTGTACCAAAAAATTCAGAACCAGAAATATCTACCATCAACATCATGGTAAGTTCTCGTTCTTCTTCAAAAACTTTTATATAAGGCTCATTATAACGAGCGGTAACGTTCCAATCGATGTTCCTTACATCATCACCGTATTGGTATTGTCGAACTTCCGAGAAAGTCATTCCACGTCCTTTGAAGGTAGAATGATATTCGCCACCAAAAATATGATTAGACAATCGTCTTGTCTTAATCTCTATTTTTCTGACTTTTTTTAAGAGTTCTTTGGTATCCATAATATCTTAGTTCGCAGTAGCTGAAGCTTTAGCAGTAGCAGTGGCAGACAGAAGCTTAAAAGCGATTTGAAACATTATAGTTTTGAATTTTTCAAGTTATGATATATTTTGAGGAAGTAAGCAAATTGATATTTCAGTTCTGCCCGCTGAAATCTGCCAAATGATTACGGCACTTCTATTTCATTTACGATTTTATTGATAATATCCTCTGAAGTAATACTTTCTGCTTCGGCTTCATAAGTAATCCCAATTCTATGTCTAAGGACATCATGAACCACTGCTCTTACATCTTCTGGGATTACGTAGCCTCTTCGTTTAATAAAAGCATAACATTTTGCGGCCAGTGCTAAATTAATACTACCACGAGGAGAAGCTCCGAATGAAATAAGACCCTTTAAGTCCGGTAATCTATATTTTTCTGGGTAACGTGTTGCGAAAACAATATCCAAGATGTATTTCTCTATTTTTTCGTCCATGTAAACCTCTCGAACGGCTTGCTGACCACGAAGAATTTGTTCTGTAGAAACAACTGCGTTTACCTTATCATATTCACCTTTAAGATTCGCGCGCATTATTAACTGCTCGTCATCTATCTTTGGATAGTCGATAACAGTTTTTAGCATAAATCTATCGACCTGTGCTTCTGGCAATGGGTAAGTACCTTCTTGCTCTACCGGGTTTTGGGTTGCCATTACTAAAAATGGTCTTTGTAATATAAATGTTTCGTCACCTATGGTAACCTGCTTTTCTTGCATCGCCTCTAATAGCGCTGATTGTACCTTTGCCGGAGCACGGTTAATCTCATCTGCAAGAACGAAGTTTGCGAAAATAGGTCCTTTCTTTACTGAAAAGTCGTTTTCTTTAATGTTATAAATAAGAGTACCAACAACATCTGCCGGCAATAAATCTGGAGTAAATTGTATACGGCTAAACTTACCATCGACTGCCTTAGACAGAGTGTTAATAGCCAATGTTTTTGCCAGTCCCGGCACACCTTCTAATAAGATGTGACCTTGGCCGAGAAGACCAATCAAAAGTCGTTCGATCATATGTTTTTGACCGACGATAACTTTATTCATCTCGTAAACCAGTAAATCTATGAACGCGCTTTCCTTTTCAATTTTTTCATTAATCGATTTGATGTCGATTGTACTTGAGTCTTCTATCATTTTACAGGATTTTTACTAAGGGTGTAGGTGTTAAAATTTCAGCAGTGCAAATTGTTAAAATTCTAACTGAGATGCTGTTAATAATAGGTTAAAAATAAAAGAGCGGTGCATTGTGCACCGCTCTTTTAACAAGTCTTTAAAGAAATCCTTAGTTGTTAGGATCGATATCTATCGTGCCTAAATCTTCGGTTTGTCCCACGTTAACTTCGATTGGGTCTAAAGCCATAACCTCTAATCCAGAAGTTGGATCTGGAGTTATGGTTACAATGTACGTCCCTTGGTTTAATCCTAATAACAAGAAATTGCCAGTAGAATCAGTGTTAGTAGTAATTATCTCAATACCATTGGTAGCAGAAACTTCTGCCATAAAATTTGCTGGGCTAATCATTCCAGAAACTGCACCTGTATTAGCTTCAACTGAAGCTCTAATTACAGGTTTTAAGTTTATATTTCCAGAGTTACCTGCCATAACAATAGATTTATCAACATCAAAATCCAAGATGAAAGTGTAGCTATAGTTTGGCTCTAGCATTTCGTCAACTTTAATCTTTAAACCAGATTGTTGTGCACTAGGAGTCATTAAAGGTCTTACAACACCATCGATTACCACTTTATTGTTGTCACCAAGAACTAATCTTATTTCTTCAAGATTTCCTGAAGGAAGTTCATAATCGTCAACAAGAAGTCTATCGATACCACCGGTTAGGTCTAACAAGTTCACTTCTCCAGTATTAATAGCTTCTAAGCTAATCCACCCGTCGTCGTCACTTCCATCTGTCATATCGGTATCGTCGTCAGAATATTTAACCATTACATCTACTACATTAATCAATACTTCGTCATAATCACCAGGCGCATCGACCAACTTAACCGAAATTGAAGAAGTTCCGTCTTTTGAACCAGAATCATCATCACTACACGATGTCATTGATAAACCCACAACTAACATCATGGTTAAACTTAAAGATTTTAGAATTTTCATATTAAATGATTTTTAAATTTTTTTGTTTTGAAATTTATATACGTCCTTCTTAACGGTCATGGATCACGATTATTCTATACGATAAAAAATTTTCGATGAACTGCAATGCAAAAAATCCCGTTAAAAAGGGTCTTTAGCGAGACTGGAACGTGGAAATCAAATGATTAGACCTCCTATGAAAAAATAAAATTTCTTTTAGTTTATTGAAGCTTTTATGACGGGCTTAAGAACAATATAATCCTCAACATTGGTTTGGATGATGGATTCATCGATTCTAAATTCTAGATTAAAGGTGTAATTACCGCCAGCATTCAAATATTTACTGGCCTCAATCCTTAAACCTGATTGATGGAAGCTAGGTGTGCTCAATTCATGTTCTTTTCCATCGATAACCACGCTATT
The DNA here is from genome assembly GCA_900104375.1 of Flavobacteriaceae bacterium MAR_2010_188. NCBI lineage: Bacteria > Pseudomonadati > Bacteroidota > Flavobacteriia > Flavobacteriales > Flavobacteriaceae > Flavobacteriaceae bacterium MAR_2010_188. The sequence continues at coordinate 2,807,307 of LT629302.1, forward strand.
ATTTTTGCCCAAATTCAACCACATTTGAAACACTTGACCTTTGGGAATCTGTTTGTTGCTCACAAGATTGAGACTTTCACCGTTCGCTAAATCTGAAAAATTAAAAATTCCGTTGCTAATAGCATTTAAGCTCAGCCAGCATTTAGGTTCTGAGTCGTCATCAATCACCTTTAGCAGAACATCGTTTATTTCGATATTAACCACATCGAATTTAGAATTTGAAGCTTTTAAGGTAACCGATACGTTTGCTTTCTCTGAAATTCGATTGTCTTCGCCTGGAGAACATCCTAGAAAGGACATTATGAGAAGAACCGAAAAAATCGATTTAAGGGCGGTTAAGTATTTCATAATCAAGGGAACGTTTTAATTATAAAACCAATAGTACTAATTGTATCTAGTTTTGAGTATTTTTATATATGAATTGCAGAAAAACTACATCAACCGTATTAACGATGTAGAAATATCCGATGTACGACCTAAGCAATTTAGTAATATTAGAGGTCTCTAAAATTTCAATTTTAATCAAAATAAAATCCAAAAACATTGAAAAAATATTCAAGAATTATTGCTGGGGCTATGACTTGGGGAGAATGGGGAAAGAAGTTTTCTACCTTAGAGATGACGGAGAGAATCCATCATTGTATCGAACAAGGAATAACCACTTTTGATCACGCAGATATATATGGGGGTTACTCAACTGAAGATGACTTTGGTAATGCTTTAGAAGCGGCGAATTTAAAGCGGAACGACATACAGATTATATCGAAATGTGGCATACAATTACTAGTTCCTAATAGAAATAGCAAGGTTAAGCATTACGACCTAAGCAAGGATTATATTATCTGGTCTGCAGAAAATTCGCTTAAAAAACTAAAGACTGAATATCTTGATCTTTTGTTATTGCATCGGCCAAGCCCTTTGATGAATGTCGAAGAAATTCTTGAAGCCGAAAGAATCTTGAAGAAACAAGGCAAAATAAAGGAATTTGGAGTTTCAAATTTTACATCATCGCAAATGCGATTGTTAGAAAATCGCTGTGAAGTAGCTGTGAATCAAATAGAATTTAGCCTAACGGCCTGTGATGCTATGCTAGACGGCACCTTAGACCAAATGCGCATACAAAATATAATCCCGATGGCATGGTCGCCTTTAGGTTCTATCTTTAAAAATAATGATTTACAGACCAAAAGAATAAAGGAGCTACTTGGCAATCTAACCGAAAAATATAATGCTACTGAAGACCAGTTGCTACTTGCCTGGATCTTAAAGCATCCTTCAAAAATCCATCCCGTTATCGGCACCACCGATAAGCAAAGGATGACCGACGCTGCCAATGCCTTGTCTATTCAACTAGACCGCGAGGATTGGTTTTTATTGTTAGAAGCAAGCCAAGGTCAAGAAGTAGCATAATCACATAGAGAGAACCAAGATGAACAACGATAAGTTAACCGCTCTCATAACAGGAGCCACAAGTGGAATAGGAAGAGCAACTGCGGAAGAACTTGCCAAACACGGTATAAACCTTATTCTATGCGGCAGAAGACAAACTAGATTAGACTCTATAAAAGAGGCTTTGAGCAAGTTTACCGAGGTTACAACCCTAAACTTCGACGTTAGGGATAAGGACAAGACGTTTGAAGCGATTAATTCCTTGCGAGACAATTTTAAAAACATTGATATTTTAATAAATAACGCAGGTAATGCGCATGGACTCGACCCAATACAAGACGGCTCTACCGACGATTGGGACGCTATGATAGACATCAACGTAAAAGGTCTTTTATATGTAAGTAAAGCGGTAATACCATCGATGACCGAACGTAAAAAAGGACACATTATAAATATCGGTTCGTCTGCTGGCAAGGAGGTTTACCCAAAAGGTAACGTGTATTGCGCGAGCAAACATGCGGTTTTAGCCATTACCGAAGGCATGAGACTCGATTTAAATACTTTTGGTATTAAGGTCTCGTCCATAAATCCTGGTTTGGTTGAAACCGAATTTTCAGAAGTTCGGTTTAAAGGTGACGATAAAGCTAAAGATGTTTATCAAGGCTATAAGGCATTACAAGCCGGAGATATTGCTGAGATTATTTATTTCGCCATTTCGAGACCTGCTCACGTAAACATCGCAGATTTGCTGGTATTTCCGACGGCTCAAGCGAATAGTACAACTTTGAAAAAAGATTAAGAATATTATACTATAAGGGCCACGAATGCACGAATAACTATAAAAAACATTCGTGAATTCGTGGCTAAATTAATTTACTGCGCCAATTAAACAGATTCCTGCCTTCGCAGGAAGTTGCTATGATTAACAAAAGACTCTTAATCAAAAACCTTCTTGCTCATAATGATGAGAACAGTTTTTATGATAAGAAAAGAAAGATAGACATCAGTCATAAGGAAGGAAAGGCTAAGTTCTTAAAACATATCTGCGCACTTTCTAATAGCAATCCAAAAAACAATTCGTACATAGTTATTGGTGTGGAGGATACCGATAATGCGATAATTGGGGTCGATTTCTTCGACGACAGTAAAATCCAGAATCTTATCAATGCTTATCTCACAAATCCTCCGATTGTTCAATATGAAAATATTCCGTTTCCTCATTTGCCAGATGACAAGGTAATCGGGCTGGTTACTATTAGGTCCATTGATAAAATTACTTCACTGCGTAAAAATATCTGGAAGTATTACGGCGGCTCAGTCTTCTTTAGGGATGGCAGTATGAGTATGCCTAAAGTTTTTGATATTGAAGTGAAGGATATCAATTCGCAGATTGTTGCTTCTATTGAAAATAACGCTCAGAATAATATTGAACACACCTTAGACGGTGTTTTCGATTTTATGAACAAGCGGCATAATCTAAATGCGCAGTATAAGGTCTTCAAAGAATACTTTGTGCTCTGTTGGGCGGGACAAAAAAAAGAGGTGAAGAATAAAACCTATTATTCAAGAGTCGATATAGAATTGATCAATGAACGGGTACGTTTGTTTTATTCCAACTTGGATGAAGTGGAAATTACCTACGACGAAAATTATTTCAAGATTCTGGAATATGTGAGCCTAGGTCTTCAAAGTTCTTATAAATATTATCCTCTTGAAGAAACCACCATAAATTTTAGTGACAATGTTCATTATTCCATCGAGACAAAACTGATGTTTGATCCTCCCGAATATGACAAGAGAATGTTGCACCATATTTATAACTCTAACCTTGCGATTTTAGATAAAATTAAAAAAGGGCTTCATTTAAACAAGAACGAAAAGAGCGACATCTACAGTTTACCGGCAACATTTTTAATCTGCTATCTTAATGGTTTTGAGGAAGCTTTAGAGAAACTGTACGAGGCCAAGCCGTATTTAATGGGCTATAATGGTGAAGTATATTCTCTGTACAAAGAAGCCATCAGGATTTTGAGAAAAGTTAAATACAGCTAAGAAATTTAAAAAAACACCGTTTATACAGATTTATTTACCACTTATAGTTTTTATGATTTGGGATGAGTAAATTATTCTCATTTTTGTAATGCTATTAATCAATTACAAAGTACCCTGTTAAAATTCTTAACCGAATTTGAACAGGGTTTTTGTTTTTAGAATGCCAGTCCTAGAATCTCTACTCTAGATATTAAAAAGAAAAAGCTCCATTCATAAACAATTTGAATGGAGCTTGTATTATTAATTACAATCTTTACAAATCGAATTTTATTCCTTGTGCTAAAGGTAATTCGGTTGTATAATTAATAGTATTCGTCTGTCTTCTCATATAGATTTTCCAAGCATCAGAGCCAGATTCACGTCCGCCTCCCGTTTCTTTCTCTCCACCGAAAGCACCACCTATTTCTGCGCCAGAAGTTCCGATGTTAACATTGGCAATCCCACAATCGCTACCGGCGACTGAAAGAAAACGTTCTGCTTCGCGTAAATTGTTGGTCATAATTGCAGAAGAAAGTCCTTGCGCCACTTCATTTTGGATATCAATTGCATTTTCGACATCACCAGAATATTTCAATAAATATAAAACTGGTGCAAAAGTTTCATGTTGAACGATTTTATAATCGGGTTGAGCTTCTGCAATGGCTGGTTTAACATAACATCCACTTTCATAACCTTCACCTTCAAGAACGCCACCTTCAACTATAACTTTTCCTCCTTCTTTTACAACTTGCTCTAACGCTTTATTGTACATTTTTACCGCATCCTTATCGATTAATGGACCAACATGATTATTCTCGTCAAGCGGGTTGCCGATTCTAAGTTGTTTATAGGCATCAACGATGGCGTTTTTCACTTTATCGTAGATAGATTCGTGAATAATCAATCGTCTGGTAGAAGTACATCGTTGTCCACAAGTACCTACTGCACCAAAAACAGCGCCGATAACTGTCATCTTTAGGTCAGAGTCTGGAGTAACAATAATCGCATTGTTTCCACCAAGTTCCAATAATGATTTTCCTAAACGCTCAGCAACAGTGCTAGCAACAATTTTCCCCATTCGGGTTGAACCAGTTGCAGAAATTAAAGGGACACGAGTGTCTTTGGTCATAAATTCACCAACCTTGTAATCTCCGTTAATCAAACAGGAAATCCCTTCTGGCAAACCGTTTGCTTTTAAAACGGATGCTGCTATATTTTGGCAAGCGATTCCGCATAAAGGTGCTTTTTCACTAGGTTTCCAAACACAGACGTCCCCACAAATCCAGGCTAGCGCTGTATTCCAAGCCCAAACGGCAACCGGAAAATTAAAAGCAGAAATAATCCCAACCACACCTAGTGGATGATATTGCTCGTACATTCTATGTCCCGGACGTTCGCTATGCATGGTTAATCCATGCAATTGACGCGAAAGACCAACTGCAAAATCGCATATATCTATCATCTCTTGGACTTCACCTAAACCTTCTTGGTAGCTTTTTCCCATTTCATAAGAAACCAACTTTCCTAACGGTTCTTTTAATTCGCGGAGTTTGTCACCAAATTGTCTAACCACTTCTCCTCTTTGCGGTGCTGGTTTAATTCTCCAAGATTTAAAAGCAGAAGTTGCCTTGTCCATCACTTTATCATAATCCTCTTTCGTTGTGGTCTTAACTTTTGCAATTAATTGCCCATCCACTGGCGAAAAGCTTTCTAGCACATTCCCATTTGCGAACCAATCAGAACCAGTTGAGGTCCCGTTGTTCATCTCCTTAACACCTAGTTGTTCTAGCGCTTTTTCTATACCAAAATCAGTTGCTACTGCTTCCATGTTTATTTTTTATTTAATCGTTCGTAGCTGCCCAAAGGCAACTTAGTTTTTCTAAATTAACGTATTTCTAAGTCAAAAATTCAATCCTACAAAGGTACCAAATTACAATCACTTCATTTTAGGAAACGGCTAATAAATCCTATCTTCACTTTCTGAACCGTTAAATCCATAATCATGATTAAATCGCTCTATTTTATACTTTTCGTTTTTGTTTTTTTGAGCTGTAATGAAGAGAAAAAGTCAGTTAATGATATGGCTGAAAATATTTCTGAAACAAAGGCTGTTGAAGAGAAAGCCGAATTCGCCATTATCATACACGGTGGTGCAGGAACGATTTTGAAAAAGAATATGACCGATGAAAAGGAAGCAGCTTACAAAGCAAAACTTGAAGAAGCCATAAGGACCGGATATGAAATCTTAAAGAATGGTGGTTCTAGCTTGGATGCAGTTACTAAGACCATCAATGTGATGGAAGATTCCGAACTCTTCAATGCCGGAAAAGGCGCGGTTTTTACCCATGAAGGAAAAAATGAAATGGATGCCTCCATTATGGATGGTAGAACTTTGAATGCCGGCGCTTCAGCAGGAACTACGAACGTCAGAAATCCTATTGATTTAGCGCGTTCGGTGATGGATGATTCGCCTCATGTGCTGCTTTCTGGAGTTGGGGCAGAAACATTTGCAAAAGAGCAAGGTCTTGCCATTGTAGACCCTTCATATTTCTTCACCCAAAATAGATTTGATGCCTTAGAAAAAATTAAAGAATCAGAAAAAACAGAACTAGACCATGATAATAAACAAGCGTTTTACGATCCAGAAATAAAGGATTATAAATTCGGCACTGTTGGTTGTGCGGCATTAGACAAGAACGGCAACTTGGCTTCGGGTACCTCAACTGGTGGAATGACCAACAAACGTTGGGGACGTATTGGTGATGCACCAATTATCGGAGCTGGCACTTACGCCAACAATGCAACTTGCGCAGTGTCTAGCACCGGTTGGGGAGAATATTTTATAAGAGCAATGGTGGCGCATGATATTTCAGCTTTAATGGAATATAAAGGCCTAAGCCTACAAGAAGCAGCACGTACCGTGATTCACGATAAGGTTGGCGGATTAGGTGGTGATGGTGGGATCGTTGCCGTGGACAAAAACGGAAATTTCGCTATGGAATTTAACACAGAAGGAATGTATAGAGCAAGTATGAACGATAAAGGAGAACTCACTTTAAAAATCTACAAGGAATAGGTCCCGTGGTCAAAGAGTTTAAACCATATTATGCGGTTATTTTTACTTCAAAATTGAATGCCGAGGTTATTGGCTATCAAGAAATGTCCATCTTAATGGAAGAATTAGCCACGCAACAAAGTGGTTATTTAGGGATAGAATCCGCCCGCTCAGAAATAGGAATTACGGTCTCTTATTGGCAAACTTTAGAAGATATTAATAACTGGAAACAGCAATCTGACCATTTAGTCGCTCAAAAATTGGGTAGGGAAAAATGGTATTGTTGGTATGAGATAAAGATTTGTAAAGTAGAACGAGAATATTCGTTTAATATGATTTAAAGCAATTGTACACTGAAACAACTTAAATCATCCTCGGCTCCAATCACTAAGTTCACTCATTTTAGCCGCGAATTTGTGAAAATGTGAGAAGATAATATTTCATACATTTATACCCATAAATCAAAATTTATATTCATGTACGAAACCGTAAAGTTTTTACACTCATATTGGGCCTACCTTGTTTTTATTGTCTTAGTAATTGCCACAATAAACGCCCTTATAAAATATTTTGGTGATAAGGAATTTTCGGCATTCGATTTTAGGATTTCCCTTTTTACCTTAATCGTTTCGCACATACAACTTCTTATTGGTATTGTTCTTTTCTTTTCGGCAGGTTACATTACCCTGATTAGCGAAAACGGAATGGGAGAAGTTATGAAAAACTCAACCTTAAGATCAAATATCGTGGAACATCCACTCGTTATGGTAATTGCGGTAGTCTTGATTACCATCGGCTACTCCAAGCACAAAAAGAAATTAACCTCGAGGCCTAAGTTTAAGTTATTGGCCATTTTTTATACTGTTGCCCTGCTTTTGGTTTTGGCAAAAATACCTTGGAACGTTTGGTTTAATTAGGTTTGAGGACTGTGATGGTAGTTATTACATTATTTCCTTTATTAAATAAACATAAACGGGATAATGATCACTGTAACCACCGGTAAATACTCCATCGGAAAAACTTCTAAAAGGATAACCAGCGTACCTCCCTCTCTTATTTGTCAAATAGGGTTTATTAAAAACTCCGGCCTTAAATAATTTTAAGGTAGAAAAATTATTATCAACCAAAGAAGCAGTCATTATAATCTGATCAAACAGACTCCAGTTATCCCGGAATGCAATCGAACCCACGCCTTTTTTTAGAATATTATCCATAGGATTGTATAGATTCGTAAAATTTAGGCTGTCCTTGCTAGCTTTTGTGTTTAAAACTACTTTAATACTTTCATTGGTCGGGTCGTCATTAAAATCTCCCATTATCAGCACTTTCGCATAAGGATCTGTTACCTGAAGTGAATCCAAAATACGCTTGGTCAACTTTGCAGCTGCTACTCGTTTAGGCCGACTCCGTTCTTCTCCACCGCTTCGAGATGGCCAATGGTTTACAATAATATGAATGAGCTCATCTTCCAACAAACCACTAACCAACAGTTGATTTCTAGTATACACCCGATTTCTAGTTTTATCATCGTAGATTTTAAGTTCGTGACTACTAGTCTTTACAATTTTGAAAAGGTTTTTTTGATAAAGAAGCCCGACATCGATTCCACGCGCATCTGGCGAATCATAATGTACAATCCCATAATTTAGTTTGATGAGTTGCGGGTCATTTACCAAATCTTCCAACACTTCTCTATTCTCTATTTCTGAAACCCCGATTATTGCTGGGGCATTTTTGGAAACTTCGGTTCCTATATCAGAAACCACTTTCGCCATATTAGAGATTTTTTTTCCATAGGCATCAAATCGGTTAGATTTAAGTTCCATCATTGGGCTGGCTTCATCGAACTTATCTGGATTATTAATGGTGTCGAATAAATTCTCAAGATTATAAAATGCAACCGTGTGAATCTTGAATTTCCTATCATTTTGCTGTCCAACAGCAATGGAGGTTGCGGCAAGAAAGCAGCAGAATGTAAGACTAAAAAATCGTTTCATATTTAACATCATAGTAGGGAGCTAATCAAAAACTCCTACAAAATTATGTAATTAATGAGAGAATTTACCTATTTTTATTAAAACCTTCAGCTAAAAATCACATGATTACCAGAAGTACTATCTGTTTTACTTGCTTAGTACTTTTCTCATATTCAATATTAGCACAAGTAACGTTGGTAAAAGGAAGCGTGGTAGATGCAGTTTCCGAAGAACCCCTCCCAGATGTCTTAATCACTCTTGAAGGAACTTCCATAAAATCAAATACTGATGAAGTTGGAATATTTGTGCTTAATTGCGAATCTGCAGTTGGGAACCAAGTTTTAATTTTAGAAAAAACAGGATATCTAAAAAAACGTTTTCCCATTGTAGTCAATAAAGGGTCGGTCTTAGAACTAGGAGGTCTTACACTCGATTATGATGTCACTGTCCAAAAGGATTTATTTGTGATTTCCTTATCTGAAGATCAGTTAAATTCTGAAGAAGATGGACTCGTAGAAAATATGTCCGGACTCTTACAATCTTCTAAAGATGTCTTTCTAAATGCCGCGGCTTACGATTTTAGCGCTACATTTTTTAGACCTCGAGGTCTTGATAATGCAAGCGGAAAAGTTCTGATTAACGGTATTGAAATGAATAAACTTTTTAATGGGAGACCTCAATGGGGAAATTGGGGAGGGCTTAATGATGCCCAAAGAAATCAGGAATTTACCATGGGCATGTCAGCTAATGATTACAGTTTCGGTGATCTTGCCGGGACCAACAATATTGTAATGAGAGCCTCACGATATATTAAAGGAGGACGGCTATCTATTGCTAGTGCCAATCGAAGTTACCAAGGCAGATTAATGGCAAGTTATAATTCTGGATTGGTCGGCGATGGTTGGGCTTTTTCCTTATTAGCGTCAAGGAGATTTGGAGAAGAAGGTTATGTTGATGGGACTCTTTATGATGCCAATTCGCTATTTATTTCGGTTGAAAAAAAATTATCCCAAACTCAGTTTTTAAATCTATCTGCTATCTATGCTAAAAATCGCAGAGGAAGGTCGAACGCCATTTCAGATGAAGTATTTCAACTTAAAGGGAATAGGTACAATTCATTCTGGGGATATCAAAATGGGGAAATAAGGAATTCAAGAATAAGGGAAGTCAACGAGCCAATCGTAATGCTCAACCATTTTTGGGATATCACCTCCAAAGCGAAATTAAATACCAATATCTCCTACCAATTCGGTAAAACAGGAAATACCAGAATTGATAACGGTGGCACAAATTTGGTAAATTTTAATGGACAAGAAAGTTATATAGGCGGTGGTAGTAATCCCGACCCGGCATATTACCAGAATCTACCGAGCTACTTTTTTAGAAATTCAGCTAATAATCCCGATAGTTATAATTACGAGCAGGCATATTTGGCCGAACAAGAACTGATCAATAATGGACAATTAGATTGGCCTGCCCTATACTCAGCGAATATCTACGAATCATCAATCGGTAATAATGCGATTTATGCTTTACAAGAAGACATAAACGAAGACAAGCAGCTTACCGCTAACACCATTCTAGACTTAGAGATTTCTGATAAGACTAGAATCAATTCGGCCTTAAATTTTAAAAACCTAAGAAGTGAAAACTACGCCATGGTAAATGATTTGTTAGGCGGAAGTGGATTTTTAGATGTTGACTTCTTTGCTGAAGAAATTGGCCAATCAACCGAAGATCAACTCGAAAATATTGCACAAAGTGATTTAGAAAACCGAAATAGAATTGTGGTTGAAGGAGACAGGTATAAGTATAATTATAAAATGGACGCTACGATTGTTGATGCATTTTCTCAGATTCAAGTTAAATCAAAAATGATTGATTTCTATCTAGGCGGGACCCTTGCTAATACTTCTTATCAAAGGATTGGATTGTTCGAAAACGGGAATTATCCAGGCAATAATTCCAATGGAAAAAGCGAGAAAACTAACTTCTTCAATTATGGAATAAAGTCTGGGCTAACTTATAAAATCTCGGGACGTCATTTATTAGATTTTAATGCTTCCTATTTTACGAAAGCACCGACAATAAGAAATTCCTTTGAAAATGCTAGACAGAACAATTACCTGATTCAAGGATTAGAAAGTGAAACCATATATTCTGCAGACATAAGTTATATCTACCGTAGCCCTTATCTAAAAGGGAGAATCAGCAGTTTCTATTCCCAATTTAAAGATGGAACTGACTTAGGATATTATTTTACTGAGGATTTGGCAGGTCGTGGTTTTAATTCTGGCGATGCCTTTGTCCAAGAAATTTTAACTGGTGTAGATAAGAGAAATCTTGGAGTGGAATTTGGATTGGAATATCAAGTCACTACCACAATTAAACTTAAGGCCGCAGCTTCAGTGGGCCAATATATCTATTCTAATCGCCCAAATATCTATTTGACCAGCGATGATTTTGATGACAGAATAACATTTGGTGATGGAAAAACAAATTTAAAAAATCTGCACCTTGGTGGCGGTCCAGAGCGAGCTTATCAAATCGGGTTCGAGTATCGCGACCCTGATTATTGGTGGTTTGGTGCAACTACAAATTATTTTTCCAATGCTTACATTAACGTGAGCAAACTTGCTAGAAGTTCAAATTTCACTACAGATTTTGACGGGCAACCTTATAATAATTTCGATTTAGAGCTTGCAAATAGCCTGTTAAAACAAGAAAAGTTTAACGGCTATCTTTTGGTTAACGCCGTAGGAGGAAAATCATGGTTGATAAAGAAATATTTCCTAGGATTTTTTGCCTCAGTGAATAACATTCTTGGTCGGGAATACAAAACCGGAGGTTTTGAGCAATCACGTTTGGCGACATATCCCAGACTACTAGAAGAAAAGAACCGAAGTAACGGAAGAATATTTGGCCCGCGTTATTTCTTCGGGTATGGAACAACCTATTATTTAAATCTTTATGTGAGATTCTAAAAACATTAGCCTAATGAAAAATTCAACGTATCATTTATACATTTTGATTTGCTCCATTCTCATTCTGAACAGCTGCGTACAGGATGATGACTTTAAGGTGCCAGAATTAGAAATCGCCGAGCCAGAAATATCTGGGAATATTATTGATATAGATGCCGTTCTAGGAATTTACCATCAGAATGATGAACTATTTACGTTTACTGAATCAAGCGATTATGTTGAAGGTTATGTAATTTCTAGCGACGCGGCAGGCAATTTCTTTAAACAATTGATAATTCAAGATAAGCCCGAAAACCCCACGGCGGGGATTGCTATTGAGGTCGATGTTAATCCGCTGTCAGCAATTTATCCATTCGGGATGAAGGTCTATATAAAACTGGAAGGATTGTCGGTGGGATTGGATAACGGCGTCATAAAACTAGGTAGAGCCGATGGCAATCAAATTTCAAGAATATCGTCTTCACAATTGGATGAATATATCATCAGGACACCACGTATTGAGACAATAATTCCTCGGCAAATCAACATGACCGAATTGAGCGATGAAGTTGAAAACCTCTACATGCGTTTCAACAATGTACAATTTAGCAGATTCGAGGTAAACAGCGAAAACTCCAAAACCTTTGCTTCGGACGATTTAGATGAATTTGATGGTGAGCGGATTTTGGAAAGTTGTGAGGTAAACCGTTCCATAGTTTTAAGTACAAGTACTTTTGCGGATTTTAAATCCCTTCGTCTTCCGGCAGGTAGTGGCTATTTGGATGGGATTTTAACCCGCGATTTCTTTGATGATTTTTACACCGTGTATCTAAACTCTCCCACCGACATCCATTTTGACAGTTCAAACCGCTGTGATTATGAGCCATTTTCTATTGCAGGGTCAATAAATTGTGAAAATCTACCATTACGCGGACAAGTTATCTTTAATGAAAATTTTGATTTATTGAACACTATACCAGTTTTAAGGGCAGCCGGTTGGATCGATGAAAATATTAGCGATGGCTCAACCAAATATACAATAGGTAGTTTTAGTGGTAACCGCTACCCACAGATTACAGGGTTTAATTCTGCAGAATATATAATAGACAGTTGGCTGGTCACACCCCCGATCGACTTGGATAAAACAAGCACGGATTTCTTTAAATTCGATCTACAGGCAAGTTATAGCAATGGCAAAATCCTTTCAGTTCTATTTACCACCAATTACTCAGGTAAGATCGAAACCACAGATTGGTATTTATTGGAAGATGTATCCATCCCAATTGGACCTTCCTCAGGATTTGGACCTTGGGTTCAAGTGAATGCTATAAATACGTCTTGCATTCAAGGTTCGGAAGTAAGGTTTGCCTTTAGATACCAAGGTTCTGACCCAAGTGGTACCACTAGATACCATATTGATAATGTTAAGGTGATTGGGGAATAGTATACAAACAAATTTTCCTAAATTGCCGGCATGTTCGACAACATCTTTTATTCCATTTTTAATAAGTTAAAACCAAGGTTTGGAAGAAAAGCTAATAACCTGGCGATTCTTTATATCAGTATTCTACAACTGCTGATTGTAATGGTTATTGGTGTTTTTCTAAAGGCATTCTTCTCTAATATGAATAGCAATTTCCTTTCAGACGAAAAAATTTCAATCTTATTTATTCTTGCCACCATCTTTATCTTCTTTAAAAATTGGATCCAATACAGCGGTAAGAAACGAAAGGTAAAGAACTCAAAGGTTAACCATTCTAATTCGAAAGCGTTTGGCGTTTATGGTTTAATTCTCTTCCCTGTTGGATGTATCGTTCTGCTTTTAATCTTAAATCAGGCGATTTAATTTAGTTGTTGGTTTTTGGTTTTTGGATTTTGGTTTTTGGAAGTTAGAAAAGGCAAATAACTTTCATCAGAACCTTTTATCATTCAGTTATTTTGCTTCACACTACTTTATACTTAATTCTTGATTCTCTATTCTTGCTCTTCTATTCAATCTGTTATCTACACACCCTTACTCAGCAAAATATAAACCGGAAAGTGGTCACTAAAACCACCTTTATATCTTTTGCCTGCATAGGTTCTATAAGGTTGTCCGGCAAATTTACCGTTGTATTGGGTCAGGAATTTTTCATTGAAGACTTCAGCTTTTTCAAATTTTAAGGAGTCTGATGCTGGTTTAAAAAAGTTAGGGCTTATTATCATTTGATCAAAAAAGTTCCAATTAAAATTATGATTCTGACTTCCTTTATCAATAGACCAAACTGTTTTTACCGCGTTGTAAAATCCGGTTTTGTCAGTTAAATAAGTAATACTGCTGTCATCTGGATTGTCATTAAAATCGCCCATAATTACAATTTTTGGGTCATTATGAACGAGCCGCAATTTTTCAACAATATGCACATTGATTTCTGCCGCCGCTTGTCTTTTTGGCCCAGAAAGCACTTCACCTTCACGACGTGAAGGCCAATGATTTAGCACTACACTAATCAATTCACCTTGTAGTTTTCCAGTGACAAGAAGCACATCTCTAGTAAAATCACGTGTTTTAAATTCATCCTCGAGGAGAACCGGAAAGATTTCGGAGCTTTCTAATTTAAACAGATCCTTGTTGTACAAAAGCGCCACGTCGATGCCCCGTTCATCGTAAGAGTCGTAATGCACAAAATCATAATTATGCTCACTGAGGTCTTTAGACTTAATAAGGTCGCGCAGTACTGTTTTATTTTCAACTTCCGCTAAACCTATCAATGCCGGCAGATATGCGCTTTCGTGTTTCCCGATTTGCGAAATTGCAGTGCCTATCTTATATAATTTACGGTCGTATCTTTTATTGGTCCACCTACGGTCCGCTGTAGGCAGAAAATCATCGTCATTGGTCATAGAATCGTTTTCGGTATCGTAGAGATTCTCTAAGTTGTAAAAAGCGATAGTTAGGATATTCTTTGGGTTACTGTCCATAGATTGGGCGTTTGGGTTAATTTAACCACTAAAAATACTAAAACCCCTAGATGCAAATGATTAACTTTGTGTTTTAATTCAATTTATGCTCGAAACAAAAGATTTATCATTAGAAAAGACCGTACTTATTGGGATAATTACCCAAGACCAAGATGAAGAAAAATCTAAGGAATATTTAGATGAACTAGAATTTCTTACTTACACAGCTGGTGGTGAGGTGCTGAAACGATTCACCCAAAAGATGGACATCCCTAATCCTAAGACTTTTATTGGGACTGGGAAGATGGACGATGTAAAGAAGTATATTGAAGAGCATGAAGTTGGTACAGCAATTTTTGATGATGAACTTTCGGCTACCCAAGAACGTAACATCAGTAAAATCCTTAATTGTAAAGTCTTAGACCGTACCAATCTAATTCTCGATATTTTTGCCCAAAGGGCGCAGACCAGTTATGCAAGAACGCAAGTAGAATTGGCGCAGTTTGAATATCTGCTACCAAGATTACGAGGAATGTGGACCCACTTAGAAAGACAACGTGGTGGTATTGGTATGCGCGGACCTGGTGAAACAGAAATAGAAACAGATAGAAGGATCGTTAGGGACAGAATTAGCCTTTTAAAGGACAAAATCAATTCTATCGATAAGCAAATGGCTACCCAACGTGGCAATCGGGGTCAGTTGGTAAGAGTGGCGTTGGTAGGTTACACTAATGTTGGAAAGTCTACCGTAATGAACGTAATTAGTAAAAGTGATGTTTTTGCCGAAAACAAATTGTTCGCCACACTAGATACCACCGTGAGAAAAGTGGTAATCAGGAATCTTCCTTTTCTACTAAGTGATACGGTTGGATTTATTAGAAAACTGCCAACCCAGTTGGTAGAATCCTTTAAAAGTACTTTAGATGAAGTTAGAGAAGCAGACCTTTTGCTTCATGTTGTAGATATATCGCATTCTAATTTTGAAGAACATATACAATCCGTTAATAAGATATTATCTGAAATTGGAAGCGGCGATAAGCCAACCCTAATGGTTTTCAACAAAATTGATGCCTACAAACAAACTGCTCTAGATAAGGACGATTTAGTTACCGAAAAAACAGAAGAGCATTACTCACTTGAAGAATGGAAAAAAACTTGGATGAATCGCATAGGCGACAATGCCATATTTATTTCCGCCTTAAATAATGAGAATATGAAAGATTTTAGGCAGAAGGTTTATTCTGCGGTAAGGGAAATCCATGTGAGCAGGTTTCCTTATAACAATTTTCTTTATCCAGATATCAGTGAGGAAGAGTAATAAAAAAAAGCCATTGATTTAGATCAATGGCTTTTTTAATGAGTTTTATTTATTCAAAAAGCATAGCTTATACCTACGGTATAATAAGACTGTAACTTATTGTCTACATTATCGAAAGTGGCGTTTTCATCACCTTGCGTATTTATCGCATAGTTAAGTGCTTCTTGCTTGTTTTTTCTTAACCCGATATCGGCGCCTACTCCAAATTTCTTCCAAAGGGTCCAAGCAAAAGAGTTGGTCCAGGTCCAGTTAGAATAGTCAGAACTCTTATAGCTTTGAAAAGCCGATAAATTAGATTTAAAACTCACCTGACCAATTTGTCTGGTATAATCAGCAACGATTTTTGCGCCTAAGGAAGATTCAAAAATGTTGTCTTCCTTACTAAAAACGAAGTTATAGTTTAAAGGATGTACCACGACTACTAGATTTTCGATTGGAGTCCAAGTACCACCGACACCAATATCTAAATATCCAGGATCATTAAAATTATCTAGGATAGTAGTTCTATACTCTGATAAGGCCGAAGCAGCAAAGTTCTCGTTAATCTTATAGCCAAACAAAGATGAAATATTAAATACGTCTGTGGTTGGGTTAAAACTATCATCGTCTAATTCATTATCCTTATCATCAAATTTTTGCCACTTTAGATTAGCGGTCATCGCATTTCTCCAAAAATATTGTGGATCTTTTAAGTTGGCATAACCATTAAAATTAATACCGATATTTCCGGTTGAATTGTTTGGGCTTCCTTGGGCGTACCAGTTATTAAAGCCAGAAACACTTCCGCCAATAACACCGAACGCTCCGACTTTCCAGCCTGGTAATGCGTCAATTTCTGACTGTATGGCATTTACTCGTTTTTGAATTGCAGCGATAGAATCTTTCTTCGCAGATTTTGCAACTTCTAATTCTTGCTCTGTCTGGGAATAACCAAAGGTCACAATCAGCAGAATAAACATGGTGATTAGTTTTGATTTTTTCATCGTAATTTTTTTGTTGATTTAAAGTTGAAGATTAAAATGTAATTCCTAATTTTTCTTTTTATAAAGTGGCACTGCAGAACATGCCTCCCCGTACATTATAGATTTTACAAGAGGTTGTAATTTATTTGCCAAGCCTAAATATGCGTTTAGTGGCACTGGTTTATTAGAGCAGCCTTTTAAGATGATGGGCTTGTTCTTATAAGGTTCAATATCTATTTTATTAATAATATCCTTGTATAAGGAGCTCTCTAAATCTATAAGATTCCCACTGATTACGACTTTCGCATAGGGCGCCATACTTAGACTCACTAAAGTAAATGCCCAAGTAGGAACTATAGCGTCAGAACTGCAAGTGATGGCTACAAAGGCGTCAGTATATTTCTCCCAGTCGTGGGTTTTTATCCTCTCTCTGAATTCTTTTTCGCGAAGAACAAAACCTTCGTGCAGCCATTCGCTAAGATCAAATAAAATACGCTGTCCTACAGGATAATAATCCTCTAAGTCTATGACTATTAGCTTACTTAGCGCAACTCTATTAACAATTTCTTCTTGCATAGTGCAAAAATACAAGTTCTTTATTTATATCCTTCGGCCTGTAACTTAAATAATTTGGCGTACAACTTAGGCTCAAGCATTAATTCTTCATGGGTTCCCATTTCTATGATCTTCCCATCTTCTAAAACCACAATCCTGTCTGCCTGCCTTACGGTACTAAATCTATGCGAAATAATAATACTGGTCTTGTTTTCGGTAAGACCAATAAATCTTTCAAATACTTCGCTTTCTGCTTTTGCATCTAAGGCCGAAGTTGGCTCGTCCAATATCATCACTTTAGCATCCTTCATATAAGCTCTTGCCAAAGCAACTTTTTGCCATTGCCCGCCTGAAAGTTCTTGACCCTTAGAAAATCGTTTGCCAAGTTGTTGGTCGTATCCTCTTTTTAAGTCTGAAATCACCTCGTTGGCCAAACTTAATCGCGCTGCTTCTTCAATCTTTTCTTGATTGTCGATTTCCTTAATATCGCCGATTGCAATATTCTCGCGCACTGTAAATTCATACCTAAAGAAATCTTGAAAAATCACTCCAAAATATTGTTGGTATTCGCTTTTGTTGAATCTAGAAATAGGAGTGCCGTCTAACAGAATCTGTCCCGAAGTTGGTTCATAAAAACGCAACAGCAACTTAGTAAGAGTAGTTTTACCAGCACCATTCTGACCAACAAACGCCATTTTCTCTCCAGCTTTTATTTTGAAGCTTACTCCCTTCAAAATAATGTTATCTGAATTGGGATAAGAAAAGTAAACATCCTTAAATTCAAATCCGGTCTGTATCACCACTGGTAATGGAATATCTTCAACATCTTCTGGTTCTACCGTAATATCTATAAAGTCGAAGTAATCTGCCAGATATAAAGAACTCTCAGTAATCCTGGTAAATTTTGAAAAGAACTCTTGAAGGTTTCGCATTAAGCGGTTAAACGCACCAGAGAGAAAGGTTAATTCACCTAAAGTTATGACTCCAGAAATTACCCGGTAAATAATAAAAACATAGGCGCCGTAATAACTAACAGAACCCAGAACATTGAATAAAAATCCTAAAGAAGAACGTTTTAAAGCCAAGGTTTTATTGAGCTGATAATAATCTTCAGAGAGATTTTTAAATCGATCTACCACAAAATCGGTAAGACCAAAGAGCTTTATTTCCTTTGCGGTTTTATCGTTTGCACCGATAAATCTCAGGTAATCGAGTTCTCGCCTTTCGGCAGTCCAGCCTCTCGCCAAGCTATATTGCTGTTGACTAAAATAAATCTCGTTGATAAAGGAAGGAATAATGCTGATTACCAAAAGCACGATCAACACCGGTTCAAAATAAATTAGACCAGCGATTAAAGTACTAATAGATATAAGACTTTGAAGTTCACCCAGCGCATTAGACATTAACCCAACTCTCCCTGTAGTCTGGGTTCTGGCCCGTTCTAATTTATCGTAGAATTCAGAATCTTCTAAAAGACTAATATTTATTTCATTGGTCTTTTTTATTATCGTTACCGAACTTTTTATAGAATATAAATCACCCAGTAAGCTGTCGGTAAGCGTGATTGCGCGGCTCATTAAATCTGAAACCACCACCAAGCCAAATTCTATTGCTACATAAGTCCAAAGTCGGGAAAGGTCAGAATTGTCTATCCCAGCCTGTAGAACAATTTCGTCGATAATGATTTTGCCGACCCAAAGAATTACCACGGGTAACAATGCACCAATTAACCTACAAAATGCAGAAAGCAGAAACATGGATTTGTTGGTTCTCCATATTTCTTTAAAAAATCGCGGGATAAAAACTAGAGCTTTAAAAGAAGATTTAAAGCTGGTCTTTTGATTATCGGTTAAGGATTTTGGTGTAGTTCTAGGCATTTAAAAATTTTCGGCTATAGCATGCCGAGCTCTAACTTTGCTTCTTCGCTCATTAGGTCTTGGGTCCAAGGCGGGTCAAAAGTAATTTCAACTTCAGCAGTTTTTACATCATTTAATGATTTTACCTTTTCTTCTACCTCTAATGGCAAAGACTCTGCAACAGGACAATTTGGTGTGGTAAGAGTCATCAAGATTTTTACGTCCATATCTTCATTTACCATCACATCATAAATCAATCCTAGCTCATAAATATCTACTGGAATTTCTGGATCGTAAATGGTCTTTAAAACCCTTACTATTTTTTCTCCAAGTGCGTTAGTGTCTATCGTCGTGTCCATATTAGTCTATTTGTGTTTGGTATGCGATGGCATACATTTTTATTTGTTTTATCATACTTACCAAACCGTTTGCCCTGGTTGGTGAGAGATGATCTTTTAAACCGATTTTATCGATGAAATCAGTATCGGCGTTGATAATGTCATTAGGCTTCTGACCGGAAAAGACGCGGATTAAAATGGCGATAATTCCTTTGGTAATAATGGCATCGCTGTCTGCGGTAAAAAGAACTTTCTGATCTTCCATCTCAGAATGTACCCAAACCTTACTTTGGCATCCTTTAATGATATTATTTTCAGTCTTAAATTGGTCTTCGATTAAGGGGAGCGATTTGCCAAGGTCTATCATATATTGATAGCGCTCTTCCCAATTCTCGAACATCTCAAATTCTTCTATTATTTCTTGCTGAATTTCTCCTATCGTCATTAAAAAAATCTTTCCGCAAAGATACGATATATCTATTGTTTGAGGATGCTTTCTTTAATAGTTTGAATCGTTTTGTATATCGAATTCAGTTCTTTAGGCGGATTACCCTTGTCGAATGTTTGGGTTCTGTAGATTGAATCCTTAGAGTGAATTTCGAGATTTGCCATTGCGGCTCCATCAAATTGGTGGTCTTTAGAAGGAGCTTCAAAATTTGATATTTTTGATGCACCAACGCTATCGATTTCTTCAACCAAACTCACCCAAAGATTATTATCAAAATTATGATATTGAGCCTCAGCCTCATTTCTTTGATTAGTATAGGACGCTTTATTTTCTACGATGATAATCTTCTCAAAATATCCTCTTGTGGTCGCTTCGTAGATAACGGTGTCGATTAAGGATTGTGCGTCGGACATTTCATTTTTATTTAAAGGAATAGCATCATATTTTGCCGTTGGCGTTGAATTGTTCTTGCAATTTAAAAATAGAACCAAACTCGTGGTTATCAGTAGAAATACTTTCATATTAAGATTTTAAATAAGAATTAATGTAAACAAAAAAGACGCCAAAAAGGCGTCTTTAAAAATTAGTTTATTTAAGACTTAGTTCACTAAGTCAACTCGAGAACCACCAGCTTCAAAAATAGAATGCATTCTATCATTTTGGCCGTGGGTAAACATATACATACAATCATCGTAAACATAATCCATATAGTTCATGGTCATGTCTATAGAACTACAGTTAGTAGTTTCTCCTGGGCAACCATAGTTTGGTCCGTCCGAAGATGGGGTGTCAGCTACAAAATCGTCTTGTCTGCAACGACCGTCACCCCAAATATGTCTTAGGTTAAGATAGTGACCAACTTCATGAGTTGCGGTTCTTCCTTTACCATAGACGCCACCAGCAGTTGTATTACCAAAATAATCGGAACCAATTACCACTCCGTCCGTAGCAGCAGGTCCACCTGGAAATTGAGCGTAGCCAAGAATACCACCGCCTATTTCGCAAACCCAAATATTTAGGTTATTTGCAGTATCTGTTGGGTCTATTCCACCTGCACTGCTCTTTTTCATCTCATCGTTTGTACCCCAAGAGGTTCTAGACGACGTTTTTCTTACCGTCTTTACAAGATTAAAATTCACAGAAGCATCGGTTCTGTAATCTGCGAAATATGATGGTACGCTATTTCGATTTGGATTAGTATCATTAAAATCATCATTCAAAATAGCAATCTGTGAAGTAATCTGACTATTACTAACAGCCCCGGAACTGGTTTCTAAAATATTCACCACCACATTAATGGTTACTGGCGCATAAGTTGAAGGGGTTACGGTTCCGCCACCGCCAGTATCACCACCGCCGTTACCTCCTCCTGGAGTTCCATCAGGTTTCTTTGCGTTTATTGATTTTCTGGTATTTAATTCAATATCATACATTTTATCGTACAATCCTGGATTCTCCCTTAATAGTCGGTTTAGATTGACCATAGAATAACAGGATTTCTCACTGGCTGCAACTCTAGATGTTTCATCTATATCGGCATCCGTATATAAATAGAAATCGGACATATCAACACTTTCTTGTGTATCAGAATTGGGGGAATTGTCACTTTCGCAACCTGTTAAGATTAATGCTAAAGCAGCAAAGCTTAAGAAGATTTTTCTCATAATTATTAATTATTAGGTTAAAATTTTTCTCAATATATAAGTCTTTAAGAAATATTTAACGCTTTATTGGGAAAAACATTAACAAATTTGATGATTTACTTCAACTTCAAAAAATTGTGTCTATAATATAAAGCACCAAAATGTGAAACCATTTAATTGAAAACCAAAAGATAAAATCATTACCTTTTAAAAGAAAAAAAATTGGAAAATAGTTAAAACAAAAGTTGTGAGCCTTTAAATTAAGAAAGCATTTTAACCGCCTTCTTCAAACCATCTACAAGAATATCTACTTCTTCGATTGTGTTATAAAATGCAAAAGAAGCGCGTATCGTTCCTGGTATCCCGTAAAAATCCATGATTGGTTGGGCGCAGTGATGACCTGTTCTTACGGCAATGCCCATATTATCTAGCAAAGTGCCTACATCGTAGGGATGTAAACCTTTAATATTAAAGGAGATGACGGATGCCTTTTCTTTTGCAGTACCATAAATTTTTAGACCTTCAATCTTGATTAGTTCTGTAGTAGCATATTCCAAAAGCTTTTCCTCTTGCTCGTGAATATTTTCAAAACCAATTTCATTCATATAATCGATTGCCGCACCAAAAGCAATTCCTCCACAAACGTTGGGCGTGCCAGCTTCAAATTTATGTGGAAGATCAGCGTAAGTCGTTTTTTCGAAGGTTACCTCAGCAATCATTTCTCCACCCCCTTGGTAAGGCGGCAACTTTTTCAACCATTCCTGTTTACCATATAGCATACCGACCCCGGTAGGCCCGCACATCTTATGTGCCGAAACCACATAAAAGTCAACATCTAATGCCTGCAAATCTGGTTTTAAATGAGGAGCAGACTGTGCGCCGTCTACTAGAACCGCTGCACCTACATTATGAGCTTTGTCTATAATTTCTTTAATCGGATTTATAGTTCCTAATGCATTGGAGATATGATTAACAAAAACCAATTTGGTTTTACCATTTATAAGTTTGTCGTATTCCGACATAATCAGTTCTCCATTTTGATTGATTGGAATCACCTTTAAAATTGCTCCTGTTCGTTCACAAAGCATTTGCCAAGGAACAATATTACTATGGTGCTCTAAAGCTGAAACTAAGACCTCATCGCCCTTTTTAAGTATATCAGAAAATCCGCTTGCAATTAAATTTATACCATGTGTGGTACCAGAAGTAAAAATCACTTGGTAGCTATTCTCAATATTAAAATGTTTTTGAATCTTTATCCGCGCTTCTTCATAAGCATCAGTCGCTTGTTGACTTAAGTAATGAACTCCCCGATGGATATTAGCATTATAGCGCGAATAATAATCTACAATAACATCGATAACTTGTTTTGGAGTTTGCGAGGTGGCTGCATTATCTAGATAGACCAAAGGTTTGCCCTTGATTTCCCTAGAAAGTATCGGAAAGTC
Source organism: Flavobacteriaceae bacterium MAR_2010_188 (assembly GCA_900104375.1). NCBI lineage: Bacteria > Pseudomonadati > Bacteroidota > Flavobacteriia > Flavobacteriales > Flavobacteriaceae > Flavobacteriaceae bacterium MAR_2010_188. The sequence goes on from LT629302.1 coordinate 2,830,229, forward strand.
TTCTCTTATTTTATTTACGTCGAACATATCGGCAAAGTTACAAGCTATTCTTATAAATTAAGACTGAAAACAAGAAGTTATAAAATTTTTACAAATTTATTCGAATGCATTTATATAAAATGTATGTTTGTAATATGTATGACAAGCAATTAACTAAAGGTACCCTACAACCAATCATTTTGAAAATGCTCAGTGAAAGGCCTAAAATGTACGGATATGAAATCACCCAAGAAGTTAGAAAAATTACCTCCGGGAAAATTGATATTTCGGAAGGAGCGTTATATCCAATCCTTCATAAATTGGAAAATCAAGGAATTTTAGAAACTGAGAAAATGTATATCGGCAAACGCGTTAGGAAATATTACACAGTCACAAAAAATGGGCATGGGAAGGTCTCGGAAGTGACCAATGAAATGAGCGACTTTATTGATACTCTGATTTTAATATTTTCACCTCCAAAGCTTATAAAATAGTTTAGCACAAGCAACCTTTAAATATTTTTCTATCATGAAATTAAACGATGAACATTATTCCTTTATGGACAAGAGCTTAAAGCTGTACGGTATACACTCTACAGACTTGAGGCAAGATTTGGTAGACCATATATCTACCTACATAGAAAATCACAATGGAGATGATTTTCAAATACTATTTGAAGAAGCCCTTTAAAAGTTTGGAGGATATTCGAGTTTTAAGCACCTGCAACTAGAGACAAAACTGCAAAAGTATGCGAGCGCCCAACTACGTAGCAAAGCATGGCTTTATTTATTATCGTGTATTGCCTTTGGATCAATAATTCTTGGAGTATTATTCAAAATAATGCACTGGCCAGGAGCATATATACTGCTAATTGTTGGACTATTTGTGTTATTTGCGGGATCGCTGCCACTATTTTTCTTTGGAAAATATCAAGAGGCAAAGCGACAACTTTCCTAAGGAATAAATAATTATACGAGTGGATTGTCTATAGTTCAAACCCAATATCTACTCCGAGCTTTTTAGCAATAATCTTGTTGATTCGGTGCTTAAGTTCTGGTATTTTTACTGAACGCATCACATCATCGGTAAATGCATACATCAATAACGCTTTCGCTACCTTCTGCGGAATACCTCGCGACTGCATATAAAACATCGCGCTGCTATCTAGCTGACCAATGGTACAACCGTGAGAACATTTAACGTCGTCTGCAAAAATCTCTAATTGAGGTTTTGTATTGATTGAAGACTTGTCACTCAATAAAATGTTATTGTTAGCCTGAAAAGCATTGGTCTTTTGCGCTTCTCTATTCACGACTACCTTTCCATTGAAAACCCCGGTAGAACTATCGTCGAAAATCCCTTTGTAATCTTGGTGGCTTTCGCAATTAGGTTCAATGTGGTGTACTAAAGTGTTATGGTCTACGTGCTGTTTGTTTTCTATAATCGTGATCCCCTTTAAGGTTGAATCGATACGTTCTCCTTCTTGATAAAAGTTGAGGTTGTTACGGATTAACTCTCCACCAAATGAAAATGTGTGTACTAAAACATTGCTCTGCTCTTTCTGCTTAATAAAGGTGTTGTCAATTAACGTAGCCTGCGATTTATCATTCTGAATTTTATAATAATCTATAATCGCTCTTTTGTCGGCAAAAATCTCGGTTACGCTGTTGGTAAGCACAGGATTTTCAGTAAGACTTTGGTGTCTTTCGATTATCTGAACATGAGAATTCTCGTCTACCACAATCAGATTTCTAGGTTGAAGCATCAAAGCAGCTTCATTACCCGTAGAAAAATGTACGATTTGTATCGGCTTTTCTACTGATTTATTTTTGTAGATATGTATGTAGGCGCCTTCCACAGAGAAAGCTGTGTTTAGTGCAGACAGACTATCTTTTGTGGCGGCTTGGTTAAAATAGTTCTCGATGATTGGTCGATACTTCGGCTTACTTAAGGCAGAAGACATTAGACAAACATCAATGCCATCGTGCGTGGTTTGAGATAAATTTGAAGAATACTTACCATCGATAAAAACGATTTTGTAAGTATCGATGTCATCCAAGAAAAACCGTTTTACATCGCTATATTCTAAAGCATTATCCTGTTTCGGAAAAACGCTGTAGTCTGGCTTTAAAACTTTATTAAGACTGGTATATTTCCAAGCTTCCAACTTTTTAGTGGGAAAACCTTGGTTTTCAAATTCTTTAATGGCTTCACTTCTAATATCGTGAACAGGCGAATCTAAATCGACCTGATTCTCGAATGCTAAAAATGAGCTGATTAATTTATCTTTTAAATCCATATTTTATTAGTTTGCATTTAGCAGGAGCAGTTGAGTTTGCACTTTGCAGTTCACAGTTTGCAATAGCAGTAAGCAGATACTGCCAACTGTATTTACTGCTTAACAGCTTCTTCCTTAATCCAATCGTATCCTTTTGCCTCTAGCTCATGCGCCAATTCCTTGGTACCGGATTTTACAATCTTACCGTTATGCAGGACGTGCACAAAATCTGGAACAATATGATCTAATAACCTTTGGTAATGCGTTATAACGATTACCGCGTTGTTCTTGGTTTTTAATTTATTTACTCCGTTGGCAACAATTCTTAAAGCGTCGATATCCAAGCCGGAATCAGTTTCGTCCAAAATGGCGAGTTTAGGCTCTAGCATCGCCATTTGGAAAATTTCATTTCTCTTTTTTTCACCACCAGAAAATCCAGTATTTAATGAACGTGAAAGAAATTTTCTGTCGATTTCTAAAAGTTCTGATTTTTCTCTAATTAATTTAAGCATAAGATTGGCAGGCATATCTTCAAGCCCTTTGGCTTTTCTGGTCTCGTTGATGGCCGTTTTCATAAAGTTGGTAACGCTTACGCCAGGAATTTCAACAGGATACTGAAAAGAAAGAAAAATACCTTTATGAGCGCGTTCTTCAGCGGCATCTTCAATTATATTTTCTCCTTCAAAAAATATCTCTCCTTGTTCTACTTCATATTCGTCCTTGCCAGCGATTACATTGGCCAAAGTACTTTTACCAGAACCATTTGGTCCCATTATGGCATGTACCTCACCAGCATTAACCTTAAGGTTTATACCGTTTAATATTGATTTATCTTCTACACTTGCGTGTAAGTTTTTAATTTCTAACATCTTGGTTAATATAATTTAATGACTTCGTCGTCTTCTGGATTAGGTTTATAAACGTCTACTATTTCTTTAATATCGACCTTGTACGGCCATCCTTCTTCTCCATCTGCTTTTGCAATGCGGATACCTCTTACGGCAACCGGAACAAAATCGGTATCTTCCTTTTTATACTTTTTCACAATATCTGCCAATTCGTGCATTTTTTCGTTAATCACAACACCGTACATAGTATTATCATCGGTCTGCAAAACTGCTGCATCTGCAAAATATATAAACTTACCGGTGAACATAATCAGTCCATCGCTCTGTTTTGCTGTTCGAATTGAATCATTTTCAACCACAGAATTATCTTCTACTGTAGTAGAGTTTTCATTTTTACAGCTGAATATTACTAAGGCTGCTAAAAGAAAAAGTGCACTCCCCTTCATGACTTTTATTGTAATGGTTTTGGAGCTTTAGGCATAGCATTAAAGTCCTTAGTTGAATGCTGAATATATACCTTAGCATTTTTCTCATTCGCGAAAGCTTCAAAGGCATTCATACTATTTAAAGTTTCATCAACACTATAATTGAAACTTGGCACAACTCGATCCGTACGGTTTTCTTCAAAATGATAAAGATCTCCAGATAAAATAATCGGACCTTCTTCATCTAAATCTAAAAACAAAGACTGATGACCGGCAGTATGTCCCGGTGTGAATTTAATCACCACTTTTCCATCACCATAAACATCATAGTCACCATTAATTTTTTGAATCTTGGTTAATCCCTTAATTGCGTTGAAGGTATCTGGATCATTTTTTTGATTTTCTTCACTTGTCACAAAATCATACTCTTTTTCTTGCACGATCCAGGTCGCGTCCTTAAACTTGGCAGCAGAACCCGAATGGTCAAAATGAGTATGCGACAATATTAAATAATCGAAATCGGCCGGAGTTAGATTCAGTGTTTGCAACTGACTCTCTATTGAATCTTTCCTAGAAACGGTAAATGCACCATCTGGAGTAGTAAAAGGTTCTTGACCTACTAAACCTTCTGCAAGGCCAGCATCCCACAAAATTCTTCCTTTTGGATGTTCAATCACGTAGATAGGATCAGCAAATTCTCTCGATTCTCCTTTATATCTATCTCCTTGAGAAAAAACTTCTAGTTTATTGACTTGTACCGTACCTCCGTCTAATGTGTAAAGCTTAAGCTGTGGTTCTTCAACCTCAACATTTTCTTCCACCACGGTATCCTGCTCAATATTCGCTTTGTCGTTTTTACAAGATACTATTGATAAAAAAGCTAAAATGATTATTGATAGTTGTGTCTTCATATATCGTATTACTTATTTTATGTTTTCGTTGATTATATATCTAAAGAGGCATTATTAAGATATCTGCTTTCGCAGATATTTGTTATCCGACCGAGCCTTCAAGACTTATTTCAAGTAATTTTTGTGCTTCTACGGCAAATTCCATCGGAAGTTTATTCAAGACTTCCTTGCTAAATCCATTTACTATTAGAGCGATAGCTTTCTCTGTATCGATACCTCGTTGGTTACAGTAAAAAATCTGGTCCTCACCAATTTTACTGGTTGTTGCTTCATGTTCTATCTGGGCGGTTTTATTTTTCACTTCGATATAAGGAAAAGTATGTGCACCGCAATCATTTCCCATAAGAAGACTATCGCATTGCGAAAAGTTCCTCGCATTGTCGGCTCTAGAATTAATTTGAACCAATCCTCTATAGGAATTCTGTGATTTTCCAGCCGATATTCCTTTACTAATGATAGTAGACTTGGTGTTTTTACCAAGATGAATCATTTTAGTTCCGGTATCTGCCTGTTGGTAATTATTGGTTACGGCGATAGAATAAAATTCGCCCACCGAATTATCTCCTTTTAAGATACAAGAAGGATATTTCCAGGTTATTGCCGATCCGGTCTCAACTTGGGTCCAAGAAATTTTTGCGTTCTTTTCGCAAATGCCTCGCTTAGTTACAAAATTGTAAACCCCACCTTTTCCTTTAGCATCCCCAGGAAACCAGTTTTGAACCGTACTATATTTAATTTCTGAGTCATCTAAAGCTATCAGTTCTACAACTGCAGCATGAAGTTGATTTTCGTCACGGCTCGGGGCGGTACATCCTTCAAGATAACTTACATAGCTGCCTTTGTCCGCAATTACCAAAGTTCTTTCGAACTGGCCAGTTCCCGCTTGATTAATTCTAAAATAAGTTGAAAGTTCCATTGGGCATCTTACGCCTTTAGGAATATAGCAGAAACTACCGTCACTAAATACTGCGCTATTTAAGGCGGCATAGAAATTATCGCGTTGAGGAACAACGCTCCCTATATATTTTCTAACAAGTTCTGGGTAATCTTTTATAGCGTCACTGATGGAACAAAAAATAATTCCTTTTTCTAGAAGCGTCTTTTTAAAGGTTGTCGCCACAGAAACTGAATCTATAACCACATCCATCGCCACGCCAGACAAAGCTTTTTGTTCATCCAAAGAAATGCCTAACTTATTGAATGTTGCCAAAAGTTCTGGATCAACCTCATCTAAACTATCGTATTTAGGTTTGCTGTTGGGTGCTGAATAATAAGATATCGCCTGAAAATCTGGTTTTTTATAATTGACATTTGCCCAAGTTGGCTCAGTCATTCCTTGCCAGTAGCGAAACGCTTCTAGCCTCCAATCGGTCATCCATTCCGGTTCACCTTTTTTAAGAGAAATCGCTCTTACAATATCCTCGTTAAGACCAATCGGAAAAGTATCGGATTCAATATCTGTATAAAAACCATATTCATATTCTTTGGTCTTTAGTTCTTCCCTTAAATCGTCCTCTGTATATTTTGGCATAAAATTATTTTATAATGAAAAAGACTCGCCACAACCGCAAGTTCTGTTGGCATTAGGATTATTAAACACAAAGCCGGCTCCGTTAAGTCCGCCCGAATATTCTAGAGTAGTCCCTATCAAATAAAGAAAACTCTTTTTATCGACGATGATTTTTACACCATTGTCCTCAAAAACCTTATCACCTTCATCTTGATTCTTATCGAATTTAAGATCATATGATAACCCAGAGCATCCTCCGCTCTTTACACCAACGCGAACATAATCAGTATCGGCGCTATAGCCGTCCTCATGCATCAGTTCGACTACTTTCTTTTTGGCAGTTTCAGAAACTTTAATCATTTGTTATGTAGATTAGGTCTAAATAGACAGCAAATATACAACATAACAAAGGTTTATCAAGGATAGCTAACATTATATTAGGATATATAGCTATAGGGATTGTTGATGTTCGGCCGTATTTATTCGATGGATAATTTTGTGCTTCTTTTAGACTAATTGCGATACTCGATTGTCGCAATTATAACCATATCCTTACCTTTGCAAAATGATAGAAGATAAAAATGAGCAGCGTACATCCTTGAGCGAACTTGGCGAGTTTGGACTTATAGACCATCTCACAAGGAATTTCAAGGTCAAGCATAAATCTACCATTAAAAGTGTTGGCGACGATGCTGCGGTATTGGATTTAAAACAAGGACAGACTGTTGTTACAACAGATTTGCTGATAGAAAATGTTCATTTTGATTTGAGCTACGTTCCACTCAAACATTTAGGATATAAAGCGGTGATGGTCAATCTCTCTGATGTGTACGCGATGAATGCTGCTGCTACTCAGATTACGGTTTCCATCGCTCTGTCAAATAGATTTCCGTTAGAAGCTGTTGAAGAACTTTATGTTGGTATCGAACATGCAGCAGAACTTTACGGGGTCGACGTTGTTGGCGGCGATACCACATCTTCTACAACTGGACTCATTATTTCTATAACCGCCATTGGTTTTGCGGAAGAGAAAAATATCGTTTATAGAAATGGGGCTAAAGAATCTGATTTGTTGGTGGTCACTGGCGATTTGGGCGGCGCTTATATGGGCCTTCAAGTTTTAGAGCGTGAAAAAGAAGTTTTTAAGGTGAATCCTAATAATCAACCAGATTTGCATGCTTACACTTATATCATTGAAAGGCAGTTAAAACCTGAAGCCAGAAAGGATATCATTAAACTGCTTGCTGATCTTAAAGTAAAACCAACGTCTATGATCGATATCAGTGATGGACTTTCTTCCGAGATTTTACATTTATCCAAGCAGAGCGAGGTTGGGATTGAAGTGTACGAAGATAAAATTCCTTTGGACCCTCAAGTAATTTCTAGCTGCGAAGAATTTAATGTAGATAGTACCACGATTGCTTTAAATGGTGGTGAGGATTATGAATTATTATTTACGATAGACCAAAAAGACTTTCCGAAGATAAAAGGTAATCCTAATCTAACTGTGATTGGTTATGTAACCGATAAGGCAAGTGGAAATCATTTGGTTACCCGAGGAAATTCTAAAGTTGAAATAATCGCCCAAGGATGGAACTCCTTTAAGGAAAACAACTAATTTACAAGAAATTTTATGCGGATTGGAGCGGCGGGTAAATGGCAGTTGCAAAAGTCGCTTCTTTAATCCTTAATCTTCTTCTCATGTACATTTGCTCTAATAGGGAATTTATTTCCTGAAATTTTGGAGTAAGTGCAATAAGATTTCCGTTGCTATCTGTAGTTAATTGTTTGTTGCAACACCTGCAAGTATATTCTTTAACGTGCGAGGTGACTTTTTTCGAAACTTCATATTTATGGCCAAATAGGTCGCATATGATTTTAAACGAATTCTGTTTGTTTGGCGTAGATTTGCTCATGGCTTTTTTGTTTTGAGAATTCTAACTTATAATAAATGTAAAGAAAACTTGTTAAAAAGTCATTATTTTTCGTTAAAGTGTTTTAATAAGTAAGTCAATTCTTTATTATTTTCAATTTGAGACATATGTCCGCCTTCTAAAACTTGAATTCTGATATTTTTATCGTTTAAATAATTCCTTTGATCTTGGAGTGTTAACACCTCATCTTTTAAACCTAATACCACCAATTTTTTACATTTTAGAGAATTTAGCACATCAACCCTATTTTTACGGATTTTCATTCCTCGGATAGCAGCAATAATATTTTCTGTAGTCATTTCGTAGGCTTGCTGTTTTAAATCCTCAATCTCTTTTATAAATATTTCTCGGTTCTCAGCCGCAAACAAATTATTAATGGACATACTTATAAATAGATCCTTGTCTTTTTTTATGAGCTTTATAGCTCTATCTCTGTTTTCTTTCCTTTCTCTATTATCATCTAGGGCGCTAGAATTCATGAGGATCAAACCTCTAAAATAATTTGGGTCGGCCTCTGCAAGTGCTAATGCTACATACCCTCCCATGGAATGACCTACAATCGTGGCAGCGTTCACCTTTAAGTGTTGCAGAATATGTTTTACCACTGCTGCCATCATTTCCATACTGTGGGTTTCTCCATAATTGCCCGTATTACCATGCCCCGGCAAATCAATGATTATGACTTGAAAATCGCTCTTAAGCTCTTGGGTAATCTCTTTCCACATGGTGGAGTTTTCCAAAAAACCATGAAGAAAAACAATGGTTTCTCCCTCTCCTATCACATCGTAAAAAACAGAAGTTCCTTTATAATCTAAATTCATATTAATCCTATATTGCGCAAAGATAAATTATAGATGTCCGGAACTAAAAAGATACTAGTAACAAGTTTCGCGCTTTTCTCGCTTTTCTTTGGAGCAGGAAATTTAATCCTTCCACCTTTCTTGGGTTTTGCAACTGGTAATAATTGGCCCTTGGTGGTCCTTGGTTTTGCGATCACCGCAGTGCTCATCCCAATCTTAGGAATTATTGCTCACGCAAGAGTCCAGGGCACTATGTATGACCTCGGCAAAAAAGTTTCCCCTATTTTTTCTAGCATCTATTGCATCATTGTTTATGCAATTTCTATAACAATACCTTCCCCTAGAACGGCTTCTGTAACTCATGAAATGGCCATAAATCCTTATTTTGAATCGAGCTCTTTACTTACTAGCAGCATTTACTTTGCCTTGGTATTATTGTTCGTGATGAACCGTTCGAAAATACTAGATATTATCGGGAAGTTTTTAACGCCTTTCATCATTATTATTCTCAGCATTATTATCGTTCTCGGAATCGTAAATGCTTCAACTTTAACTATTGTAGATCAAAGCACTTCTAATCTGGATGTTTTAACCACCGGAATTTTGGAAGGTTACCAAACCTTTGATGCTATTGGTGCAGTTGTGGTTGGGGCTGTTATTGTAATTTCAATTAACTTGAAGGATTCATCTTCATTCGAAAATAAAAGAGAGCTTATAACCAAAGCTGGTATCATTGCTGGCCTTGGATTACTTATCATTTACACTGGGCTAATTTATTGTGGAGCTACTTTTGGCCAGAATTTTAGTGAAGAAATCACAAGAACTGAGATTCTTACTCAAATAAGCAAAAACACCTTGGGAGCGATAGGTAATTCGTTCTTGAGCGTTCTTGTGGCTTTAGCTTGTTTTACGACGGCGGTGGGTATTGTAACGGGGACTTCAGATTATTTTAGGAAATTATTTGACGATTCTCAATTGGCTTACACCATTACGGCAATTTGCGGATGTATTATTGGGGTAATCATTGGCAGTTATAACGTAGAATTCATCATAGACTTTGCACTACCTGCATTAATGTTTATCTACCCGATAACGATAGTTTTAATTTTCCTAAACGTTTTACCTCAGAAAATTGGCAGTCCACTTTTATTTAAAGCCGTAGTTCTCACAACATTTTTATTCAGTATCCCTGATTTTTTAAAGTTTGTAATCCCCCCTGAAAATTTGACCAACGTAATAGAGATAATTCCGTTAGCGAACTACAGTTTAGGCTGGGTATTACCAGCCTTCACTGTATTTATCGCAGTTTTGATTATTGAAAAATACCGACGACCTATCGGTTCATAATTTCTTCAATTTCATCAGCTTCAATAGGAATATTTTTCATCAAGTTTTTCGGTTCTCCAGATTTTTGGATTATCACGTCATCTTCTAATCTAATCCCAAAACCTTCCTCAGGAATATAAATTCCAGGTTCTACTGTAAAAACCATATTCTCTTGCATTGGCTCATACAACAATCCATAATCATGAGTGTCTAAACCGATATGATGTGAAGTGCCATGCATAAAATACTTTTTATAAGCCGGCCGATCCTTATCCTCGGTTTTTACATCCGACTTATCTAGCAGACCAAGCTTCAATAATTCTGAAGTCATTAGTTTTCCAACTTCAACATGGTATTTTTCCCACATAACGCCGGGTCGCAACATTTTGGTTGCTTCGTCCTTTACCTGATTTACTGCATTGTAAACCTGTTTTTGTCTTTCTGTAAATCTCCCTGAAACTGGAATAGTCCTAGTCATATCAGAAGAATAGTTTGCATACTCTGCACCAACGTCTAACAGGATTAAATCACCCGATTTGCATTGCTGATTATTTTGAACATAATGCAGCACATTGGCATTATTACCGGAAGCAATAATAGGCGTATAAGCAAATCCTTTTGATCTATTTCTAAGGAATTCATGCATAAATTCTGCTTCAATTTCGTATTCCCAAACTCCAGGTTTTACAAATTGAAGGATTCTCCTAAAGCCTTTTTCGGTAATGTCACAGGCTTTTTGCATTAAGTTTAATTCTGTATCGCTCTTTACAGAACGTAAACGCTGAAGAATAGGATTGCTCTTGGCAACCATATGCGCAGGGTATTTTTCCTTAAGCAATTTTGCAAACCGAGCTTCTCGAGTTTCAGTTTCAACATTGGCGCGGTAATGCTCGTTAGTATTGATATAGACGGTTTCTGATTGGGTCATTAACTCGAATAAAACTTTATCTAATTCATTCAACCAGTAAACCGTTTTTATCCCGCTTGTATCAAATGCTGCATCTTTGGTTAATTTCTCGCCTTCCCAAACTGCAATATGGTCATTGGTTTCCTTTAAAAACAAAATCTCCTTGTGCTTGTCTTTTGGTGCGTCAGGAAAAAGAACAAGAATACTTTCTTCTTGATCAACTCCCGATAAGTAAAAAATATCGCGATGTTGCTCAAATGGCATAGTGCTATCGGCACTTATCGGATAAATATCATTACTATTGAATATTGCGAGGCTGTTTGGTTTCATTTCGGCCATAAACGCTTTGCGGTTTTTGGCAAATAGTTCTTTAGCGATCGGTTGGTATTTCATTTTAAATATGCTTTGGGTTAAAGGTAAAGAGTTTCCTGAGGTATATCAAATTAATGAAAAACCTTATATTTGAGAAAAACATTACACATCACTTTGCTATGAAAAAAATTACTCGCCTATCACTATTTTCATTTCTGCTTTTTTTGAGTTTTACTTCTCAAGGGCAAATGCTTATGGAAATACCTATAGAAGCACAAGTTTCTAAATCCACCAATATTGTTGAAGCCGAGCTGGTTTCAAAGAAATCTTATTGGAACTCCGCCCACACTCATATTTACACGGTTAATACCTTAAAGGTTTATAAAGTTTTTAAAGGTGAATCATACGAAGAAATAAATGTGATAACCCAAGGCGGTACTGTTGGCTTTAAGGCAGAAATAGTTACGCCAAGCGTAAAATTCCGAAAAGGGACGGTGGGTCTATTGATGCTACAGTCCAAAGAGATCAACTTAGACGGGATAGCTAAGAACAAAACCTTTTTTAATACGTATAGCTCCGTACAAGGATATTACCCTTACGATTTAGATAATAAGTCTGTTTATAATACATTCAGAAGATTTAACGACATTGAAACCGAATTCTATCAAAAGATAAAGACTCTAACAAAGAGGGATTATAAAGAAGTCGCTAAGCTTAAAATGCCAGAGAATCCTTCTGATGCACAAAAATTATCTTCAACGGCAGATATTATTTCAATCACTCCAACTACCGCCTCTGCTGGGACTGGTATTATTCTAACAATTTCAGGTACAAACTTTGGTAGCTCTACGGGGACTGTTGGTTTTAAAAATGGTGATGCGGGTGGCAATAATGCATCTGCTATCCCAGTCTATGTAGATGCTTATAGAGATCAAATCATTAGCTGGACCGATACCCAAATTAGGGTTAAAATACCATCTTTTGCCGGGACTGGGGAAGTAAGGGTTAGAAGTGCTGGTGGTACAAGAACATTTTTTTCTGATGTTTTGACTATTCTATATGCACATCTAAATTTCGATTTAGTTAACAGTTCTGGCACTGCGGTAGATGAAGTGGGCGCTCAATTATATAATCAAAATGGAGAAGGTGGCTACACACTGCATTTGAATTCTGATTTTAATACAAATGCAGACGCAACCGCGGCCTACCGTAGAGCTTTGAATGAATGGGTTTGTGGATCCGGAGTAAATTTAAAACTAGGTGCTACTACTCCCACCGATGTAGCCGAAAATGACGGTGAGAATGTCGTGACATTTGGAGCAGTTACTGATTTTGAAGATGGAGTTTTAGCCACGACTTTTACTTATCCCGATTTTTGTACAACTACCGTCGATCCTGGATTTGATGTTTGGGCTGAAGAGATTGATCAAGTGTTCAATGAATCCATCAATTGGAATTTCACCGCGGCTAATCCAACAAATGCTCAGGTAGATTTCGAAACTGTTGCGCTTCATGAGTTAGGGCATGCGATTCTTCTAGGCCATATTATTGATGTAGGAGCTGTAATGCATTATGCGATTGGATTCGACAGTTTTAATAGAACCCCAGAACCAAATGATATTGTTGGCGCTGAGGCCATGCTAAATAAAAGTATGAACCAAATTTGCGGTATCGCAACCATGACCGCATCTGCTTGTAGTCTTTCTACAGAGGATTCGATTGCAGATGCGATCGTTATTTATCCAAACCCCGCAAACAACTACCTAAATATAAAGAGCAGCAATAGCATATCTCTAAAGACAATCAATATGTACGATATGCTTGGAAGAAACGTACTTTCAAAATCGAGTGATTTCACGACCGGACTACAAACTTTAAATACTTCGTCCTTAAATGCCGGCATTTATCTGCTTGAAATAAAATCAGCTGATAAATCAGTTACCAAGAAAATCATTATCGAATGATAAATTATCTAGAAAGCAGCCATTAGGCTGCTTTTTTTATGGATTAGAATAAAGTTGTATGTATTAAAAATTCAATTTTATACCTTTAATATCTTCAAACTAAATAATTATATGTCCTTTTCAAAAATTGCCGTTACCGCCCTGTTTCTTTTACCCGCCATTATTAATTCCCAAAACGCAGCCACTTCGTCGGATGCCGTTACGAAGGGTCTTGAGGTTAAGACAGAAAAACAGAAAAATTCCGTTGTAAAAAATGTTCCTTTTCGCAACATAGGACCATCAATCATGAGCGGAAGGGTAGTAGATTTAGATGTAAATCCAGATAATTCGACTGAATTTTACGTTGGTTATGCATCGGGAGGTTTATGGTATACTAACAATAATGGAACAACCTTTAAGCCGGTTATCGATAGTACAAACACTCAAAATGTAGGTGAAATTGCAGTTGATTGGAAGAATGGAACGATTTGGGTAGGAACTGGTGAAAACAACGCTTCTAGATCTTCTTACGCCGGAATAGGAATTTTAAAATCTACCGATAAAGGGAAATCTTGGCAAAATATGGGCCTTAAAGATTCGCAGCATATTGGTAAAATCCTGATTAATCCCAATAACCCTGATGAAGTTGTGGTCGGCGTTACTGGTCACTTATACTCCCCCAACAAAGAACGAGGTGTTTACAAAACTACAGACGGAGGAAAATCCTGGAAACAGACCCTTTTTGTGGATGACATGAGCGGTATCATTGATATGCAGCATTCTCCAAATAATTTTGATGTGATGTTTGCTTCATCTTGGACAAAAGATAGAAAAGCATGGAATTTCGATGGCAATGGAGAGAATTCTGCCATTTATAAGAGTACGGATGGTGGTGATAATTGGACAAAGATTTCTACCCCAGAAAGTGGTTTCCCAACCGGCACAGGGGTAGGGAGAATAGGGTTTGCAGTTTACGATGACAATACCGTTTATGCAATTCATGATAGCCAGTTTCGTAGAGAAGAGGCTGATGATAAGGCAGAGTCCAGAGGGCTTTCAAAGGAAGACTTTAAAGATATGGATGTGCAAACATTCTTGAAATTAGAAGATGCTAAACTAGATACGTTTTTGGAAGATAACGGCTTTCAAGATAAATATAAGGCTAAATCAGTAAAGGATATGGTGAAAGGAAACACAGTTAAACCTGCTGACCTTGCCAAATATTTAGAAGATGCCAATGCCCTATTGTTTGATTCTCCTGTAATCGGAGCCGAAATCTATAAAAGTACAGACGGCGGCAAGTCTTGGAAAAAAACACATGATGGCTTTTTAGAAGATTTATATTATAGCTATGGTTATTATTTTGGCCACGTGCATGTGTCTCCAGAAAATCCTGATCACATTTACACTTACGGGGTGCCGATTTTAAAATCTAAGGATGGAGGCAAAACGTTTGAATCGATAGATGGACCAAATGTACATTCTGACCATCACGCATTGTGGATCGATCCAAAAAACCCCAACCATCTAATAAATGGAAATGACGGTGGTATTAATATAAGTTATGACGACGGCGAAAATTGGATCAAAAATAACTCTCCAAGCGTTGGGCAGTTTTATTTTATAAACACGGATAACGAAAAGCCTTATAATGTTTATGGCGGACTACAGGATAATGGCGTTTGGGTAGGGCCTCACACCGCTACTGAAAGTGCAAGATGGTACGATAGTGGACAATACCCATGGGAAAGTATAATGGGTGGCGACGGTATGCAGGTACAGATAGATAATCGCGATGCCAATATTGTTTATACCGGATTTCAATTTGGAAGCTATTACCGATTAAATCGTAAAACCAATGAAAGAACATCTATACAACCAAAACACGAATTAGGTGAGAATCCATATCGTTTCAATTGGCAGTCCCCTATTCTTTTGTCTCCCCACAATCAAGATATCGTCTATTTTGGAGCAAATAAACTATTTAGGTCTCTAGACAAAGGCGATAATTGGAATGCTATAAGTGAGGATTTGACCAAAGGAGGTAAAAAAGGAAATGTTGCTTACGGAACATTAACTACCATAAGCGAGAGTCCGTTTCAGTTTGGTCTTATCTATACTGGTTCCGATGATGGGAATATAAATGTTACGATGGATGGGGGTGCAAGCTGGAAAAATGTTTCAACTAAATTACCAGCTGAACTTTGGGTATCTAGAGTAGTCGCTTCGGCACATAAAAAAGAAAGAGTTTATGCTTCATTAAATGGTTATCGTTCTGATGATTTTAGGGTTTACTTATATAAGAGTGAAGACTTCGGAAATACTTGGACGTCAATTAGCGATGACATCCCAATGTCTCCAGTGAATGTTATCACTGAAGATCCAGCTAACGAAAATATTCTATATGTTGGGACTGACAATGGTGCGTATGTTTCATTTAATATGGGAAATAGTTGGGAAGCTTTTTCTAGTGGTCTGCCGAGCGTTGCGGTGCACGACATTAAAGTTCAGGCAGGACAGAAAGACCTTTTATTAGGTACCCACGGCAGAAGTATTTATATCGCAGATATTGAAGCGCTTCAAGGAATGAATGAATCTAAAATGAATGAAGACCTGGTAGTATTTAATGTTGATGATGTTAGAGGTTCTTCTAGATGGGGCTCTAAATGGGGAGAATGGTATGATTCCTTTGAGCCATCGATCAACATTGGTTATTATTCAAAGAATTCAGGTAAAAAGAAAATTCAGATAAAATCGGATAAAGGAACTATCTTAAAAGAAATCGATGCCGATGCTGCAAAAGGTTTCAATTATATAGATTATGACCTTTCAATTTCAGAGGATTCTCAAAAGAAACTGATGAAAGAAAATCCATCAATCGAGATAAAAAAGGCAGATAATAAGAAATATTATCTTCCAAAAGGAACTTATACCATTGCAATAGCAGGGAAGGAAACCAAGTTCGAAATCAAATAGCGCATAATTAGCAATAAATACCAATATTGAAAATTTCAATGATGTATTTGTACCATATCTTTTGTCTATAAAACCTCTGAGGCGTACCTTTGTACCCTATTAAAATCAACTTCGACATATGAGCGGAATTTTTAATTCTACAATTGGCAGAAAGTTTGCCATGGCGCTTTCGGCCATCTTCCTTATGATATTTTTATTGCAGCATTTTGTAATAAATTTTACCTCGGTTTTTGGACCAGATACCTTTAATGCAACCTCCCACTTTATGGGAACTTTTTGGGCGGTACAATATACATTGCAGCCAATTCTTATTGCTGGTGTTATTTTTCACTTTGTGATGGGCTTTATACTGGAGATAAGAAATAACAACGCTAGAAGAAAAAACTACGTTAAATACAGAGGAGAAGCAAATTCATCTTGGATGAGCCGAAACATGATCTGGACGGGGCTTACCATCCTGGCCTTTCTTGGACTACATATTTACGATTTTTGGCTTCCAGAGATTACCACTAAGTACTTTGATGGTGATCTGAGTGGTTTGGCCGCGGACGGCGTCACTTTCAGATATTATGAGGAGATGCACCATAAATTTGCGGATTTATGGAGGGTTATAATTTACTGTGTTTCGTTTATATTTCTATCCCTTCATTTATTGCACGGTTTCAACTCTGCATTTCAATCGATAGGAGCTTATAATATCTACAGAAAATCAATGATGGGTATCGGAAAAGCCTACGCCATCATTATCCCGGCAGGATTTATTTTTATCGCACTTTTCCATTACTTTAATCAATAAAATATGGCATTAGATTCTAAAATACCTAAAGGTCCATTAGCAGAAAAGTGGACAAATCATAAAAACAAAATCAATCTTGTTAATCCGGCCAACAAAAGGCTAATAGATATTATCGTTATTGGTACTGGCCTTGCAGGAGGTTCTGCAGCTGCAACTTTAGCGGAGCTGGGATATAATGTAAAAGCTTTTTGTTATCAGGATTCACCAAGAAGAGCTCACTCAATTGCTGCTCAAGGTGGAATTAATGCTGCCAAGAACTATCAAGGTGATGGAGATTCAACGTATAGATTATTTTACGATACCGTAAAAGGTGGCGATTACCGATCACGTGAATCCAATGTTTATAGATTGGCAGAAGTTTCAACAAATATTATAGATCAATGCGTAGCACAAGGAGTTCCATTTGCTCGTGACTATGGTGGATATTTAGATAACCGTTCTTTTGGTGGTGTACTTGTATCTAGAACCTTTTACGCTAAAGGTCAAACTGGTCAGCAATTACTTTTGGGCGCTTACTCTGCAATGAACCGGCAGATTGCTCGAGGTAAGATTACGATGTACAATCGGCACGAAATGCTAGATGTAGTTGTGGTTGATAGTAAGGCGAGAGGAGTAATTGTCCGTGATTTAGTATCAGGAAAAATTGAAAGACATTCGGGACACGCCGTTGTACTTGGTTCTGGAGGTTACGGGAATGTATTTTACCTTTCTACAAATGCAATGGGATCAAATGTAACTGCTGCATGGAAAGCTCACAAAAGAGGTGCTTACTTTGCTAATCCTTGTTATACCCAAATCCATCCAACCTGTATCCCGGTTTCGGGAGAACATCAATCTAAACTGACCTTAATGTCAGAGTCGCTTAGAAATGATGGTCGTATTTGGGTACCAAAAAATTTAGAAGATGTAAAAGCAATCCGCGAAGGAAAATTAAAACCTACGGAGCTTTCAGAAGATAAAAGAGATTATTACTTAGAGAGAAGATATCCTGCTTTTGGAAATCTAGTACCTAGGGATGTTGCTTCCAGAGCAGCAAAAGAAAGATGTGATGAAGGTTATGGTGTAAACAAGACCGGCGAAGCGGTTTATTTAGATTTCGCCTCCGCCATAAAACGTTACGGTAAAGAGCAAGCTCACGTAAAAGGTTTGGATGAAAATGACGAAGCTTTAATTCAAAAATTAGGAAAAGAAGTCATTCAAAATAAATATGGCAATCTATTTCAGATGTACGAGAAAATCGTAGATCAGAATCCTTATGAAACACCAATGATGATTTATCCAGCCGTTCATTACACGATGGGTGGTCTTTGGGTAGATTACAATTTAATGACCAATGTAAAAGGTTTATACTGTATCGGCGAAGCCAATTTCTCTGATCACGGCGCAAACAGATTGGGTGCTTCGGCTCTAATGCAAGGATTGGCTGATGGTTATTTTGTTCTACCTTATACTATCGGCGATTATCTTTCTAGCGATATCCGTACCGGCAAAATTTCTACTGAAACCAAGGAATTTGATGAAGCTGAAAAAAATGTACGAGACAACATCAACCATTTGGTGAATAATAATGGAACTCATTCCGTAGACCATTTCCACAAACGATTAGGTAAGATTATGTGGGATAAATGTGGAATGGCAAGAAATGCTGAAGGATTAAGAAGTGCCATTGGAGAAATTTCAGCCTTAAGAAAAGAGTTCTGGAAAGATGTAAAGATCCCAGGAACTGCCGACGAATATAATGAAGAATTAGCAAAAGCTACCAGGGTTGCAGATTTCTTAGAGCTCGGAGAACTTTTTGCAAAAGATGCTTTGGCGAGAGAAGAATCTGCCGGCGGTCACTTTAGGGAAGAATATCAAACTGAAGATGGAGAAGCGTTAAGAAGACCAGAATTTCAGTATGTAGCCGCCTGGGAATACACAGGAGAACCAAGCGACGCCATTTTACATGTCGAGAATTTAGAATATGAAAATATTGAGGTAAAAGAGCGGAGTTATAAATAGTGAACCCGTTATTCGTTAAAAGTTGATAGTTAATTGGATTGAGTGAAATTAAAACATTTGAGGATTTGCAGTGTTGGATTAAATCCCGGGAGCTGCGTTTATTGATTTCTGATTTTATTAAATCTTTGCCAGAAGAAGAGAAATTCGATTTAATTTCCCAAATGAGAAGAGCTGCAAGATCAATAACTCACAATATTGCAGAAGGTTATGGAAGATATCATTTCAAAGAAAATGCTCAATTCTGTAGGATTTCTAGGGGCTCACTATACGAACTTCTTGACCAAACAATTACGGCCAGTGATGAGGGATATATGGATGAAAAGAGGTATAAACAAATTAGAGAATCTATTTTCGATTGTGTAAGGTTGCTAAATGGATATATAAATTATCTTACAAAGAGTGCCAAATAACTATTAACAGTTAACTAATAACTTTAAGTGAAGATATGAACTTAAACTTAAAAATATGGAGGCAGAAAGGTGCCAAGGACAAAGGTAAAATCGTTGATTATAAACTCGATGATGTTTCACCGGATATGTCTTTCTTGGAAATGCTCGATGTCCTAAATAATGATTTGATCAATAAGGGTGAAGAGCCCGTGGCGTTTGATCATGATTGCCGAGAAGGCATCTGTGGTTCTTGCTCATTGTATATCAATGGACGACCTCACGGTCCGGACAGATTTATTACGACCTGCCAACTGCATATGAGAAGCTTTAAAGACGGGGACACAATCGTCATAGAACCTTTTAGGTCCGCTGGTTTCCCGGTTATAAAAGATTTGATTATCGATAGGAGTTCGTTTGACAGGATTCAGCAATCTGGTGGATATATATCTATAAACACTTCAGGAAACACGATTGATGCAAATGCAATCCCAATTAACAAACATGATGCTGACAATGCATTTGATGCTGCCACCTGCATTGGGTGCGGCGCCTGTGTAGCTGCGTGCAAAAATGCATCAGCGATGCTTTTTGTTGGAGCAAAAGTTTCACAGTTTGCTTTATTACCTCAAGGAGAAGTTGAAGCCACAGACCGTGTACTAAGCATGGTGAAGCAGATGGATGAAGAAGGATTTGGAAACTGTAGCAATACAGGAGCGTGCGAAATTGAATGCCCTAAAGGAATTTCACTAGAAAATATCGCTAGGATGAATAGAGAATATTTGTCGGCTACAGCAAAAGCAACCTTAAAGCCATAGTGCTTTATCACATAGAATTATTAAAATCCTGAGCCAACGCTCAGGATTTTTGTTTCTTTACACTTTCAATCTAAGAGATGTTAGACACTAATTCCTACTATCAAAATAATGTTGCCCAATATACCCGCGAAATAAGCTCACTGCATAAAAAGCTTATAACCTACAGTACTCTACGAGTTCTTGCATTTGTGGCCACTGCATTAGGTATTTATTTCACCTATTCTTCAATCGTAGTGGTATTTGCCATCGTTATCGTAGGAATAGCTGTTTTTCTCTATCTGCTTGCTCAATACACCGACCTAAAGAAAAAGCACGATTTCAAGGAAGCACTATTAGAAATCAACGAACGAGAACTCAAAATCGGAGCGGGGAAATATCATGAATTATTTAGCGGTACTAAATATAAAGACCCAAATCACTTTTATTGTGAAGACATTGATTTATTCGGAATTGGTTCATTTTTTCAATATATAAATCGAACTAAAATAAGTTCTGGTGCTGATAAATTAGCTGAATATCTCCTAGCAAATGATGTGGAGGGCATTAAAAAGCGTCAAGATTCAATCAAGGAATTAGCAGAAATGCCAGAATGGAATCAAGATTTTACCGCGAATGCACAGCTGATTAAAGTTTCAACAACTTCTAGTAAGATTGAAGCTTGGCTGACCGATTATGTTCCGTTTTTGAGTTCTAAGTTAAAATGGTTGCCCCTAGCCTTTTCAATCGGAAGTTTTATCATTATTGCCCTAACCATTCTAGATATCGTGTCAATTTCGATATTATCCTATTGGTTTTTCTTGGGCTTGATAATAAGCGGGCGGTTTTTAAAGGGCACTAATAATTTGTCTGTTGCGGCAGATATGGCGAGAGATACCATAATCCAATATTCTGTTTTGATGAAACAGATTGAAAAAACCGAATTTAAGACAGAGAATTTAAAAGAAAACCGAAACAGACTTTTCAAAACAGATAAAAAGGCTTCGGTATTATTTAAGAAATTCGCGTCAGCACTAAATGGTTTAGATAATCGCAACAATCTAATCTACGGCGTCTTTGGCAACGGTTTTTTCTTGGCAGACCTTTATAATGTCACCAAAGTAGAAAACTGGATTATCAAGAATAAATCACTTATTCCGGAATGGTTTAGTGTTGTTGCTTATTTTGATGCGCAGGTAAGTTTGGGGACCTTTGGTTTTAATCATCCACAGTTTAATTATCCGCAACTAACCGACGATAGTTACGTGATAAAAGCAAAAGACTTAGGCCACCCATTATTAAAAACCGAAAAAAGAATCGACAATGACCTCGCCATTCACCCAGAGGAATTTTTTATTATTACTGGGGCGAATATGGCAGGAAAGAGCACCTTCTTGCGCACTGTTTCCTTATATATTGTAATGGCAAATACAGGACTACCGGTTTGTGCCAAGGAAAGCGTTTACTCGCCCGTTAAGTTAATTACAAGTATGCGTACTAGTGATTCTTTAAAGGACGAAAGTTCCTATTTCTTCTCTGAGCTTTCAAGACTGAAGTTTATCGTAGACGCCATTAAAATAGAACCCTATTTTATCATCTTGGACGAAATTTTGAAAGGAACCAATAGTACCGATAAAGCCATCGGATCTAGAAAGTTTGTTCAAAAGTTAGTTAATGGTAATGCCACCGGACTAATCGCGACGCATGATTTATCCTTATGTGAAATAGAAGAAGATTTAAGTGATGTGAAGAACTATTATTTCGACGCACAGATAATCGATGACGAACTCTATTTTGATTATACCTTTAAGAAAGGAATCTGTAAAAATATGAACGCAAGTTTCCTGCTCAAGAAAATGGAGATTATTTAAATGAAAAAACCCTCTCTAAATAAATAGAAAGGGTTTTGTATAGAATTACGTTTTGAATTAAGCTTGTATTGGCTCAATTGAAACGAAGGATTTTCCACCCCTTTTCTTTTCAAACTTAACAACACCATCTACTTTAGCGTGTAATGTATGGTCTTTTCCGAGATAAACATTATCACCTGGATGATGTGCTGTACCTCTTTGTCTTACTATGATGTTCCCAGCAATAGCAGCTTGACCTCCAAAAATCTTCACACCTAAGCGTTTCGATTCTGAATCTCTACCGTTCTTGGAACTACCAACACCTTTTTTATGAGCCATGGTTTTATATTTTTATAATTAACTTATTTTTTGTCTTTTAAAAGCTCAATTGCTTGTTCTACCCATTCTTCAGAATCAATCTTATCACGGGTAATACCATCGATAACTGAAAGTTCAACCTTATCGGCGGTTTTCAATTTGCTTATTTGCTCGTAAGTATAGATACCTACTTCATTTAAACGCTTTTCGTAAGCTGGACCGATACCGTTGATTTTTTTAAGATCATCTGCATCAGCTTTTTTAGCTGTACCAATGCTAGCAAGAACTTTTTCGCTGTTAAATTCAGCTACCGTTTCTGGTTCTGCTTCTTTAACTGGAGCTTTTTTAGTTTCTTCTTTTGCCTTTGGCTTAGCTTCAACTTTTTCTTCCTGTATTTTCTTAGCTTCTACCTTTTCTACTTTCTCAGCTTTTTTAGGAGCTTCTTTTGCCTTTGGCTTAGCTTCAACTTTTTCTTCCTGTATTTTCTTAGCTTCTACCTTTTCTACTTTCTCAGCTTTTTTAGGAGCTTCAGGTTTTGCAGCTTGGGCATCTTTATCGTCAGATTTCTTTTTGTCTGAAGTTGAGATACTTTCAATAACGATTTCAGACAGATATTGTCTGTGTCCGTTTTTCTTACGGTAACCTTTACGTCTTTTCTTTTTAAAGACAATTACCTTGTCACCTTTAAGGTGTCTTAAGACTTTCGCTCCGATAAGAGCTCCGCCTATAGCCGGGGCGCCGATTGTAATATTGTCACCATCACCAATTAGAAGAACATTATCGAAAGTTACTTTCTTTCCTTCTTCAGTAGATAAACGGTTGACAAATACTTTCTGGTCTTTTGCAATCTTAAATTGCTGCCCTGCTATCTCTACAATTGCGTACATAGCGTTTTGATTAAAATATTTGTTGTTT
This sequence comes from Flavobacteriaceae bacterium MAR_2010_188, assembly GCA_900104375.1. Taxonomy (NCBI): domain Bacteria; kingdom Pseudomonadati; phylum Bacteroidota; class Flavobacteriia; order Flavobacteriales; family Flavobacteriaceae; species Flavobacteriaceae bacterium MAR_2010_188. The sequence continues at coordinate 2,853,438 of LT629302.1, forward strand.
AATAATGTTTTCAAGAGAACTTACCCTTAAAAATTTTGCCCTAATATGCTGGACTTGCCCGCCGCAGCAAAAAAATTCTTTTTGCGAAGGCGGGTGCAAATATACGTCTAAATATTTAATCTGCAAATGAATTATTTCTTTTCAGGAGTGTTCCAACTTTCTTTAAAATATTGCATACAAGTCAAGGTTAGCACCACGGTAGATGCAAATCCCATTATTGCAACAACAAAAGCAACTAGACCAATATGCACATCGTAATCTCCTTTAAAAACCTCTAAAAGTTTGTCCAAAAACAATGGGTCGATTTCAGTTGCATAGAGAAGGAAGAACGCGGTAAATGCGATAGTCGAAATAAATCCGGTGAGAACACCGATGGTAAAACCGTTATAATAGGAGAAGCGCTTGCCTTGCTCCAATTTATATTCTTTGATGGCCGTATAGATACCAAAAGCGGTAATGACTCCATTAAAAAGACTAAAACCAGGTTTAGTATGTAACCCAAATAGGGCTAAGAATAAAAAGTAGGCAATCAAAATACCGGTTATAGCTAGACCGTAGCGTAAAGGAAGAAATATCTTTTTCATAAGGTTGGTAGTTTTCTAACCATTAAATTTCGTGAAAAATCAGCTATATCTACCACATTAATAGGCTTTTTTAATAAATCCTTAAGAGCATAACCCTTCAATTTATCTATTTTTGTCCTACATGTATCGCCGCATGGCATTTCTTTACCTAGCTGCGTCGAAATAACCCATAAAAATTATAAAATGATAAAAAAGAATTTGATTTCAACCCTGCTGTTTTGTGTGGTAGCTCTAGGCTATTCACAAAAAGTGGATTTTAAAGAATTTGATTTAGATAATGGCCTTCATGTTATTTTGCATAAAGACAATACGGCACCAGTGGTTACGGTTGGTGTTCTGTATGATGTAGGCGGAAAAGATTTAGGAGGCGATAATAATCCTGAAAGAACGGGTTTTGCTCACTTTTTTGAACATCTTTTGTTTGAAGGTACTGAAAACATTAAACGTGGGGAATGGGATAAGATTGAAGCATCTAACGGCGGAAGCGGTAATGCTGGGACCGATTACGATAAAACTTATTACTACGAGACTTATCCATCAAATTCACTAGAAACCATTCTTTGGATGGAATCCGAGAGAATGCTTCATCCTGTGATTGACCAAACTGGAGTCGATACTCAGAATGAAGTAGTCAAGGAAGAAAAAAGGTTAAGAAATGATAATGCGCCTTACGGACAATTATTATACGTTATTACCGAAAATCTTTTTCCAAATCACCCTTACGGCAATAAGCTAATAGGAGAAATGGAAGACTTAGATAATGCGACATTAGAAGAATTTAATGCGTTCTTTAAAAAATGGTATGGCCCAAATAACGCAGCCCTCGTCATCGCGGGTGATATTGATATCGATGATACTAAGGATCTGGTCAAAAAATATTTCAAGGACATTCCTAGAGGCAATGCTCCAGAAAGAGATTTTAAAAAGGAAGAACCGATTACCAAATCTAAAAAGGTTGAGTTCTATGATTCTAACATACAAATCCCTGCAATTATAGCAGCCTATAGAATTCCTGGTTTTACTGAAAGAGAATCCTATGTCCTTAATATGGTTTCTACTTATTTAAGCGATGGTAAAAGTTCTAAACTTTACAAAAAATTAGTAGACGAGAATAAACAGGCATTACAAGTCCAGGCCTTTAATCTGGCTTTAAAAGATTATGGCGTATATGCATTGTTTGCGTTGCCAATTGGAGATGTATCCTTAGATACGTTATTAACCGAAATGGATGAAGAAGTAGCGAAGATGAAGAATGAGTTGATATCTGAAAGAGACTATCAAAAAATCCTGAACAAATTCGAGAATGATTTTGTAAGTTCTAATTCTACCTCTGCGGGGATTGCTTCATCATTGGCTGAATATTTTATGATTTATGGTGATGTTAATCTTATCAACACCGAATTAGAAACCTATAAGGCAATCACCAGACAAGAGATTCAAGATGTGGTTAAGAAATATCTAAATCCAAATCAACGAATTGAAATTCATTACTTACCAAAAACTGTTAATCAATAAGCGCTATGAGATATAAATATATTAAACATATAAGTTTCTTTTTATTCATCTTCGCATTTGGTTTTAATGCCAACGCACAACTAGACCGTACCAAGCAACCCAAGGCAGGTCCTGCTCCAAAGATTGAATTAAAGAAACCAGAACAATTTAAATTAGATAATGGATTAAAGGTAATGGTGGTAGAAAACCATGTGCTTCCAAGAGTTTCTTTCACTTTACAAATTGATAACAATCCGATTTTAGAAGGCGACAAAGCGGGAGTTTCAACGCTTTTAGGTGCTATGTTAGGAAACGGAACGACATCCATTACCAAGGATAAATTTAATGAGGAAATAGATTTTATTGGAGCCAACCTAAACTTTGGTTCACAAAGCGCCTATGCTGCCGGACTTTCAAAATATTCTGAAAGATTAGTGCAGTTAATGGCAGACGCTGCAATGAATCCGTTACTTACCGAAGAAGAGTTTGATAAAGAAAAAAACAAACTATTAGAAAATCTAAAATCAGAAGAAAAAAGTGTAGCTGCAGCAGCAGCGCGCGTAGGCAGCGCCCTTAGTTACGGGGTGAAGCATCCGTACGGTGAGTTTAGCTCAGAAGAATCCATCAACAGCATCAAGTTTCAAGATGTATTAGATTATTACAAAACCTATTTTGGACCGAGCAATGCGTATTTAGTGGTTATCGGGGATATTGATGATGATAAGGTGAAAGATTTAACTAAGAAGTATCTTGGAAATTGGAAAGCAGTTGCAACTCCAGAAATAAAAATAATTCAACCTGAAGCAAACGTTCCTAAAACAGAAATCGATTTTGTGGACATGCCGAATGCAGTTCAATCTGATATTACGGTAATTAACAACGTGAAATTGAAAATGAGCGATGAGGACTATTTCCCAGTGCTTATTGCGAATTTTATTCTCGGAGGAGGAGGATCAGGTTACTTATATAAGAATCTTCGAGAAGATAAAGGATATACTTATGGTGCTTACTCGAGAGTTCGAGATTCTAGATACGAAGCTGCTCAATTCTCCGCTAGTGCAGAAGTGAGAAACGAAGTTACCGACAGTGCAGTCGTAGAAACGATGAAAGAAATAAAACGCCTAAGAACAGAGAAGGTAGATCCGGAAACTCTAGCACTTGCAAAAGCTAAGTACGTAGGTAGTTTTGTTCTTGCTTTAGAAAGACCACAGACCATCGCGAATTATGCTCTTAATATTGAGCTGAATGATTTGGACGATGACTTTTACGAGGACTACCTTAAAAAAATCAATGAGGTTACTGCAGAGGATGTGATGCGCGTTGCCAATAAATATTTTCAGCCAGAAAATTCTAGGATTATCGTGGTAGGTAAAGGAAGTGAGGTTTTAGAGAATTTGGAAAAAACTGGCTACCCAATAAACTATTACGATAAATATGCTAAAAAAGTAGAAAAGCCTGTTTTTTCGAAACCAATCCCTGAAGGAGTAACTGCCAAAAGTGTATTGGATACTTACATCGCTAGAGTGGGTGGAAAAGACAAATTGTCTAAAGTAAATACTGTTTATAATGTAGCAGAAGTTTCTATCGCGAACGTTCCGATGCAACTTTCTGCAGAAATGAAAAGTATGGCTCCAAATATGGAATCTATGGAAATGTCTGCCCAAGGTATGGGAGTGCTTATGAAGCAAAAATTTGATGGAACTGTTGGTTATGTTGAGCAGCAAGGACAGAAAATGCCATTGACCGAAGTTCAGATTGCCGAGAAGAAGGCTGAAAAATCAATTTTTCCAGAATTGTATTATGATAACGCTGAGTTAGAAAGCGTTGCAACAGTCAACGGTAAGGATGTCTATAAGATTAAAGTAACGACAGCTGATAAGCCAAGTTATAGATATTATGATGTTGAAACCGGATTGCTTTCTCGAGTTGAAAGTTCTATTGAAGCTCAAGGACAAATGATGACCTCAACGGTAGATTTCAGCAACTATCAAGAAGTTGAGGGCATTATGTTCCCAATGATGCAACATGTAGAATCAGGACCGCAAGTGATCGATTTAAAAATCGATAAGGTTGTGGTGAACAAAGATGTAACTGCAGACGACTTTAAATAAAAACCAAACAAATCCTCGTTTAGACGGGGATTTTTTTCTTTTGACCACGCATTAACTTAAAACTTTCTTAAGTCAGGAGTTAAAAAATCATAAAAATCGTTAATTGTGAATTCTCTAAACTCAATATTTTTTAGATTTGTTTCCGCCTAAAAATTCAAGTCCGTATGAAAAATTTAAAATATTTCTTATTTCTTTTTACTTTATCCGTTGCACTTTTTAGTTGCAAGAATAGTGAGCCAGAAGTTATTACTGTAGACAATACTACAAATAATAATAAAGAAATTGCTATGGATGCGAATGCCGATTACGCAAAAGCAGAATTTGGGATTAAAGGAATGACTTGCGCTATGGGTTGTGCGAAATCTATTGAAAACAAATTAGCTAAAATGGATGGTGTAAAATCGGCTAAGGTCGATTTTGAACATGAAGTTGCAATGGTAGAATATAATGAGGCTAAAGTAACTCCTAAGTCGCTCGAAGAGGCGGTAGCAAGCGCAGGTAACGAGTATAAAGTCACAGAGATGAAAACGGTCGATTCATTTTCTTCTGCGAAAAGTTGCGATATGGAATGCTGCGCAGGAAAAACCGCAGAAGAAAAAGCCAATTGTGAAATGGCTTGTTGTAAAGCATAATACATTAAAGTATATAAACATAAAAGCTCCGTATATCGGAGCTTTTTTTATTTATAGTTGTGGCTTGCGTTTGCCTTGAATATCATTTTTTCTATGATTTCCATTTCTTAAAGGGATTTGCAATTAAATTAGAATTATAATAGCGTTGGTCACCGGTCACCTCGTTCCCCAGCCATATCGGGGCTACGTAACTTTCATCTTTCGAAGCTAACTCAACCTCTGCAATCACCAATCCTTCATTTTCCCCGTAAAAGACATCAACTTCAAAAATATGGAGACCACTATCTACCTCGTAGCGCGTTTTTTCTATAATGGGTTTTTCGCAGAGCTGTAAAAGGCTTATTGCCTCGTCATAAAGAATTTCCTTTTCCCATTCAAAGCGTTCTAATCCGTCCGCAGAACTTATGCCTTTCACAGTGATAAATCCTTGCTTATCCTTTATTCTGATTCTTACCGTCCGGTTTTTGTCTGAGTTTAGAAAACCTTGCTTAATTTCTGACTTGTTTAAGGCCTCATTTTTAAAAGCTTCAGACCTAACCAAAAATTTACGTTCTATTTCTATCATTCCTTCGCAGCGATTTCCATGATTTCGTCAGAAATTATAATCTGTTTCTCATATTGATGTTTGGCGAGATACAACATACAATCTACAATCTGCTTTGCCGTTATAGGACGGTATTTTTTTAAATCTCCAATCATTATCGGCGAGAGCAAATCCATAACCGCACCACCTATTTTTTCACCTAAGCGAGTTTTCTCTCTATCGCCCTTTATCAAAGATGGCCTCAAGATATAAGTTTTATTAACCTTGGCGTTAATTACTTCTTTTTCCATTTCACCTTTGGTCCTATTGTAGAAAATCCGACTATTTTCATCAGCTCCCATAGAAGACATGACCATAAAGGTATTAATTCCATTGGCTTTAGAAATGTTAGCCGCTTTTACCGGAATGCCTTTATCTATCTTTTGATAGGTTTTTTTGTCCGGAGTTTTGGATTTAGTGGTTCCGATACAACAGAAAACGATATCTGCCTTAAATTGATCTTTATAATTTTCGAGAGCAAAAAGATCAACCAGTGTTTCTTTTAATTTTGGATGATTAATTCCGCAGCTATTTCGGCCAAAGACCAAAACAGAATCATACACTTCATTCTCTAGCAATTTATTTAAGAGCAAACCACCAGTAAGACCTGTGGCGCCCAATACAATCGCGGATTTTCCCATTTATCTTTTGATTTTTATAAAGATACATTGTAATATTCTAAAAACTATAAAATCATGACCAATCCCAAAATTAACATGTTAAGGGAAATGTGTCTCGCGTATATGTCTAAGGCCGCACAACTCACTTCTCATGTTTACATTTTACTTCTCACATCTTAGGTCATACGTCTTAAGTCATTTAAAAAAAGATATCATAATTTTGTTTGAAGATCTGGCTTGTATCTTAAGTTTGAAATGAACGAAAATGAACGAAAAACTTCCATTTAGAAAGATAATCCACGTAGATATGGATGCTTTCTACGCTTCCGTTGAGCAAATGGATAATCCTGAACTAAGAGGAAAACCGATTGCAGTTGGTGGTAGTTCCAAACGTGGCGTGGTTAGCGCCGCAAGTTATGAAGCAAGGAAATTCGGGGTTAGGAGCGCCATGAGCGGAATGCAAGCAAGACGGAACTGCCCAGAACTCATATTTGTAAAGACAAGATTCGACCGTTATCGTGAAATATCCAATCAGATTAGAGCGATTTTTTATGATTTTACGGATTTGGTAGAACCTTTATCATTAGATGAAGCTTATCTCGATGTTACCCAAAACAAAATCGGGCATCCCTCGGCCAGTATCATTGCAAAAAAGATTAGAAAGCGGATTTTAGATGAAGTTGGTCTTACTGCTTCAGCCGGGATTTCCATCAATAAATTTATCGCCAAAGTTGCCAGCGATTATAATAAACCCAATGGCCAAAAGACGGTAAATCCTGAAGAGGTTGAAGAATTTCTTGAAGCTCTGGACATCAGAAAGTTTTACGGAGTAGGAAAGGTTACTGCGGAAAAAATGTATCAGCTCGGAATTTTCACGGGAAAAGATTTAAAAGCAAGAAGTCTAGAATTTCTTGAGGAGAATTTCGGTAAATCTGGAAGCTATTATTACGAAGTTGTTAGAGGCATTCATAGAAGCGAAGTAAAACCGAATAGAATAAGAAAATCCTTGGCCGCCGAAAGAACCTTCAACGAAAATCTTTCCAGCGAAATTTTTATGCTAGAGAAATTGAATATTATTGCCGAAGAAGTTTCTAAGCGCCTAGTTAAAGGAGATGTAAAAGGGAAAACCATCACCTTAAAGATTAAGTACAGTGATTTTACCTTACAGACGCGGAGCAAGACGATAAACAAATACGTCTCGGATAAAAAACAAATTCTTAGGATCGCAGAACAACTTCTTTATCAAGAGAAATTAAAGGATTCGGTAAGGTTGCTGGGAATTTCGCTGTCAAATTTAAATACCGAAAAGGAGGAAAAATTAGAAGAACAAGATATTGTAAGTGAACAGTTAGAATTTGAGTTTTAGCATCTCAAAATGCAATTAAAAGTTATTTTAATGCTAAATGAATTGTATTATTAGCCAATAAGGTTATTTGAAAACTACAAGGCCTTCAAAATAAAAGAGTTTTGCAAAATTCTTAAAGTTAAAACTCGATTTATTGAAATTATCTAGACAATGATTGAGAGCAAATTACAATTCAACAAAAAAAATGGTTTGTCAGTTAGTTACAATCAAGTCTTGGTTCTTTGTTCTATCAGCGCAGCGCCTGCCTGCCGGTAGGCAGGGTCTTGATTCTTTATCAATCAAAATGATAGAATTTGCTCTAACAAAAAGTGTTTATAGTGCTTTCACCGTAGTGCCAGTCAATTGCTCCATTACATTTTTCCTTTTATATAACTTGCCTTCAACTTCCTTTATTTTGTCTCCGTTACTATTAACGACGATCATCGCAGGAAACGCTTCGGTTTCATATTTATCGGAAAGCATTTGGTATTGCTTAATTTCTTTGGCTTCCCCTTCACAACCTTCGGTAGGTAAATCTAAAACGTAAGTGACGTATTTAGAATCGGTATAGGTCACAAAATCATCTGATTCCAAAACCCTTTTTCTCATATCTCGAGAGGTGACGCACCATTCGCTGCCAGTTACTAAAATAAGAATATCCTTATTATTTGCTTGGGCTTTTTGCTGGGCTTCTTCCCAATTAGAAGTTACTAGATTGTCTTGCCCAAAAAAAAGTTGGGTGCTCATTAAGAATACAAGTAGGTAGAAATATTTCATGACTAATTTAGATTTGGAATTCTAAACTAGCGGATTCATTTCATTACCAGATAACTATACCTCTCATCTACTCGAATTTTCGTTAAAAAAAACTCGCGTGCAATTTTTACCGATTAAAGAATAGGCAATTTTAAAGATTCAAAAAGGTGAAGTAGAATGTAATTGAACTTCTCTTACTACTTATAAACTACAGTTTGTGATTTCTGTAACTCTCAAAGTGTTAACCATACCTTTCGCTTGTATCGGCATTGCGGCAAGACTAATAAGCATGTCGCCAACGTCCAAATATCCTTTTTTACAAGCGATATCATTTACGTCATCAATAGTTTCATCAGTACTAACAAATCTGTCATAATAAAATGCATGAACTCCCCACAACATACTTAGTTGGGTAAGGATTCTTCGGTTTGAAGTAAAAACCAGAATATGGGCCGAAGGTCTCCAGGCACTAATCTGAAATGCCGTATAACCACTATTGGTCAAGGTCGAAATCGCCTTCGCATTTATTTCATTGGCCATATGGGCAGCATGATAGCAAATCGATTTTGTGATGTAACGCTTGGTTCTAATGTGCGGAGGCGATTGAGGTACCTTAATTAACGGTGAATCTTCTACACTCCTAATTATACTCGCCATTTGCTTAATAACCTGAATAGGATAACTACCAACTGAGGTTTCACCAGATAACATAACTGCGTCTGCACCATCCATTACGGAATTGGCGACATCATTGACTTCTGCCCTGGTAGGGGTTAAACTAGAAATCATCGTTTCCATCATTTGGGTTGCGATGATTACAGGAATTCTAGCACGTTTCGCGGTTAATACCAATTGCTTTTGAATCAATGGAACTTCTTCCGCTGGAATTTCTACTCCCAAATCTCCACGTGCAACCATAAGACCGTCACAATAGGCAACAATTTTATCTATGTTTTCAACTGCTTCAGGTTTTTCAATCTTAGCAATAATCGGAATCTTGTATTCGCTATGTTCTTTAATAAGGTCTGAAAGCTGAATTAAATCTTCAGCGTGTCGAACAAATGAAAGTGCCATCCAATCTACTTTTAGACTAATCGCAAAAATAGCATCCTCAATATCCTTTTCAGTTAGAGCGGGTTGAGAGATTGATGTGTTCGGAAGGTTTACACCTTTTTTGGACTTTAACGGTCCACCTTGTATAACTCTTGCTTTAACTTCAGATTTACCATCGGTTGAAACTACTTCAAAAATGAGTTTACCATCATCTAGTAAAATCCTTTCACCTGGCTTGGCATCCTGCGGAAAATTGTCGTAGGTCATATAGACCCTTTCCTTGGTGCCTTCAAAACGCTTACCGGTAGCAAAGATAATTTCGTCTCCTTCGTTGACCACTACTTCTCCTTTCATTACCCCAACTCTAAGTTTTGGGCCTTGTAGGTCGGCAAGGATTGCAGCATTATAGCCAAATTCTTCATTAAGCTCACGGATCATTCCGATTCTTTCTGTAACGGCATCGTAATCTGCATGAGAAAAATTTACCCTAAAGACATCGACGCCTGCATCGAGCATTCCTTTTAGAACTTCTTTTGTACTTGTTGCAGGTCCTAGGGTTGCAACTATCTTTGTCTTTTTACGTTTAAGCATATTATGTTTAGAAAATTAAGTGCTCCTTCGATTTTATTCTCGAAATGTCTACACTATAACTAGTTATTATTTGCGGTATAGTCTGTAATTTTTTTAAGCAATTCTGTTCCTGATTCTGCAATGATTCACAGGACATTTTTATAAGATAATCAACATTCTTTAATTCGGGCAGCAGGTGATATGTTTTTAACATTTGCTGAGACGCCTCGAAAAGAGAACCAGAACTCTGCAACATATCTACTTCCTTTTTACAGATGTTGCTAATTAAATTCCAGGTCGAGAATTGGGTCTCATCTACCCACTCATATATTGAATACGATGCCGCAAAGTATTTATAATCCAAATCATGCGGCAAGCGCTCTAATTTTAGACCTAAGTATTTATTTAAAAGGTAAGCAAGTCGATAGTCTTGTAACCGACAATGGATTGCGATAAGACAATAACTTTCATCATAAAAGTCGTCTAATATCATTTTGTGCAATGCCATAGTCTCAATTCAATTAACTGTAAATATACCATATTATGGGTATAGTTAATAGAATCGGATCAATTCTTAATACGTATGTGAAGCGAAAACGATTAAGTAAAATTATAGAATAGATTGAAGAATCAGTCTTTTGACATTTTATTTTGAAGCGCAAAATAGGCACGCTTGGCGGCTTTTTCTTCCGCTTTCTTTTTGGAAGTTGCCCGAGCCTTACCGATGACCTTATTATTGATTGAAAGTTTTACAGAAAAATGCTTAAGTTCATCGTTGCCGGTATCTTCATAAACATTGAAGTCGAAGGTTTTCTTTTCCTTCTGGCACCACTCAATCAGCAAACTTTTATAACTGATGATTTTACCTTCCAGCATTTCAATATCAACATGAGGGGAAATAACACGTTGATTGATAAATTGTTCACATTTCTTATAACCTTGGTCTAAATAGATGGCGCCTACTAACGATTCAAAAAGATTACCGTGTATGTTATTTCCGAAGTTGTTTACAGGGATACGACTTTCTACCATATCGATTAGATGAAGCTCCTTACCCAATTCATTTAAATGTTCTCGGCTCACGACCTTAGAACGCATCTTGGTAAGATAGCCTTCATCACCTTGGGGCACAGTTTTGTAGAGATAAGCGGCTATAACAGACCCAAGCATCGCATCGCCAACAAACTCTAAGCGTTCGTAGTTAAGGGTATTGCCTTCTTCGTCCTTAAGATTCATGGAGCGATGGGTAAAGGCTTTAATGTAGATTCCTTTAGACTTAGGTTTGAAGCCAATAATCTTCTCGAGCTTCAAAAAAAAATTCCCGTTGTCTTTAGAACGGGAATTTAATATGTTTTGAATGAATTTCATTCAGTATTTAATCGATTTTTTTGAATAGAACGCATGCGTTGTGACCGCCAAAACCAAAGGTATTGCTCATTGCCACATTAACTTCACGTTTTTGAGCCTTATTGAGGGTTAAATTTAATTCTGGGTCTATATTTTCATCTACAACTACGTGGTTTATTGTTGGTGGCACAATTCCGTGCTTCATGGCAAGAATTGAAGCAATTGCTTCAATCGCGCCAGCCGCTCCTAACAAATGACCGGTCATAGATTTTGTTGAATTTATAGCAATGTTTTTGGCGTGATCTCCAAAAACCTCCTTAATCGCTTTTAACTCTGCTACATCGCCCAAAGGTGTCGAAGTTCCGTGCGTGTTGATGTGATCAACCTCCTCTGGCTTAACTCCGGCATTCTTTAAACAGTTTCTCATAACTGCCATAACCCCGATTCCGTCAGGATGCGGGGCAGTCATGTGATATGCATCAGAAGATAATCCACCACCTAGAACTTCGGCGTATATTTTCGCACCTCGGTTCTTAGCATGTTCATAATCTTCTAAAATAATAGCACCAGCACCTTCACCTAGGACAAAACCATCCCGGGTTGCGTCAAATGGACGCGATGCCGTTTTAGGACTTTCATTTCTGGTTGACAAGGCATGCATGGCATTAAATCCTCCCATACCCGCCTTGGTCACTGCGGCTTCACTCCCACCGGTAACAATAATATCACAATGCCCTAACCTTATATAATTAAGAGCATCAATCATTGCGTTTGCAGCAGATGCGCATGCAGATACCGTGGTATAGTTTGGGCCCATAAATCCATGTTTAATGGATATGTTTCCAGGAGCTATATCGGCAATCATCTTTGGAATAAAGAAAGGATTAAACCTAGGCGTACCGTCCCCAGCCGCAAAATTTAAAACTTCATCTTGAAATGTTTCAAGACCGCCAATACCTGCACCCCATATAACTCCAACCCTTAGTTTATCTACTTCGTCAAGATTTAACTTTGAATCAGCAATAGCTTCATCCGATGCGACCAACGCATACTGCGTAAAACGGTCCATCTTACGAGCCTCTTTTCTGTCGAGAAATTCTAAGGGATCGAAATTTTTTAGTTCGCAGGCGAATTGAGTTTTAAACTTTTCAGCATCAAAATAAGTTATTGGCCCAGCACCGCTCTCACCATTGATTAGGCCTTTCCAATACTCATCGATTGTGTTGCCAATTGGTGTTAGAGCACCTAAACCGGTAACTACTACTCGCCTTAATTCCATGAAATGGGATTGATTATTTTGCTTCTTCTATATAGGAAATAGCTTGACCAACTGTAGCTATGTTTTCTGCTTGGTCGTCTGGTATTTGGATGTCGAATTCTTTTTCGAATTCCATGATTAATTCTACAGTGTCTAAAGAATCTGCTCCCAAATCATTTGTGAAGCTAGCCTCTGTTACAACCTCGTTTTCATCGACACCTAATTTGTCTACGATAATCGCTTTTACTCTTGATGCAATGTCTGACATAATCTTTTAATTTTTAAATTTTAATTAGGAGGCAAAAATAAAAAACTTTATTTTAAAACCGACCGTTACATATAAAATGTGATGGTAATTTACTAAAATAACAGCTAACTATTCTAAAGTGCCTTCTAATTGTTAATAATATTTGTTTTAACAGGATACAGCTTATAATTTTACAAAAAAACTAAACCAAAATATTGTTGCAGGACATTCTCTATCGATTGAAACCTCAATGACATTTGGTAATTGACTCTAAAGTAATTAATTGGATGAAACGTGTTGTAATCTTTGCTTCCGGAAGTGGAAGTAACGCCGAAAATATAATAAAGTTTTTTAGCAACAGTAAAACTGCCTCTGTTGTTCTTGTCCTAACGAACAATCCGCATGCCAAAGTTTTAGAGCGCTGCAAGGTTCTAGGAACTAGCGCAATTTCATTTAACAGCACTTCTTTTTACAAAACCGACCATATAAAGTTGCTTCTAGAATCTCTTAAGCCCGATTTGATTGTGCTCGCCGGATTTCTATGGAAATTCCCCAGCAACCTCTTAGAGGCTTTTCCTGATAAAGTAATCAATGTCCATCCAGCCCTTTTACCCAATTATGGAGGAAAGGGGATGTATGGTAAGCATGTTCATGAAGCTATTATTAATAACAAGGAGCAAGAATCTGGTATCACTATCCATTATGTAAATGCAAACTATGATGAAGGAAATATAATCTTTCAAGCTAAATGTACAATCGACGAAATGGATACTGCGGATAATTTGGCGTACAAGATTCACGGATTGGAAATGGAACATTTTCCAAAAGTGATAGAGAAGTTGTTAGAAACAGAAAGTAATCAATAAGATGTCTGCCTAGGCAGCCGTGAGGATGAGTAAAAAGAAAAAGAAATTTTATACGGTTTGGAAAGGTCATCATACCGGGGTGTTCGAAACATGGGACGACTGTAAGGCACAGATAAAAGATTACAAAGGCGCTCTCTACAAATCCTTTCCAACTTTTGCGGAAGCTAAAAGCGCCCTGAACGGAAACTACAAGGACCATGTTGGAAAGGCCAAAAAATTTACGAGCGGTCTTAGTGACATTCAACTTAAAAAAATTGGCGAACCTAATTACCGATCTATTTCTGTAGATGCTGCCGTAAGCGGTAATCCGGGAAAGATGGAATATCGTGGGGTCGACACAAAATCAAAAAAAGAACTATTTAAGCAAGGACCTTTTCCTGAAGGCACTAATAATATTGGGGAATTCTTGGCAATTGTACATGCCTTGGCTTTATTGAAAAAGAAGGATTCCGATTTATTTATTTATACCGATTCTAAGACTGCGATGAGCTGGGTAAGGAAGAAAACCTGTAATACCAAATTGGTTAGGAGCAGCAAGAATGAAGAATTATTTCAATTAATTGAAAGAGCGTTAAGCTGGTTAAATACCAATACATACTCTACAAAAGTGGTAAAGTGGGAAACAAAAGCTTGGGGTGAGGTACCTGCCGATTTTGGCAGAAAATAAACTTCTATTCTTCAACCGCACAAAGCTCATAAACGTATATTAAAATATTGGTCAATTGAATCCTAATGCATTATTTTTGCAGCAAATTAAAAGCCTGTTATGAGCAAATTAGTAATAGTGGGGACGGTAGCATTTGATGCCATTGAAACACCATTTGGAAAAACAGATAAAATCCTGGGCGGTGCCGCCACATTTATAGGTTTAGCCGCTTCTAATTTTGATGTAGATAGTGCAATAGTTTCTATTGTCGGTGGCGACTTTCCTGTTGAATATATAAATCTTTTAGAACGACGAGGAATAGATGTTTCGTCTTTAGAAGTTGTTGAGAACGGAAAAACCTTTTTCTGGAGCGGAAAATATCATAACGATATGAATACTCGCGACACCTTGGCAACAGAATTAAATGTTCTTGCAGATTTTGATCCTATCGTTCCAGAACATTACAAAGATGCAGAAATCGTAGTTTTAGGAAACTTGCATCCCATGGTACAAATTGGTGTTCTTAACCAAATGTCTAAAAAACCTAGGTTGGCAATACTCGACACCATGAATTTTTGGATGGATAGCGCCTTGGATGATCTTCATAAAGTTATCGCGATGGTCGATGTAATTACTATCAATGATGAAGAAGCAAGACAGCTAACCGGAGAATATTCTCTGGTTGTTGCTGCTAGAAAAATCCATGAAATGGGTCCTAAGTATGTTGTCATCAAAAAAGGAGAACATGGTGCCCTATTGTTTCATAAAGATGAAATATTTTATGCCCCTGCATTGCCTTTAGAAGAAGTATTTGACCCTACCGGAGCTGGCGATACATTTGCCGGCGGTTTTGCTGGTTATTTGGCCAGTGTGGACAACATTTCTTTTAATAGCATGAGAAACGCCGTTATCTATGGATCTACCTTGGCCTCATTTTGTGTTGAAAAATTTGGAACCGAGCGTATGCTCGATCTAAGGCCCGAAGAAATAAATAAGCGCTTAGAACAATTTAAGAAACTGACTCAATTTGAAATTAAACCATCATAAATTGACGCGCTCCAATCGGGCGCGTTTTTATTTTACTATTGGTTACAACCATCCTATAAATACATTTTGCTATGAGTGACATTATAAAACATGAATGTGGTATTGCCTTAATTAGGCTTCTTAAACCTCTAGAATATTATAAAGAGAAATATGGGAGTGCTTTCTACGGGGTTAATAAAATGTACCTCATGATGGAGAAGCAACATAACCGTGGACAAGATGGTGCGGGCTTCGCCAGTATTAAGCTCGACACCCAGCCAGGCGAAAGATATATCAGTAGGGTTAGGTCCGTTGCTCAACAACCCATTCAGGATATTTTTGCCCAGATAAACGAACGGGTGAATTTGGAATTTTCGGAGCATCCAGAGTATCAAAACGATGTGAGCCTGCAAAAAAGAAAAATCCCTTATATCGGCGAGTTACTTCTTGGTCACGTGCGTTATGGAACCTTTGGAGGGAATAGTGTAGAATCTGTACATCCGTTTTTAAGGCAAAATAATTGGATGCATAGGAATTTGATCGTAGCGGGTAATTTTAATATGACCAACGTAACCGAGCTTTTCGAGAATTTGGTAAATCTTGGGCAGCATCCTAAAGAAAGGGCAGACACTATTACGATTATGGAAAGAATCGGGCATTTCTTGGATGATGCCGTCGCGAAAGTTTATAAAAAATTGAAAAAGGAAGGATATTCTAAAAGGGAGGCATCACCTATGATTGCCGAAAGATTGAATGTTGCAAAGATTTTGAAGCGTTCTGCAAAAAATTGGGATGGTGGTTTTATAATGGCCGGGTTATTAGGTCATGGTGATTCTTTTGTTTTAAGGGACGCGGCAGGTATTAGACCAGCATATTATTATAAAGATGACGAAGTTGTAGTCGTGGCGTCTGAAAGACCGGTTATTCAAACTGTTTTTAATGTAAAATTTGAAGACGTTCACGAACTAGAACCAGGACATGCTATCATTACTAAAAAATCGGGCAGCGTTTCCATTGACAGGATTATGGATCCGTTAGAAAGAAAAGCTTGTTCCTTTGAAAGAATCTACTTCTCTAGAGGTAGCGATGCAGAGATTTATCAAGAAAGAAAGAAGTTGGGTAAACTTTTAATGCCTAAAGTTTTGAAGGCAATTGATTATGACACTAAAAATACCGTTTTTTCATATATTCCGAATACAGCCGAAACTTCCTTTTATGGAATGGTAGAAACTTTAGAAGTTTACCTTAACGAAAAGAAAACCAAAGCGATTCTAGATGGCAAAGGTGAACTCTCTTCGGAGAAAGTCACAGAAATTCTGTCAGAACGTGCAAGAGTAGAAAAAGTAGCGATCAAGGATGTCAAATTAAGAACCTTTATCACTGAAGACCGCAGCAGGGACGATTTGGTAGCTCACGTTTATGATGTTACCTATGGCGTTGTAAAAAGGGATGATAATTTGGTCATTATAGATGATAGTATTGTAAGAGGTACAACCTTGAAGAAAAGTATCATTAAGATGTTAGATAGACTTCACCCTAAAAAGATAGTCATTGTTTCGTCTGCGCCACAAATTCGATATCCAGATTGTTATGGAATCGATATGGCGAAATTGGAAGACCTAGTAGCTTTTAGGGCAATGCTCGAACTATTGAAGGAGCATGATAAATACCATATGATTGATGAAGTCTATCAGAAGTGCAAAAAACAAGTTGAGTTACATGATAAGGATGTTAAGAACTTTGTGAAGGACTTATACTCACAATTCACGGCCGAAGAAATATCTGCTCAAATTTCTAAGTTAGTATCCGACGAAAGTATCAATGCAGAGATTGTGACCATCTTCCAAACTATCGATAATCTGCATTTAGCCTGTCCTAAGAACTTAGGTGACTGGTATTTTACAGGAAATTATCCTACTGTTGGAGGCAACCGGGTTGTAAATAAGGCATTTATAAACTTTGTTGAAGGAAATAACGAGCGCGCTTATTAAAATTGCATCCTACTCCTCTTTACTGTTTATCGAAGTTTTTTAGTCGATAAACTGAAAAAAATGCATTTCATCTAATATTTGTATCTCATTAGATTAAATAAAATTACATTAGCATCACCATAACATAAGTAGGTTAAGTTCATGGTAGATTTGGGGCAAAAAAAGGTGAACTCTCGTTCACCTTTTTTTATTTTATATACTTTTCAATTGACCACAGCCACCACCACCACAGAGAATTAAAGTACTCCTTTTCCATTAAACGTTAAATCCATACCTAAAGGCGATCTCAAAACCGTTTATGCTAATTTATCCGTCGTTAATCTAAATTATTTAGCAGTTTAAAAAGAGTGACCCTATATTTGTCTCACCATAACATAAGTAGGTTAAGTTTATGGTAGATTTGGGGCAAAAAAGGTGGACACTCGTCCACCTTTTTTCATTTTATACCAAATAACATCGGTATTATATAGATGCTTAAATAAACCTAAATTGGAGAACTAAAGATTTTGAGATGGACTCACCGATTTAATGATTTCAACAATCATTCCAAAAAAAAGCTTCCCTTGCGGAAAGCTTTAATTTATTTATTTAACTAGAGATTATTTTGCTTCAGCGTAACGCTTCTCAACTTCATTCCAGTTGATTACGTTAAAGAAGGCGTCGATATATTCTGGTCTCTTATTTTGATATTTTAAATAATAAGCATGTTCCCATACATCTAATCCTAAAATAGGAGTTCCTCCACAGCCTGCTCCTGGCATTAATGGATTATCTTGGTTTGGAGTTGAACAGATTTCTACTTTACCTCCTTCATGTACACAAAGCCAAGCCCAACCAGATCCAAATCTTGATCCAGCTGCATTAGAAAATTCATCTTTAAAACCATCAAAAGTTGTGAAAGCACTTTCAATAGCTTTTTTAAGATCGCCAGAAAGTTCCGATTTGTTCTCTGGATTCATTACTTCCCAGAAAAGAGAATGATTGTAAAATCCACCACCATTATTTCTAACCGCTTTATCGTCCATATCTAAATTGATTAAAATGTTCTCGATAGTTTTACCCTCAAGATCAGTTCCTTCAATTGCTGCATTTAGTTTATCGGTATATCCTTTATGATGCTTTGTATAATGGATTTCCATGGTACGAGCATCTATATTTGGTTCTAGGGCGTCATAACTATATTTCAATTTTGGTAATTCAAATGCCATAATTTTATATTTTAACTATTAATACTAATTTAATCTCAAATTTAGGCTTTTTAGGGGTCAATTAAAAATATAATATACCTATGAACCCATTGATTGTTTTTATATTAGGAAGCTGATTGCTATGGAAAACACCACCTCATTTAAAATATTTAGTGCATCTGCCGGAAGCGGTAAAACCTTCAACTTAGTCAAGCAGTATTTAGGTCTCTTACTTTCAACGAAAAATGCGGTGCAGTTCAGAAATATCCTGGCCCTAACCTTCACCAATAAAGCGGTTGGAGAAATGAAGGAAAGGATTATTGAAGCGTTACAACAATTTTCATCAAAAAAAGTACTGGAAGAAAGACCTGACCTTTTCTTGACGATGATGGAAGATTTGGAACTTTCCGATTTAGAACTGCATAATCGCTCGATTATCGTTCTTAGGAATATTCTTCATAATTATGCTGCTTTCGATGTTTCTACAATCGATAAATTCAACCATCGCCTAATCAGAACCTTTGCAAACGACCTTAAGCTTCCAGTTAATTTTGAAGTTGAGCTGGATACGGACTATATTCTTAACAAAGCAGTCGATAACCTGATTGACAAAGCTGGGACAGATAAACAGCTTACCAAGCTGCTGGTAGATTTTGCAATAGAAAAGGTGGATGAAGATAAAAGTTGGGATGTCTCTTACGACCTAAATCAGGTTGCAAAAATTATCACTAACGAAAATGATAGAAAATATTTAGAAAGGATTCAAGGTAAAAATTTGAATGACTTTCAAAATCTAAAGACAAACTTGATCGAAAAGATTACTTCGCTGGAAGGAAATTTGGTTTCTATCGCCAACGAAGTTTTGGATAAAATTCAACAATCTGGTCTTGAACATTCAGATTTTACAAGAAGTACACTGCCAACTCATTTCTCAAGAATATCAGTATTAAGCTTAGACCGCCTTTACGATAACAAACTAGAGGAAAACCTTTCTGATGGAACCGGGATTTACAATAAAGGCTTGGATGAAGGCGCCAAACAAACCATTGACCAACTACTACCTTATTTTGAAGAGCGTTTCCTAATATTGAAAAAGGCGGTTCACGAAGTGAAATTGCTTAAGAATGCTTTGAAGCATATCACCCCTCTTTCAGTTTTAAATGCCATAAATACTTCCTTAAGAGAAATTACTACAGATGAAGAATTGGTGCTCATCTCGGATTTTAATTCTTTGATCAACAATGAAATAAAAGACCAACCGGCTCCCTACATTTATGAGCGCATAGGTGAGAGATATCAACATTACTTTATAGACGAATTTCAGGATACTTCAGAACTACAGTGGAACAACTTGGTGCCGATGATTGGCAATTCGCTGTCACAAATTAATCTCGATGGACATACCGGGTCGGCAATGCTGGTCGGTGATGCCAAACAAGCCATTTATCGTTGGCGCGGTGGAAGAGCAGAACAATTTATTAATCTTTATTCGGGGCAAGAGAGTCCATTTACCATAGAACGTACCGCCTATAACCTGCCCAAAAATTATAGGAGCCACGGCAATATTGTAAATTTCAACAATTCATTTTTTAAATTTTTGTCTGAAAGGTCTTTTTCGGAAATATCCCATTCTGAACTTTTTTTAAAAAGCTTTCAAGAAACAACAAACGATAAAACAGGTTTTATTGGAATGTCCTTTATCGACTCTAGTTTGGACAAGGAAGAAAAAGAGGAAGAATATTCTAAAGAGACCTATTTCAAGATAAAAGAAGCAATCGAGAATGGTTTCGATTATAAGGATATCTGCATTATTACCCGCAAGAGAAAAGAGAGCATTGCCATCGCGACGTATTTGAGCGATGAAGATGTGCCGATTATTTCTTCAGAATCCTTATTGTTGAAAAATTCGCCCGAAGTACAATTTCTGATTTCTCTTCTAATTTTAGTTTCCGATCCACAAAATCATGAATCTAAGATTGAGATTTTATCCTATCTAGCGGAGTATAAATTTAAGATAGAGGACAAGCATCAATTTTTTGAAGAGAACATTTTTAAGTCTACAAAAATGTTTTTTGAAGAATTTTCGAATTATGGCTTTAAGATTGATCATGAGGAACTACTAAATCTTCCGCTTTACGAAACTGCCGAGAGTTTGGTCAGGGCTTTCCGGTTCGATGAAACTTCTAATGCGTATATCCAATTTTTCTTGGATGAAATCTTCAATCTAACCCAAAGAGATGTTCTAGGAATCAATGGATTTTTGGATTATTGGAATCAAAAAATGGAAAAACTATCTGTTATCTCTCCCCAAGGAAGCAATGCGGTAGAACTCATGACCATTCATAAAGCGAAAGGATTAGAATTTCCGGTAGTAATATTTCCATTTGCAAATCAGGATATCTACAGCGACATCAATCCTAAGATGTGGGTAGAAGTTGAACCGAGTGAATTTTCAGGATTTCAGTATCTATATATTGGATTGAATAAAGATTTAGAAAATATGGACGGCGGTGCACGCCAAGGTTACTTAGATTACAAATCCCAACAAGAACTAGACAGTTTAAACCTTTTATATGTGGTTATGACACGTCCAGTAAAGGAATTGCATATTATTTCTGAATTAGATGTCAGCGCGAAAGGAGAAACAAAACCTAATTTATATTCTGGTCTTTTTATAGATTATTTAAAATCCATTGGAAAATGGGAAGATGGGAAATCGGAATATCAATTCGGTACGCGCAATAAAGAAGTTTCTGAAAAAGAAGTTTCTTATGAAGAAGAATATCTAAACTTGATTTCTACGGCACGAAAAGACATTAACCTCAATATATTATCTCGTTCTGGACGTTTATGGGATACTGAACAAGAAGCCGCAATAGAAAAAGGAGACTTATTGCACTTTATACTTTCTAAAATTGACTATGCACAAGATGCACGTAGGGTTGTCGAAGAACTGAAGAATTATGGTGAATTGAGCGAGCAACAGGAAGAGGTTATCCTTCCAATATTAGATGCAATTGTTTTCCACCCCCGCCTGAAGAAATATTATTCAGAGGAATACACAATTTTGAACGAGCGCGATATCATTTCCGCGAGCGGTCAATCATTTAGACCGGACCGAGTCATGATTAGAGGAAAAGAAGCTGGGATTATTGATTATAAAACCGGTAGAGAGATGAGCAAACATAGCGATCAAATTAATCTTTACGGTCAATTACTTGAAGATATGGGGTTTAAGGTAAGTGCCAAAATAGTGTTGTACATCAACGAGGAGATTCAAATAAAAGAGTTATAAATTTGAAGAAACAAACAAGATATTATGTACGGGCAAATTAAAGAACATCTGAAACAAGAATTAAAAGATATTAAGGATGCTGGTCTTTATAAGACCGAAAGAATAATAACCTCTGAGCAAGGAGCAGAAATAACTTTAGAGAATGGCCAAAAAGTCTTGAACTTTTGCGCTAATAATTACTTGGGGCTATCGGCACATCCAGAAGTTGTAAAGGCCGCAAAAGATGCATTGGATAGTCATGGATTCGGAATGTCTTCAGTGAGATTTATCTGTGGTACTCAAGATATCCACAAAGAATTAGAAAAAAAGATTTCCGAATTCTACGGAACGGAAGACACCATTCTTTATGCTGCTGCCTTCGATGCCAATGGCGGTGTTTTTGAGCCTTTATTAGGACAAGAAGATGCTATAATTTCAGATTCTTTAAATCATGCTTCTATTATTGATGGGGTTCGGCTTTGCAAAGCGGCTAGATATCGCTACAAAAATAGCGACATGGATGATTTGGAGGATCAATTAAAAGCTTCCAGTGAAAACGGAGACCGTTTCAAAATCATTGTGACTGATGGTGTGTTTTCAATGGATGGCCTTGTTGCGCCCTTGGATGAAATATGTGAATTGGCCGAGAAATACGAGGCAATGGTTATGATAGACGAATGCCATGCCGCAGGATTCATAGGTGAGACTGGCCGTGGTACCTTGGAAGAAAAAGGTGTAATGGGTAAAATAGATATTATCACCGGGACTTTAGGAAAAGCCTTGGGTGGCGCGATGGGCGGTTATACAACCGGAAAGAAAGAAATCATTGAGATACTAAGACAAAGATCACGACCTTATTTGTTCTCCAATTCGTTAGCGCCCGCTATTGTTGGCGCATCAATCAAGGTTTTTGAGATGCTTAGTAACAATACTGAACTAAGAGATAAATTGGAGTATAATACCAACTATTTTAAAGAAGGAATGAAAAAATTGGGTTTCGATATCATAGACGGGGACTCTGCCATCGTACCGGTAATGTTATATGATGCAAAATTGTCCCAAACCATGGCAAACATGTTGTTACAAGAAGGAATTTATGTCATTGGCTTCTTTTTCCCAGTGGTTCCTCGGGATAAAGCGAGGATAAGAGTGCAACTTTCTGCTGCTCATTCTCAGTCTCAACTTGATAAAGCATTGGAGGCTTTTCAAAAAATCGGTGCTCAATTAAATATTATTTAAAATCAATCCAAACTCCCTGAGAATAGAGCAAATATTCAATATTTTTATATATTTGTCTTTGTTAATAATATTTAACAACTTACTTTTGCTGACAATTAACACTTAAAAATTAAAACTATTTAGAATATGAAAAATCTTAGCAGATTAGTTATCGCTATGTTGCTTCTTTTAAGCTTCAACGCACATGCGCAAGATGAAAACAACCCTTGGGCGCTTGGAATTGGCATTAATGCAGTAGATCTTTATCCAGTTGGAGAAGATGCTCCGTTAGGCTCTTATTTCGATGAATATTTTAACGTAAATGATCACTACAACATATTGCCTTCAATCTCTACAGTATCTGTTTCTAGATATTTAGGTGATGGTTTTATCTTCGGAGTTAATGGATCTATCAACCAAATCGATAAGATTGGTGATTCTTCTGCCGATGATTTATCATACTACGCAGTAGATGGTGTTGTTAGATTTAGCTTTGGAGCTCTTTTCAATGCCGCTAAATTTGATCCTTACCTTGGTCTAGGTGGTGGTTACACTTGGGTAGACAATATTGGCTTTGGTACTGCTAACGGTACTTTAGGTTTCAACTACTGGTTTACTGACAATGTAGGTTTAACAATTCAATCTGCTTACAAACATGCTTTCGATGACGATTCGCCTAAGCATTTCCAGCACACTGCAGGAATTTCTATCAAATTCGGTGGAAAAGATACAGATGGTGATGGTATATACGATAAAGACGATGCTTGTCCAGATGTTCCTGGTTTAGAAGCATTCAACGGTTGTCCAGATTCTGACGGTGATGGTATCGAAGATTCTAAGGATGATTGTCCAAACGAAGCTGGTCTTCCTGAATTTAACGGATGTCCTGATTCTGACGGTGATGGTGTTCCAGACAAGGATGATAAATGTCCTACTGTAGCTGGTCTTAAAGAAATGCAAGGTTGTCCAGATGCTGACGGCGATGGTGTAACTGACGCTGAGGATGAATGTCCTAATGAAGCTGGTCCTGCTGCTAATAAGGGTTGCCCATACCAAGATAAAGACGGTGACGGTGTATTAGATAAAGATGATGAGTGTCCTGAAGTTGCTGGTACTGTTGCCAACAAAGGTTGTCCAGAGATAACTGAAGAGAAGCAAAAACAACTTAACGATTACGCTAAGACGATCTTGTTTGATCTTAACAAAGCTTCTATCAAATCTGAATCTGAGCCAGTATTAGAAGATATCATTGCAATACTTAATGAATATCCTAACTCTAAATTTACCGTAGAAGGTCATACTGACAGTTCTGGTTCTGATGCATATAACATGAAGTTATCTGATGAGAGAGCAATCTCAGTTAAAGATTACTTAGTATCTCACGGAGTTGATCAATTCAGACTTTCATCTAAAGGATTTGGTGAAGAAAGACCAATCGACACTAACAACACTAGAGCTGGTAGAGCTAACAACCGTAGAGTTGAAATCAACTTAGCTAAGAATGAATAGTAAGTAAAATAAATTCTTTTTATAAAGTAAAACGCCTCGATAATATCGGGGCGTTTTTTATTTTTATGATATGAGCAGTTTTATCTCACATGTTGTCAACGACCTTTTAAAAAAGAATCTGAAGATCCCAGATTTAGTTTTCGTCTTACCAAACAAAAGGGCAGGGCTTTACCTAAAAACAGAATTAGCGAAAGCGATAAACAAAACCTTCATTGTACCAAGGATTCTTTCTATTGAAGAATTTATAGAACAGGTTTCCGGTTTAAAATATGTCGACAATACCGAATTGATTTTCAAATTTTATGAAGTCTATTCGCAACATACTCCTAAAGAACAAATTGAACCTTTAGAAAGTGTAACCTCCTGGGCCAATATGCTTATCCAGGATTTCAATAATATCGATAGATACCTTATTCCTCCCAATCAGATTTTCGATTATTTGAAGGACATTAAGCTAATAGAAAGTGATCATTGGTCATTAAATAAAGATAATTCCGACAGCATAAATAATTATTTAAGCTTTTGGACAAAGCTTAAACTCTACTACCATGAGTTTGAAGCTCTTTTGATCAGCCAGAAAAGGGGTTACCAAGGCCTCGTTTATAAGGAAGCGGTCAAAACAATCGACGAATATATTTCTAGGAATGCTTCCAATCAGCACATCTTTGTTGGTTTTAACGCTCTTAATAAGGCTGAAGAAATCATTATTCAAAAGATGCTCGAGGAGAAGGTCGCGCTAGCTTATTGGGATGGCGATAAAGAATTTGTAGAAAATAAATATCATGACGCCGGTCTATTCCTAAGATCCCACAGAACTAAATGGAAGTTCTATGAAGCAAATGATTTCAATTTTTTAGGCGAAAATTATTCTAAGCCTCGAACTTTTAAAATTATTAGTACCCCAAAAAATATTGGCCAGGTAAAATTTGTTGGGGAATTATTAGAAAAACTAAAACATAAAAATGGCAACCTAGATTCAACTGCACTAGTGCTCGGCGATGAATCACTTTTGTTGCCGTTACTTAATTCTCTTCCACAGAATGTTGGCCCTATCAACATAACTATGGGGGTCGAATTGACCGCAACTCCGCTCGCTTCGTTGTTCGAACTGCTTTTCGGCCTACATAAAAAAAATTCGGCCAAGCTTTATTACAAGGAAGTTGTAGCAATTTTATCCCATCCTTCACTAAGACCGATTTTTGATGAAGATGAGTATAATGATGTTATTAACCTTTTGAATTATATAAACAAGAATAATCTGGTATACCTCAGTTTAGAGGATTTAAAAGCTGAAGCAACGCTTATCTCTCCCATTATTGATATTCTATTTTCTTGTTGGAAATCTGTAAATGTCGCTGTTACAAAATCCATCGCTCTTATCTACAGAATCAAGGACTCACTTAAGAAAAGGGATAGCCAAGATTTGTTGGCGTTAGAGTTTCTATACCGTTTTAATAAATTATTTAACGAGATTAAAATCTTGAAGGATAAGTATAACAGTCTTAATAATATTGCATCGCTTTATTCGATTTACAAACAATTACTTAAGATTGAAACCTTGGATTTTCAAGGTGAGCCATTGCAAGGCCTCCAAATTATGGGGATGCTAGAAACTCGGGTACTCGATTTCAAACATATTATAATGCTCTCCGTAAACGAGGGAATATTGCCTGCGGGCAAAAACGAAAATTCCTTTATTCCTTACGATGTCAAAAAGGCTAATCAGATGCCAACTTACAAGGAAATGGATGCGGTTTATACTTACCATTTTTATCGACTTCTACAGCGGGCAGAAACTGTTCATTTAATCTATAATTCAGAGCCAGACGCATTAAACGGTGGCGAGAAAAGTAGGTTTATTTCTCAGCTTCAATTTGAGCGGATCCATGAACTAGAATTTAAATCGATTGCCCCTAAAGCTCCAACAATTGTCAACCGGCCAAAGAATATTATAAAATCAGACCGAGTGATGCAACGGTTAAAAGAATTGGCAGAAAAAGGTTTTTCACCTTCATCATTGACAAATTATGTCCGCAATCCTATGGATTTTTACTATGACAAGGTTCTCGGCATTAAAGAGAGTGATTTGGTAGAAGAAACGGTTGCTGCCAATACTTTGGGTACTATAATCCATAATACTTTAGAAAAACTTTACACACCTTTTATAAATCTTGAGTTAAAGGTCGAAAACTTAGAAGCGATGCTCAATCAAATCGATTCTGAAGTAAGAACGTTTTTTAACGATGAATATAAAAAGGGCGACATAACTAAAGGAAAAAACCTTATAATTTTCGAAATCTGTAAAAGATATGTTTTCAACTTTATTAAAAAGGAAATCGAAGAAGTAAAAGCAGGAGATTCAATCATCGTTCTAGAACTTGAGAAAAAGCTCTCTGCAGAATTTAGAATTCCAGGTTTAGATTTTCCAATAAAAATGAAGGGAACGGTCGATCGTATCGATACTTGCAACGGAATAACTCGAATAATCGATTTTAAAACAGGTAAGGTGGCTCAAGGTGAAGTTGAAATGGTAGATTGGGAAGATATTACCACCGATTATAAAAAGTACAGCAAAAGCTTTCAGTTGTTATGTTACGCCTATCTCTGGAACGATAGTGAACCGATTTCCGACATTGAAGCTGGCATTATCTCCTTAAAAAATCTATCGGGAAACTTTCTCTTGAAATTCGGCAGAAAACCTTCATCCCATAGCCGAACTAAAAATCAACTTATAA
This sequence comes from Flavobacteriaceae bacterium MAR_2010_188, assembly GCA_900104375.1. Taxonomy (NCBI): domain Bacteria; kingdom Pseudomonadati; phylum Bacteroidota; class Flavobacteriia; order Flavobacteriales; family Flavobacteriaceae; species Flavobacteriaceae bacterium MAR_2010_188. The sequence continues at coordinate 2,880,490 of LT629302.1, forward strand.
ATTCTGAAACCTTAGATTCTTTTGAATTTGAATTATTCAAATTGATAAAGGAAATCTGCGATAAGAAAATAGACTTTATAGAAAAGGAAGTTTAAGTTATACTGGCTTAAAATTCTGTTTATTGAGGTCAATTATATGGGCAACGGTTTTTACTAACCGATTGTGGTTTTTTACAAAAGGATTGCTCTTATCCCACACATAGCCGGCTAACACCGCACATATCTGTCGCTTAATTTCTTTATTATCATCCGGATAAAAGAATATCTTTTGAAGGTTACCGCTATACCACTCCTTTACATATGTTGAAAACACCTCCACTCCACTTCTTATATAATCCGAATATTCTACTTCCCAATTAACTTCTTCACCTCTAATTTCCTTTGCAATAAGTTTGGCGGCCATAAGTCCAGATTCCGTAGCGAATGTAACTCCAGAGGAAAAAACCGGATCCAAAAATTCTGAACTATTGCCGGTAAGGGCATAACCGTTCCCGTAAAGCCGAGTAACAGATTTTGAATAATTTTTAATTTGAATCGGTTCAAATTTATATTCAAGTCCTTCAAAACGTTTTTTATAGTGTTCCGACTTATTAAACATCGCTTGTAGCTTTTCTGTAGTGCTGCCGGTATAGGATTCTAATTCTTTTGTTGGTCCAACATATCCCAAACTAGTGATGCCATTGCTAAAAGGTATTACCCAAAGCCAGGATTTATCGGTAATAACGTCAAAAGTTATTAAAGTTCCTTCCTCACCTTCAGGCCTGCGTTGATCTATAACATGAGTAAAAATAGATGAGTGTTCTGGCAAGTCCGATGGTTTATCAAGATTTAATACCCTTGGCAAAACCCTTCCATAGCCACTAGAATCTATAACGTATCTAGCAGAAATCTCCTTTATTTTATTTTCTTTATCTAACACGGTAGTAATGGAACTTCCGTCATCATTAAACTTGATGTTTGTGACTTCAGTTTCAAAGTTAACTGCTACTCCTTTTTCTATAATGCTATTTGCTAGAACCATGTCAAAATCCTCTCTTGGAACTTGCCAGGTCCAATCCCACCCATCGCCATGTTTATCGCTAAAATCGAAGGTGCAGCTCATAGTGTTTTTAAGGAATCTTGCGCCGCGTTTAATTTCGTAATTCCTTTTCTTTAAGGGCTCTAGTAGACCAACTTCTTCAAAGTGATCCATACATCTCGGCAAAAGACTTTCCCCAATTACAAATCTGGGGAATTTGCTCTTTTCTACCACAGTGACCTTAAAACCTTCCTTCTGCAAATAGGCAGCAGCAACGCAACCAGACGGTCCGGCTCCGATAATCAATATGTCTTTGGATTCTTCAGCCACAGAATATTATTAGAAGATTATTATATTAGATTTGTAATTCAATATAACTACTTTAATCAAGGAAGTATATATACCTATTAATAAAATTTCAAATCATTAGATGTTGCTTATAAAAGGAGACTTAGAGTTACAAGACTTTGATAATGTGGTGAATTTCGAGGAGAAAATTAAAATTCACCAGACTACCTTAAGCAAAGTTCAGAATAGTTTCGATTTTCTGAAGTCTTTTTCCGAAAATAAGATTATTTACGGTGTCAATACTGGCTTTGGGCCAATGGCTCAATATAAGATTGAGGATTCACAGCGCATACAACTTCAATATAACTTAATAAGAAGTCACGCAACAGGTTCGGGTAATGTTATACCATCTCCTTACGTAAAAGCCGCGATGCTGGCCAGATTAAATACCCTTTGTCTTGGCAATAGTGGGGTAAACCAATCGGTCGTAAAGCTTATGGTCGAGCTCATCAATAAAAATATAACGCCAGTAATTTATGAACATGGAGGTGTCGGTGCTAGTGGAGATCTTGTTCAGCTTGCGCATTTGGCACTAGTCCTTATCGGTGAAGGAGAGGTTTATTTTAAAGATGAAATACATAAGACCCAAGATATTTTTGAATCTGAGAACCTAAAGCCTATTTCTATAGAATTAAGAGAAGGTTTGGCGATTATGAACGGTACTTCAGTGATGAGCGGTCTTGGTATTATGAATATTCTTCAATCTAAAAAGTTGCTAAACTGCTCTATCAGTATTTCTTCTGCAATCAACGAAATTGTTGAAGCCTACGATGATCATTTATCAGAATCCTTGAACCAGACAAAAAAACATAAAGGTCAGAGAGAAATCGCGAAAAAAATGCGCGAACATTTAAAGGATAGTTCTCTTACCAGAAAAAGGGAACACCATCTTTATAATGGCAAGAAAACGGGTTCGGTTTTCGATGAAAAGGTGCAAGAATACTATTCGCTTCGTTGTGTGCCTCAAATTTTAGGCCCCGTGTTGGATACGCTTAAATCTGTAGAGAATATTTTGTTAGAAGAAGTAAATTCTGCCAACGACAATCCTATTGTAGATGTAGAAAATCAGCAGGTGTATCACGGTGGCAATTTTCATGGCGATTATGTATCCTTAGAAATGGATAAGCTTAAACTTGTTGTTACCAAGATGAGCATTCTAGCAGAACGCCAATTAAATTATTTACTGAATTCTAAACTTAACGACATATTACCGCCGTTTGTTAACTTAGGAACCTTAGGTTTAAATTTTGGCATGCAAGGTGCGCAGTTCACCGCGACCTCAACTACAGCAGAAAATCAAATGCTATCCAATCCTATGTACGTTCACAGTATACCAAATAATAATGATAATCAAGATGTGGTTAGCATGGGCACCAATGCCGCTTTAATCACAAAAAAAGTGATTGAAAACACTTTTGAAGTTTTTGCAATAGAACTCTTAACCGTAGTTCAAGCGATTGAATTTATGGAAATGCAAGATAAAGTCTCTTCCAAAACAAAAAAACTGTTTGATAAAGTTAGAAGCATTGTGCCTGCATTTACTGAAGATGTGGTACTGTTTCCATATCTTAAAAAGCTAAAACAACTATTGATGGATTCTGAAGTATGAATAGTCCCCTAAAATATGCATTGGTCACTGGAGGTTCGCGAGGAATAGGACGAGCAATCTGCCTTCAATTAGCGAAAGACACCAATTACCATATTCTAATAAACTATAATTCTAATGAAGAGGAAGCCCTTAAAACATTAGAGCTAATAGAAGAAGCCGACGGTTTTGGTGAACTGATAAAGTTTGATGTGGCTAATCAAAATTCAGTGGCAAATGCACTAAACCATTGGCATAGTGAAAATTCTAACGGAATTATCGAAGTCATCGTAAACAATGCGGGTATAAAGAATGACAATCTAATGGTTTTTATGAAATCTGAGGATTGGAAAAACGTTATCGACACCAATTTAAATGGCTTTTTTAACGTTGTTAGTAATCTTTTAAAGCCGATGATTCTCAACAAATACGGTAGGATTATAAATGTAGTTTCACTTTCTGGTTTAAAAGGTCAGGCTGGGCAGACCAATTATTCTGCCGCCAAAGGTGGGATTATTGCTGCAACCAAATCCTTGGCCCAAGAAGTCGCCAAAAAACATATTACAGTCAATGCCGTTGCACCTGGTTTTATAAAGACCGATATGACTAATGACCTCGATGAAAATGATCTTAAGAAACTTATTCCGGTAAACCGCTTCGGAAACCCTGAAGAAGTTGCTCATTTGGTAAGTTTTTTAGCATCGAAAAAAGCGTCGTACATTACGGGCGAAGTCATCAATATTAACGGCGGCATTTATTCGTAAACCATATTGCACATCTCCAAAAACTAATAGTTGACTTCAGAAAAATCAAATGAAATCTTATCTCAACTATTTAATTTCAAGAATTAAATATGGCAAGAGAATGGGACGGAAAGACCAGAGGAACAGTTTTTGGTTTTAAGATTTTTATATTTTTTATCAAGTATTTTGGGGTGAATGCAGCGTATTTTCTAATGCATTTACCAGTCCCATATTTTTATATTGTTGAAAGACAAAATTCTAAAGGACTTTACAATTATTTTCGAAATAGACTTGCATATTCTTCGCTTAAAAGTGCGATAAGTGTGTATCGTTCTTATTTTGAATTCGGTAAAACTCTTGTCGATAGATTGGCTCTCCTCTCGGGAATGCGAAGTAATTATACCTTTGAATTCGATGGTGAAGAGTTTATAAAGCAAGCTTTAGCACAGCAAAAAGGCGGAATTTTAATCAGTGGCCATGTCGGTAATTTTGAATTGGCCCAATACTTTTTCAACGAAAGACTTCCGGACGCGCATATAAGCATAGTAATTTCTGACCAAGATCATGAAAATATTAAAGAATACCTTCAGCAATATTTAAATAAGGACCACGCCAAGCTTATTGTGGTTAAAGACGATATGTCCCACATATTCGAAATTAATTCGGCTTTAAATGATAATCGCATTGTATGTATTTCTGGCGATAGATATATGGAGGGTACCAAATTTATAGATGCAGAACTTTTAGGGAAAGTGGCTAAATTTCCGGTAGGTCCTTTTCATTTAGCGGCGCGTTTGGATGTGCCGGTTCTGTTTGTTTATTTAATGAGGGAGCGCAATAAACATTATCATCTTTATGCGCGAACGGTTGAAACCGAAAATAAATCAGCCGAAAAATTATTGATAATGTACTGCCGTAGTGTCGAAAATATCTTGACCCGATATCCATTACAATGGTTTAATTTTTACGACTTTTGGGAAGACAACCGAGATAAATGAATCATCTTGAATTCCCGATTCGGGAACAATCACAAATACAAAGCTTACTACCTCATAGGCCTCCAATGATTATGGTTGGCGGCTTGCTTTATTTTGATGAAACCTCGACTATTTCAGAATTTAAAGTATCAGACACTAATATTTTACTAGAAGACAATTACCTTTCTGAGGCAGGTCTATTAGAAAATATGGCGCAAACCGCAGCTTTAGATATTGGTTATAGAAACTCGCTAATTGGCTCTTTGCCTCGCGAAGGCTATATTGCCGCGATACAAAAAGCGACAATTACCGAATTACCTAAAATCGATGATATCATTCAAACTGAGGTTGCTACAGATTTTGAATCTGATTCTCTTAGAAAAGTTACCATTACAACAAGATTAAATAAGAAAATCATAGCTATCGCACAGATGACCACTATTCTAAAATCAGAAAGTGAATGAAGAAAAAGCTAAATAATAATGGCAGCGTTTTAAATCACACAGAGATTATACGTGTCAATTTTTTTGATGCCGACCCACTAGGAATCGTATGGCATGGCAACTATATTAAATACTTTGAGATTGCGCGTGAAGCTTTTGGAAGAAAATTTAGCCTGACTTATCTCGATGTAAAAAAACACGGATTTGCAACACCCATCGTAGAAACTTCTAGCAGTCATAAACTACCACTAAAATATGGTCACAATGCCAAGGTCGAAATTTCATTTATCAATAATGAAGCAGCAAAGCTCACCTTTAGATACAAGATTTATGACGATAATCAAAATTTGGTCTGTACGGGTGAAACGGTTCAGGTTTTTACAGATTTTGAAACTGGCGAACTTTCATTGAGCAATCCCAAATTCTTTCTAAACTGGAAAAAATTACATATAATTTAATTGATCAAAACTTATCTTTCATATAATAACATTGTTTGTTCGCTGGGATTCGATTCAGAAACGGTTTTTTCTGAAATTAAAAATGGAAAATCTGGTATTCAAGAATATCAAGATAATTCATTATTAAACTCACCATTCTGCGTTTCGTTACTTTCCAAAGAAATTTTGGAAGTTGAGTTTAAAAAGATTTCTTCAATTAAAGACTATACCAAACTCGAGAAAATGATGATTTGTTCGCTAAGCAAGGTGATAACAGATTCTGCATTAAAACTAGATGCAAAAGTTGGTCTAATAATTTCGACCACCAAAGGCAACATCGATGTTCTTGAGAAGGATTCTATCTTTCAAAAGAAAAGGGCATATCTAGCAACCTTAGGTATGAAGATTAAAGAGTTTTTCCATTTTGAGAACGATGCTATTGTGATAAGTAACGCCTGCGTTTCTGGACTTCTTTCTGTAAGTGTTGCAAAAAGGTATATAAAGAGTGGATTGTATGACCATGTATTTATTGTAAGTGGAGATATCGTTTCAAGATTTGTCTTGACCGGATTTCATTCGTTTCAAGCGTTAAGTAAAAGTGCTTGTAAACCTTATTCTAATGACCGTGATGGAATAACTATTGGTGAAGCCGCCGCTAGCGCTTTGGTTACCAAAGAGCGCGGACTGTTGTGCGATGGTGCTCTAGAGATTCTTGGTGATGCTACCTGTAATGATGCCAATCACATTTCTGGCCCATCGAGAACTGGTGAAGGATTGTATCGAGCCATAACTTCCGCTCTTCAAGAATCTAAAATTCCTGATTCAGAAATCGATTATATATCTGCTCATGGAACAGCAACACTATTTAATGATGAGATGGAAGCGGTGGCATTTAATCGATTAGGACTTCAAAATATACCACTGAACAGTTTAAAAGGTTTTGTAGGCCATACCACTGGAGCTGCTGGACTTTTAGAAACCATAATCGCGATGCATTCACTTCAAAACAACTTACTGATAGCATCCAAAGGTTTTTCTGAAATTGGAGTAAGCAAAGCTTTAAATGTCATTGAAGCGAACCAAAATAAAAACCTAAATACTTTTTTAAAAACATCTTCTGGTTTCGGAGGATGCAACACTGCAGCAATTTTTAGGAAGTTATAAAAGGTCGCCTTAATACAGAATACTATCTTTGTGTTTTACCAAATTATATCATGCTAAACGACGCAAAATCCAAAAAAAATAAGCGAGCGGTAGATGCTTTACAAGAAGCTCAAAGGATTGCTTTTGCACCATTTGTTTTTCAGACATCTGTGGCCCTTAAACGCATGGGGGTTCTTGATTTAATCTTTGAAAATCGCTCTAAAGGCGGGATTTCCCTTCAAGGGATTTCTGAACAATTAAAGATAAGTGAATACGGACTCGGAGTACTTTTGGAAATGGCTGAGAGTAGTGATATCGTTGAGAAAGATGAAAATGAAAAATTTGAGTTGACCAAAATTGGTTACTTTTTAAATTTTGATAAAGCCATTAATGTCAACCTTAATTTTACAAATGATGTGTGTTATCAAGGCTTGTTTCATTTGCAAGATGCGGTAAAGGAAGAAAAACCTTCAGGTTTAAAGGAACTAGGGGATTGGAAAACCGTTTACGAAGGACTTTCCCAACTTCCTGAAAACATTCAAAAATCATGGTTTGCTTTTGATCATCATTATTCGGATGAAATCTTTGATGAAGCCCTAAAAATCGTCTTCGACAAACATCCAAAAACCATTTTTGACATTGGCGGCAACACTGGCAAATTCGCCTTAAAATGTCTTAACTATAACAGCGAGGTAGAAATTAAGATCTTTGATCTGCCGGGACAACTTCAAAAGGCACTAAAAAACATAGAAACAAACGGTTTTGGAGACAGAGGTTCTGGATTTGAAATCGATTGGCTTTCAGAAAATCCACAGATTATTGAAGGTGCAGATATCATTTGGATGAGCCAATTCTTGGATTGTTTTTCTGAACAGGAAATACTCAAAATATTAAAAAGTTGCGCTGCTTCTATGGATTCTTCAACGGAGTTATTGATTACGGAAACATTTACCGATAGACAAGAATTTGCCAATGCAAAATTTATATTAGAGGCAACTTCCCTGTATTTTACCGCCATTGCAAACGGAAACAGTAAAATGTATCCTGCCACTGTTTTTGAGAGGATTATCGATGATGCCGGTCTCAAGATTAAAGACGATATTTCCATTGGCGAATACCACACGATGTTGGTCTGCAAACTAAAATAATTGGGCAAAAAAACATTCTATATTGAAAGCTATTGCCACATTAAAAAAGGAGAAGTTTTTCTTAATGGAAAAAATATCTTTAAGGACGAATATGAATCCTTTCCGCAATTTATAAAGTCTGTCTACAAGAATTTTGAGACTGATTATCCAAAGTTTTTCAAAATGGATAATTTGAGTAAACTAGCATTTATGGCTGCTGACCTTATTTTGAAGACTTCAGAAATACAACCTCAGCCAGAACAAGATATTGCTTTGGTTTTTTCTAACAAAGGAGGAAGCATAGATACAGATAGAAGACACCAAGAATCCCTTGATTCCCCAGATGGGATTGCTAGTCCAGCGGTGTTCGTTTATACCTTGCCAAATATATGTATGGGCGAGATAAGTATTAAACATAGACTTTTTTCCGAGAATAGTTTTTTTATCTTTAACCGCTTCAATGCCCCACACCTTTATAATTATGCTGAGTATTTATTAGATGCGGAAAAAGCGGAAAAAGTTCTCTGCGGTTGGGTAGATTTTGACGGTGAAGAATTTGAAGCATTTATGTATCTTGTTTCTGATAATGGAGATTTGGTACATTCTACAGATGAAATAAAAAGAATTTACAATGCATGATTTAAAAGAAGAGCTAAAATTGAAAATCATCGAGCAACTTAACCTCGAGGACATGACAATTGAAGATATAGAAGATGACGAAGCACTTTTTGGTGACGGGCTGGGCCTAGATTCTATTGACGCTCTAGAACTGATTGTCCTTTTGGATAAAGATTACGATATTAAGATTACAGATCCTAAGGAAGGCAAGGAAATTTTTACTTCCATCAATGTCTTAGCCAATTACATTGAGCAAAACCGTCCAAAATAATTCTTCATCTACCAAAATAGCGGTTACTGGCATCGGTATAATTTCTGCATTAGGAAACGATGTAAGGTCTAATCTCGCAGCATTAAAATCTTCTAAAAGCGGGATTTCTGATTTAAGATTTATTAAAACAAGACACTTTAACGGTTTAAAGGTTGGCGAGGTGAAGTTGAATAATGACGAACTTTCAACAAAACTTAAGCTTAAAGACAATCATAACTACACTAGGATTTCCCTACTCGGATGCATTGCCGCTATTGAAGCTGTGAACAATGCAGGAATAATTGATATTCAAAAATATAAGACTGCACTGATTTCTGCCAATACCGTTGGTGGTATGGACATGACCGAACAGTATTTTAAAGAGTTCCAAAAAAATCCTGAGGTACAGAAATATATCCAAAGTCATTTTGCTTCAGATAGCACTGAAAAGATTGCCGATTACCTTGGTATAACTGAATATGTTTCGACCATAAGTACGGCATGTTCTTCTGCGGCAAACGCTATTATGCTGGGAGCCAGACTCATTAAATCAGGCAAAGTAGAACGCGCCATCGTTGGTGGCACGGACGCTCTTTCAAAATTTACTATCAATGGTTTTAAGACCTTAATGATTCTTTCTGATGAGGTCTGTAAACCTTTCGACGCTGAAAGAAATGGCTTAAATCTAGGTGAAGGCGCGGCGTTTCTCGTTTTAGAATCAGATGAAGTGGTAAAGCAAGAGAACAAAAAAGTGATTGCTTATCTATCGGGTTATGGAAATGCAAATGATGCTTTTCATCAAACGGCTTCATCCGAAAACGGTGAAGGCGCTTTCCTTGCAATGAACAAAGCACTTAAATCTGCGAATCTCACCGCAAAGGACATAGACTACATTAATGCACATGGTACCGCAACTCCTAACAATGACCTTTCAGAAAGCCAAGCACTAAAGCGGATCTTTAAAGAAAGTATGCCAGCCTTTAGTTCTACCAAATCTTTTACCGGTCATACCTTGGCGGCAGCAGGAGCCTTAGAAGCTGTATTTTCGATTTTATCGGCCAAAGAAGGTTTAGTCTTTCCGAATATAAACTATGGCAACAGCATGCCAGAAACGGGCTTATCTCCACAGCGTATACTTGATAAAAAAGAAATCAAAAATGTGCTTTCAAACTCATTTGGATTTGGTGGTAACTGCTCAACCCTTATCTTTTCTAAGGCATGAAAAATTGCTTCATTCATAGCGCCATTTGTGTTTCGGCCCAAGACAGTTTTTCCACAGAAGAGTTTTTAAACCAAATAACTGAATTTGAAACTGAAAAGGTACAAGCCAAGTATCCTAATTATAAAGAATTCTTTTCCCCGATTGCGAGCAGAAGAATGGCAACTGGCGTAAAAATGGGGTTTGCAGCAGCTAAAAAAACCCTTACCGAAGCAGATATTGAAAACCCCGACGCAATTTTGGTCGGTACCGGAATTGGATGTATTGAGGATACCGAAAAATTCTTGAACAACATTCTCGCAAACGACGAAGAATACCTTACTCCGACATCCTTTATACAATCCACTCATAATACCGTTGGTGCACAGATTGCCCTTTCACTAAACTGCAAAGGGTACAACAACACTTATGTTCAAGCTTCGAATTCCTTAGAATCTGCTTTGCTAGATGCCCAGATGTTATTGAGCGAAAATGAAGCACAAAATGTTTTAGTAGGCGGGGTAGACGAATTGGGAGCAGAATTTATAGACTCCGTAATCATGATGGAGAAAAAAGAAATTCTTCCCATAAATGTTCCTTTTAGTGAAGGAGCAGCATTCTTCCTTTTATCAAATGAGTTTAAACCGAATAGCATTCAATTAGTGGATGTGGAGATGATTCATAAAATCGAAACTGATAAAGTTGAAGAGAGAATGCTCGCATTCCTAACGAACAATAATCTCTCGAGTACAGATATCGATATTCTCGTGTTAGGGAAAAACGGGGATGGTTTTGATGAATATTATTCTATGTTGGAAGAAGGATTTTCAGATAGAACCTTGTCTATTTCATACAAAAGGCTTTGTGGAGAATATTTTACATCTTCGGGTTTTGCTATGTGGCTTGGCTATGAAATATTAAAGCGACAAGACATTCCTAAACAATTGTCAAAAGGAATTCAAACAAATAAACCCATTAAAACAGTTCTAATTTATAATCAATTTAAAGGAATTGGGCATAGTTTTACTCTTCTATCGAAATGATAAAACATAATAACGTATATCTTATTTCTTTTGTAATATTATTGATAACCATTGCCTTAGATTTTTTATTGGGCATTCATTTAAGTTGGTATCTTCTTCCAATCCTTTTTTTATTTTTTGCAATCGGGTATGGCTCTTTTAATATGAGTCATAATTTTTTTCTGAAGTCAATTTCTAATAATAATGGAATTTCAGAAAAGAAAATAGCAATCACTTTTGACGATGGTCCTAATGCCGAATTTACCCCGATTGTTTTGGATATTCTCAAGAAACATCAAGCTGTGGCTACCTTCTTCTGTATCGGTAAGAATATTGAGAATCATCCCGAGTTGTTGAAAAGGATTCGGGATGAAGGTCATTCCATCGGAAATCATTCCTATTCCCATAATAATCGGATTGATTTTAATTCAACTGAAAAATGGCTTGAAGAAATTGAAAAAACGGATAGGATTATCGAAGACACGATAGGTTTGGATTGTATATTTTTTAGACCGCCGTTTGGAGTTACCACACCAAATCTTGCCAAAGCCATTGAAAAAACTAGGCATACAGTGATTGGTTGGAATATCCGCACTTACGATACGGTTAGACAAAATCCTAAACCGATTTTAAAAAACATTGGAAAACAGTTAAGCCCGGGTTCCATTATTCTCCTTCACGACAAGCATCCGCGAATACCCATTATTTTGGAACAATTATTGGAATTACTGCGAGAACAGAAATACCAAACTGTTTCTATAAAAAATCTTTTAGATGAAGCTTAAAAACAAAGGAATGTTAATGTTGGTGTTGCTGGTTTTTACGGCATTTTCGTTTGCCCAACAACAACTTTCGGCTAGCGAACAAAAGTCGTTTACCGAGAAAGTAAAGATTTCCGCAGAAGAAACTCGAAGTATTATCAGTGATTTTGTTCAAGACAAGCACATTAGTGTGCTTAGTGACGTGGTTAAAAGTGAGGGCAAAATGGTCTTACTTATGCCCGATAAAATAAGATGGGAATACCTTACACCAACCTCCAACATCGCGATTTTTAGCGGTAACAAGCTCTACGTAAATGACGATGGCAAGAAGAACGAATTCGATTTAGATGGCAACAAAATATTTAAGAGTTTTAATTCATTAATAATCAACAGTATAAAAGGAGATATGTTTGACGAAAATCAGTTTGAGATAACGTATTTCGATAAATCTGAAAACTACATGGTGAGATTTATTCCTAAAGAAAAACGATTAAAGAAGTTGATTTCTGCTTTCGAATTAAAATTTGATAAAGTCTCTGCAGTGGTTGAAGAAGTAAAACTGATCGAAAGCGCAAACGACTTTACAACCATAAGATTTTTAAATAGAAAAACGAATGTTGAGGTTAAACCATCAGAATTTCAACAGTAAACTCTGTTAATTGTTTGGCTTCGGCAATATTTTAATATTCAATTTCGTCCTAAGAAAATCTACAATTTCCTCTTCGACCGATTCAATATCCTTAGATTTTATCTCGCTTCCGATAAAATGTGTTTCTTGGGTCTGCAGACGCTTAAGTACATTTAAATTTTTTGGCGTCGAAAATTGCTTCAATATTTTTGGAATTGCGTCGACCTCTACATGGTCATCTTCCTGCAATTCGTTATCGCTATAATACAAGGTCAATACTGGGCATTTCACTTTTTGAAATGTTTCCTCTTTCATGGTTGTACCAACCAGAACTTGTAGATCTACCAAGGCTCTAGAATTATAAGACGTATCCCAATACTGTTTTTCTGCTGCAGTTTTTTGCTTAATCTTTCTATCCTTACCTAACGTAATTAGATTCGCGATTTTATATCCCCAATGCGAGCCTAAAATCGATGCTCCCGCTTGGTCATCTTCAAAGTTTGGGGAGAGATGGATCAATGCAAAAATATCCTCAGGAAATTCTGCCGCTAATTTGGTGGCTAGAGTCCCTCCCGTAGAGGTGCTCATTATAATTACTTTTTCACCCAAATTTTTTCCGATTACCAAATCCATTTTAGCGTCTTGCCACGCATTTTCTGCGGTAAAATCATCAAGGCTATATGGCGCACGCAGCCCATGTCCCGGCATTCTATTGTAATAAATATTAGCCCCTAAACGGTCTGCGCTATTCTGGTTAACGGGGTAACCGTCCCTGTAACTTGCTGCAAAACCATGCATATAAATAATGCTATACTTTGTCTTGCTTTTAGAACTGTCAAAGAATTTTATGCGTGCTTCATTATCTTGCCGCAGCGGTTTGTTGTTCTCTTCGGCATTGATTTTAGATTGAAGTTGTTGAAGATCCGTTGTGAGTTTTGGAAGAGTATTATTAAACTTTGGTTTGGGCGGTTTTGGGCCCAAAAAATAGATGATAACAAGAATTATGGCAATTCCAATTATAATCCAGTACCACATTTTCATAAAGGTACTTTGCAATTCATAGACGGTAAAGATAGATTTTTTTGCTTCTCTATAAATGCTGCATGTAAGCCAAGTGAAAGAAAATAAGCTGTAATTTTATGATACAGTTCGCTGAAGTTGAACTAGAAATGACAATCTAATTAAGGAAAAATATGGCCAAGCAAATATTTATAAACCTCCCGGTGAAGGATTTAAAAAGATCCATCGCATTTTTCACAAGTCTCGGTTTTAGCTTTAATCAGGATTTTACAGACGATAAAGCGGCTTGTCTAGTTCTAGGCAAAAATATTTATAGCATGCTTTTAACCGAACCTATGTTTGCGACTTTCACAAAAAAACCTATTTCTGATGCTACCAAATCTACCGAGGTGCTTATCGCAATCGACGTCGATTCTAAACAAGCGGTAGACGATATGGTTAATGATGCTGAAGATGCCGGTGGAAAAATTTATGCCGAACCACAAGACCACGGTTGGATGTACGCTCATAGTTTCGAAGATTTAGATGGACACCAATGGGAAGTCTTGTATATTGATCAAGAAAAATCCAATTAATCGAATATATTCGGAGATTTCAATTTAAAATCTAGAAAATCACCACTACCTTCAATGAAATCAATCTATGAAATTACCGATACATTTGAAGATGAAGCAGGTAATTCTTGTTTTGAAATCAGTTTAAATCCTGAGCATAAAATATACGAAGGGCACTTTCCTCAAAATCCTGTTACTCCTGGAGTTGTTATGCTTCAAATTTTGAAATATTTGACCGAAGAAAAGCTTCATCAGAAATTAATGATGGTTGAAGCTTCTAATGTAAAATTTTTATCCATGGTTAATCCGCAGTACGATAGCAGGTTAATCTACAAAATAAAGGTTACGGAAGTCGAAAATGAATTTCAGATAAAAAACACTACAACTTTCCCTGCCGGGCGGCTTGTATTAAAATGTAATGCTACTTTTGTGATTAGATAATTTCTATAGTTTCACGTTAGAATCCGATATGGAATTGCAGTCTGTACAAGCCCAATTCAAAAAACTCCGTTGTTGTGTGGTTATACCAACCTACAACAATGAAAAGACCTTGGCAAAGGTTTTAGACGGCGTTTTAAACTTTACCGACGATGTTTTTGTCGTCAATGATGGGTCAACAGACAGTACTTCCAAAATATTAAGCAATTACGAATTTCTTCATATAACTACATTGCCGAAAAATATCGGTAAGGGCAACGCGCTAAAACAGGGCTTTATGGAAGCGTTGAAAAATGGTTTTGACTACGCAATAACGTTAGACAGCGACGGTCAGCATTTCCCATCTGATATTTCTCTTTTTCTAAATGAAATTTCTGGTCGTATTGACAAGAACATTATGATTATTGGGGATAGAAATATGAACAACGCCAACGTCTTTAAAGAAAGCGCCAAAGGCAATCGTATTTCTAGTTATTGGGTGCACGCGGTGAGTGGTTTACGATTAACTGATACACAATCCGGATTTAGGCTTTATCCTATTAAGACAATGAAGTCTATAAATTTCTTTGAAATCACTAAAAAATTCGAATTTGAAATCGAAGCCATCATTAAAAATTACTGGGCCGGAGTTACAATTGTTCAAGTTCCTATAAACATTCTTTACGATGTTAATGAACGTGTTTCTCATTTTAGGCCAGTTTTGGATATTGCCAGAATCGTTGTGTTATTTGCATGGTTTTTACTAGTCAGGGTTTTTTACATTATACCTCGCGATTTTTTAAGAACTCTTCAAAGTAAAGGTTTAAGACGTTTTTTGGTAGAGGATTTTATAAGAAATTCAGATTCTCCTAAAAAGAAAGCTCTATCAATATCCTTAGGTGTTTTTATTGGGCTTTCACCATTATGGGGCTTCCACACCATAATCGTTATCTTTTTAGCCATTGTTTTAAAGTTGAACAAGGTCATTGCCTTTGCGTTTTCCAATATCAGTCTAGCGCCATTTATTCCATTAGTGTTATTCCTTAGTGTACAAACTGGCAATCTAGTGTTAGGCAAACATTCTACTTTTAGTTTTCATGATATACAGTCCAATTTTAATGTTATGCAAGAGCTAGAAACCTATCTCATTGGGAGTTTTGTGCTTTCGGTAAGTTCGGCAATCGTTTTTGGGATATTAGGCTATTTGCTTCTAACCGTATTTCAGAAAAAAACCCAACTTGCCAATGCATAGGTTTTTCTACTCTAGCTATAATCGCTTAAAACAAAGAAGGACCTTATTTTTTATTTTCGTCATTGGGGTTTTAATTGCACAAATTTTCGTTGCGACAAGAATCCATTTTAATGAGGATGTTTCGAGATTTATACCTAAGAATTCAGAAAATAAAATTCTTCAAAAAGTACTTGCGGCCACCAATTTTAACGATAATATTATTGTCCTTATTTCTAAGGAAGCTGCTGTTGAAACTGCAGAGTTAACCGAGTTCGCTGAAGTCTTTTTGGATAGTCTAAATATTGACTCATCAAATTATATCGAATCCATTCAAGGTTATGTTGAAGATGAAAACGCCCTGGCCATTTTGGATTTTTCTTATCAGCATGCGCCTTTATTTTTAAATGAAACTGACTATAAATTAATTTCTGAAAAACTCTCAAAAGACAGCTTGCGAGAAATTACAAAGTCTAATTACAAGTCAATTATTTCTCCCTCCGGAATAATATCCAGAGACCTTATCTTAAAAGATCCATTAAAGATTTCACTTTTAGCGCTTCAGAATCTTAATCCGCTTGGTTTCAAAGATGATTTTGTATTGAAAAATGGTTTTTTGGTTACTAAAGATGAAAAGAATCTGTTGCTATTTATAACGCCAAAAGCAGATGAAAGTTCTAAAGTTTCAGTTGAAAAACTAACCGAAAACCTAAGAAATGTTCAAACTGAATTAAATAAAGGTTCAAACAAAAATATAAGTATAGAATACTATGGCGGCCCAATAATAGCCGATGGTAATGCAACCCAAATTAAAACCGACATCGGCTTAACCGTCGGTATCGCACTCACATTATTGATGCTGCTTTTCATCGTTTTTTATAGAAATATCGGTATCCCGATTATCTTGCTAATCCCCACAATTTTTGGTGGGCTTTTAGGCATATGCGTTCTTTATGTTATTCGTGATCAAGTTTCGGCTATCTCGTTAGGAATCGGCTCTATCTTATTGGGGGTAACTTTAGATTACGCGCTGCATATTTTAACCCACATCAGGAACGGAAGCAGCATCCAAAATCTGTATCTAGATATTTCCAAACCTATTTTAATGAGTAGCCTAACCACTGCTCTTGCTTTTTTATGCTTGTTGTTTGTAGATTCTCAAGCGCTTCAGGATTTAGGGATTTTTGCATCCGTAAGCGTGGTCGGCGCTTCAATTTTTGCTTTGATTTTTATTCCGCAGGCTTATAGGCCCAATCTGGAGATTAGCAAGGCTTCAATTACTCCCAAAAACACGTTTTTGGATAAGATTGCGGATTACAGATTTCATAACAATAAGTTTATGCTATTGATTTTAGTGATTTTGATGGTTGTTAGCGTATTCACCTATAATAAGGTGGGCTTTAATCACGACCTTTCTAGTTTAAACTATATGAATACCGAGTTGAAACAGACCGAAAATCGACTCGATGCAATCACCAATGTTTCTGACAAAAGCCTTTATCTAAGCGCTTACGGCAATAATTTTGAAGATGTTTTACAGACTAACGACACTGTTTATGAAATCTTGCTGAATTTAGAAAAAAGCAACACTATAAAATCCTTCAATTCCCTTTCGACTTACCTAAAGTCAGAAAAATTCCAAAATGAAAAAATCAATCGCTGGAAGGATTTTTGGAATCTAGAAATTATCGATTCAACTCGGTTAAATCTAATTGAAGCCGGCAAGGAATACGGTTTTAAAGAGGATGCTTTTCAGCAGTTTTATGAATATTTAAATTCTGTAATTCGTCCTGTAAACAGAACAGATTTTGTTGAACTGGGAAGTTTTCAACTTGAAAATTTCTACGCCACCACAAACGATTTTTCTACCGCTACAACTGTTGTAAAAGTCGATGAATCCCAAATTGAAAACTTAAAATCGGCATTTGCTAAACTCGAAAATACTCTAGTAATAGACCGACAGGAAATCAATGAAAATCTATTGGGCAATCTTAAGAATGATTTTAATCATCTTATTCTCTATTGTTCACTGGCAGTCATAATTCTTATTTTTCTCTTCTACAGAAATGTAAAACTAACCTTGGTCACAGTTTTACCGATTCTTATCACTTGGCTGGTCACGATTGGGATTATGGGTCTGCTCGACTTAGAGTTTAATATCTTTAACATCATAATCAGCTCATTTATTTTTGGTTTGGGAGTCGATTACAGTATTTTTATTACAAACGGAATGCTCAATAATGTAGACAATTCAACTATGGCGCTAAGAACCAATAAAACCTCTATTTTACTGTCTGTGCTTAGCACGATAATGGGAATTGGGGTCATGATTTTCGCTAAACACCCCGCGTTACATTCTATTGCTCTCATTTCTATAATCGGGATTTTAACTGCGATGATCATTGCCTTCACCATACAACCACTATTGTTTAATTTAATGATAAGAACAAGAAATGGGAAAAATTAAAACTTCAGAAATCCCACGCATTAAAAACGTGAGCAAAGAGGATTTTATAAAATACTACTATACACCTCAACAACCTGTTATTATTGAAGAATTGAGCAGGGATTGGCCAGCTTATAAGAAGTGGGATTTAGACTATATCCAAAGTAAAGCAGGCGACCAAATAGTGCCGTTATATAACAACGAGCCCACTAAAGGCAGGCAAAATTCGGTTGTTCCCGCAAAGAAAATGAAGCTCTACGATTATATAGAAATCCTAAAAACCCAACCGACCGATTTGCGAATGTTCTTTTATAACATTCTCCAAAAAATGCCCGAGCTAATCGAAGATTTTAACTATCCAGAAATTGGATTAAAGTTCTTTAAAAAGCTACCGGTCATGTTTTTTGGCGGAAAAGGTTCCAAGGTACTAGCGCATTATGATATGGATTTGGCCGATTTGGTACACTTTCATTTTCATGGAACAAAAAATGTTACCTTATTTGCGCCCGATCAAGCGCGTTTTCTTTATAAAGTTCCTTTTACAGTACACAATTTGGAAGTCATCGATATGGACAATCCAGATTTTGAAAAATATCCGGTTCTACAGAACGTTAAAGGTTTACACGCTACCATGAAACATGGGGATGCTCTCTATATTCCAAGCGGATTCTGGCATTATATTACTTATGAAGATGGCGGATTTTCGATTACGCTTAGAGCTTTCCCAAGGAAGCTTAAAAAGGTCGGTAAACTTTTTAGCAATATCGTTTTTATGAGAACGTTTGAAAATCTAATGAGAAGAACCATCGGACAGAAATGGGTAGATTACAAAGAAAACTCAATGGTTGAGCGACTTAATCGAAATTATAAAAAACAAAGCCAAGATGCCTAAGCATCACATTTTTGGTCGTTTTTTATTCTGTTTTTCGTTGTTACTACAAGTTTCTTGTGGGGTCAAGAAAGCTTACAATACTTTACCCAATATTTCTAAATACGACACCCAAATCCCCGCGACCGAAAAAATCAATGATTCAACTTTTATTGCAGGATCAAACTTCTTGACCAAAAACAAGCAAGGCCTTTGGGAAATGTATTTGGAAGGTAATCCTTATCAACGCGGTGAATTAATTGGCAGTCTTGCTGGTCCTTTAATGGAAAAGCAAGAGAAAGTCTTTATGGATAAGATTGAAGAATTGGTACCGTCGGAAGGTCGACAAAAGTTTCTAAGAAAATTTTTGGCTTGGTATAACCGAAAGATTTTCGATAATATAAGCGAAGAATATAAGGCTGAAATTTTTGGGGTTTCAAAATATATGTCTGAAGACTATAACAGCTTTGCGCCTTCATATTTAAGAGCACTCTATTTGCATAGCGCACACGACATTGGGCACGCTCTTCAAGATTTGGCAATGGTGGGTTGCACAAGTTTTGCAGTTTGGGATTATAAATCCGAGGACGGCGAATTGCTGATCGGGCGTAATTTTGATTTTTACGCTGGGGACGATTTCGCCGAAGAGAAAGTAGTTTATTTTGTAAATCCTGATCAAGGACATAAATATATGTCGATCTCATGGGCCGGATTTATAGGTGTGGTTAGCGGGATGAACGATCAGGGACTCACTGTCACCATTAATGCGGCAAAATCTAAGATTCCGTTAGTTGCCAAAACTCCGATTTCCATTGTGACCCGAGAAATATTACAGTACGCTTCCAATATTGAAGAAGCGATTGCTATTGCCAAGAAACGACAAGTTTTTGTTTCAGAATCGATTATGATCGGTAGCGCCAAGGACAAAAAAGCAATTCTGATTGAAGTGTCTCCCAATAATTTCGGAGTGTACGATGTTGAAAATTCTGATCAGTTAATCTGCAGCAATCATTTTCAAAGTGATGCTTTTAAAAACGATAATCGCAATGAAAAGGCAATTGCCGAAAGCCATTCCGAATATCGCTACGAGCGGATGCAAGAACTTTTAAGAGCGGAACAAAAGGTTAATGTGAAGGAAGCTGTAGAAATTCTTCGGAACAAGGAAGGACTTAAAGACAAAACTATTGGGTATGGTAACGAAAAAGCAATCAACCAAATGTTGGCGCACCACGGGATTGTTTTTAAACCTGAAAAATTAAAAGTTTGGGTGAGCAGCAACCCTTATCAGATGGGAGAATTCGTTGCTTACGACTTAAATGAAGTTTTTAGGAATCGCGAAATTCCTTCAGAAATATCAATTTCTTCATCTAAAAATAATATTGAAGCTGATGCTTTTATTTACACTCCTGAATTTAAGGATTATCAAGAGTTTAGGGAATTATCCTCTAAGGTTGAAAAATCTATCCTGGCAGAAAATTTGGTTGCCGCAGAAGAACTTTCGCGGCTAGAAAATCTAAACCCAGAATATTGGAAAGCGTATTTTTTAGTTGGAAAATATTTTTATGAACACAAAAACTATCAAGAAGCTTTAAAGGCTTTCAACCTAGCAAAAACAAAGGAAATCACTACTTTGGTAGATGAAAAAGAACTTTCAAAAATGATTAAAAAGAGCAAAAGAAAACTAAAATGAAAGTTCCAGAAATAGAATACAAAACGACGGCCGAGATTAAACATTTTCAGGAA
Source organism: Flavobacteriaceae bacterium MAR_2010_188 (assembly GCA_900104375.1). Classification (NCBI taxonomy): domain Bacteria; kingdom Pseudomonadati; phylum Bacteroidota; class Flavobacteriia; order Flavobacteriales; family Flavobacteriaceae; species Flavobacteriaceae bacterium MAR_2010_188. The sequence goes on from LT629302.1 coordinate 2,901,063, forward strand.
GAAAAGTTAAAGTCTGCACTAAAATATCTTCAACAATACTCGCCATTTTATAAAAGGTTATTTAAGGAAAACAAGATTTCGATTACAGAGATCGTAACTCTTGAAGATTTGGAAAAAATTCCGGTTACCACTAAGAATGACCTTCAAGAATTTAACGATGAATTTCTTTGTGTTCACAAAAGCAAAATTATAGATTATGTCACTACTTCAGGTACTATGGGTGAGCCGGTTACGTTTGCCTTGACCGACAAAGATTTAGATAGACTCGCTTATAATGAATCGATTTCGTTTTCCTGCTCTGGCGTTACCAAAAATGATACAATACAGTTAATGACCACTATGGACCGTCGATTTATGGCTGGTATTGCATATTTCTTAGGATCTAGAAAACTCGGTTCGGCTATGATTAGGGTGGGTTCTGGAATTCCTGAACTTCAATGGGATTCTATTAAAAAGTTTAAACCAACTTATTTAATCTGTGTACCTTCTTTTCTTTTGAAGATGATTGATTATGCCAAAGAACACAGTATTGATTTGGACGATACTGGCGTTAAAGGAGCCATTTGTATTGGAGAACCGATTAGGGATGAAAATCTTGAACCAAACGTGCTCGCAAAACGGATTTTGAAACATTGGAATCTTTCTCTTTTTTCAACTTATGCTTCCACAGAAATGGGTACTGCTTTTAATGAATGTGAATACCAAGTTGGTGGCCATCTTCATCCGGAGCTAATCATTACCGAATTTCTTGATGCGGATAATAAACCTGTGAAAAAAGGTGAAGTTGGTGAACTTACCATTACAACCCTTGGAGTCGAAGGAATGCCTTTATTGCGTTTTAAAACGGGCGATTTAATGAAGATGAATTACGAAGCTTGTCTTTGCGGCAGGAGCACTCCGAGACTAAGCCCAGTCATCGGTAGAACCCAACAGATGATTAAGTACAAAGGAACCACTCTGTATCCGCCAGCAATGCAGAATATCCTCAATGAATTTGATGAGGTCGAAACTTACCTCATCGAAATCTTTACAAATGATGTTGGCACCGATGAGATCCTGATTAAAATTGCTTCAAAATACACTACGAAGGAACTTCTGGAAGCGATTAAAAATCATTTTAGGGCTAAACTGAGGGTTACACCATCTATTGCTATTCTTTCGGTATCCGAAATAAACGAGATTGCATTGCCCAAAATGAACAGAAAACCGATAAGAGTTTTAGACAGGCGCTAACTAAATTCCTTGACAGCCTTAAAGTCCAAAGCCTATACCTACCTGTAAAATGGCATCTTCTTCAGAAACAAAGTAACCAGCACGGACAGAAAATGCATTTAAACTACCAACCCAGAAACCTCCACCTGTAGAGGTGTGCCAAGTATCAGAAACATCATCTGCTACCCAAACCCGACCGTAATCGAATCCACCGTAAATACCAACAGTTACCGGAGTCACTGCAGTTACAAATTTCTTCAACCTAAGTTTTAAGTCAGAACTATGAAAGAATGATGTTTTACCGGTAAATCGTTCGTTTCTATAACCTCTAAGTCCGTTGTTTCCCCCGATTGATGGTGCGTGATAAAAGAAGAAGTTGTCACCAAGATTTGCGTTTATTCTCGCTTTAGATCCTAGAACTAGATTCCCTGAGGTCACTAATTTTCTATCGAAACCAAGTCCAAAATTAACATAACCAAAGCTGTTATCTTCTAGCTTTAGATTGGTTTTGTAACCTAGATTTAAGTCAAAATAAAGTCCTCTGGTAGGGAAATCACGGGCATCCATATTAAAATATTCCAAAGACGCTTCACCACCAACGTAATTTTGATTCTCAAAAACATTCTCACTCACGTTCGTGGGAGTAAAAAATCTATTTCCATCTCGGTCTACCTTAAAGTTTTCAAAAAGGGCGTGTAGTTTAATAGTTCTAAGTGCGATACCAGTTCTAAAAGAAACTTGCTGCATCCTAGCGCGGTTAAAATCTCGTCCTACTTCAGCTTCATCGTATTCTGTATCGTTACCGTAACCAAAGTAATTATTAGTAAACTTGTCGCTTGTATAATACCCCAAAACCTCTAAGTTCCAGTTTGGGATAATGTTATTAAAGATTCCTTCGTATTGAAGTTCTACCGCTTTATAATTAAAATAGTAATTCGCGGATAAGAAATGTGAAAACCTAAAATCTTCTCCATTAAACCCTTTGTTGGTATACTTGTCCGAAGCACCTATAAACAAACCGTCATCTGTCCTGAAGCCAATATTTGGTAAGAAAACATTATTGTTTTCATTAAAATATCTCCAAAAGAAGGTATTGGTTTCATAAAGATTAGTAAACTGATGCGCTGGAGTTTTATCAGTAAACTCTGCTCCTTCGTGCTTCCAATCGTAGACCTTTAATGCTTTTCTGTTTTTAATGTCGAATTCATCATCCCCGTAACCACCGATTAACCTGACCTTGATTTCATTATCGCCCTCTCCCTTAACCTCAAACTTATCGTCATCATTTAAACCATAGATCCAAATTTCTGCAGTTTCATCACGGTTAAAGGTTCTGTCAAAAAATACTTTGTTCTTTTCGTCAGAAAGTAGTCTCTTTAAAACCACTTGGGTTTTACCGCCGGGCCTTCTGGTCACTTCTATCTTATCGTCTTTATGGGTGCCGTGAATGGTCACTTTATCCTGAATACGCTCGCCGTAACGTCTGGCGATGTCGTCGATATTCTTAAGTCTTGCCTTTAAGTTCTCCTTTATTTTTTGGGAGGCCTCATCCTGAACTTCTTCTGGCAACAATTTAAAGGCTGCATCTATTTCGGAATCGCTAAGGTTTTCTTGTATATATTTAGCTTCTTCGACCCAAACCGAGGTATCGAATTTATTGAGCAAAGCTCTATCTAGGTTATTTCCTTCACCGTTGAACCATTTGATATCCTTGATATCTGGCGAATAAGATTGCCAAAAACGTACGTCTGGCATAATCATTTTAATAATAGGAATTGCTACACCATCAAATTTTGAAAATGCCGCATCTCGGTCTCTTGGTACTGGAATAAATCGAACATCGTCATCGCTGATTTCGTATTCTGCCCAGCGCCACTGATCTTCGTGACGATCCCAATCCCCAATCAACATATCGAATATCCTAGCCCTTATATATGCCTTTTGATCTAGGGAATATTTTTCATCTTCCTTCAACTTTTCTAAAACATCGGTGGTGCTTTCAAAATTTATGATTTCTCCACCTTCTTCTGGCAATGCCCTTCTGTAACCAGCATAATCACGTTGCTTATCATTTGGTCGCTGTTCAATAAAATAAAGAGTGTTTCCGTAATCGCTACCTAATAGTCTAAAACCTGGTTGCTTGGGAAGATAAAACAATTGGGTATTGGCATGATTTACACCAGCTTCCTTTGCAAGCGGGTTTATAACCAATTGAATATAAGGGTGAGTAGTACTGAAAAAGTCGTAAACTATATCTTCTGCAAAGGTGCCTTTAAATTCTTCTTCGTGATATGAAATTCCTTTGACCTTGAATCTTAAAAACTTAAGCGCATCTTTTTCCAAACCTCTCATGGCATATTCCCGACCTTCATCATCCGCCAAACGTGCAGAAAAAGATTGGTGACCTCCACCAGGTTGGGTAACTTTTAATCCGCCGTAGAGTGTGTCCAGAATCGCGATATCTGCGGTAACGGGCTCACCAAAATAGCGTCGGTATCTTTCACCCCATAACCACTTGTAAAAGCCGGATTTGTTGAGTTTATCTTCGTCGGTAGTAATGGCTACCGTCTTGGTAGTTTCGCTAAAAGTCGGAATGGGAAATTCAGGTTTTTCAGGTGGAAAAACATCATTTACATCAAACGTATGCTGGTCTTCGTCAGTAATAAAACTCACTTCAGATGAACCATCTTCATAATATTTTAAAATGGCAAAACCTTCTTTGCCATAAGTAAAGTTTCCTTCGTAATCCAGAGATCCACCAAGGTTTGCAATAGTTCCTTTAGACATTTTGGTCCCAGTTCTAGAACCCATAGATCCACTTACAATCTGTCTAATATTACCCCCAGTAAGATATTGAAGGCTTTCTTCGTGACCAGAAACTATAGTCACTCGGTGATTTTCTTGTGCTAGAGCACTTACCACCATTCTCATATATTGGTATCTCTGGTTATTAACTTGCTGTGGATTGAAAGCCCCAAGAGTTTTTACCTCGTTGATTACAGTACCTACAACAGGAAGCGGGGTAATGCTTTCGCCCAACGTCATTTTGCCAGCATATTTACCGTTGGTGAATAATGGATGGTGCATTACTATTAAGAGGTTTTTTCCGTCTGAATCCTTTATATAACCTTCCATTTCTTCAACAAAACGTCTTTTGGTATTGATGTCGGTACATTCTTTATTGATGCCTTCAACATTATCCCAATTATTGTCGAACCAGTTGGTATCTACATAAAGAATGTCTAGGGTTTCGTTGAGGACCTTATATTCTAATGGGCAAACATTATCTGGCTCTACCTTGGCACCTTCAATTTTTTTGTCGTCAAGATAATCTTCTAACCAACCTATTTTTTTCACGTTTTTTGAAGCCCATTCGTGATGTCCTGGTATAAAAACAGTTTCACCTTTAAAATCATTAGCAACGTCTAGTTGCTTCTTAATAAGAATCTCGTTATCCTTTTTGTTGCCATCTTTTAAAGTATAATCCCCGGTGTAAAGAAGGGTACTATTTTTCTCTGCCTTATCGAGGTAAGACTTTAATAAGGCTTCCATTTTAGGATTGCCCTCTACTCCTGCTGTACCCAAACCACCTGCTATGTAGAAAGTATAGGAGACGTTGTTTGTGTCCAAACCATCTTTGGATTCTATGTTAGATTGAGGTTTGTAGGTGGCGCAAGAAACGATAAAAGTGATTAGTAATAAGGAGAGAAGGGTTTGGGTATATTTTATTGGACTCATTTTTAGTTTGTTATTGAACAATGCTTTCTATAAGAGATAATGCCACAAATTTACTAAAGTAACGGTTGCGAAATTGTCTTTATAAAAATTGATTGTGAGCTGAAGTGAGTAAGGAGGGGTGAAAAAGTTAACTTCTAGGCTGATTATTTGTGTTTATTGGGGGGGGAGATAAGTGTTTGAGGTGAGATTTTGAAAACGGTGCGTGTATGGTGTCGGAGCATCTGCAGGTTTTTATGCGCTAATTTTTCAGTTCATAACTGACCTTTATTTTATGTTTTTCCTTTCGTTTTAGCGCTTACTCTGCTATTTTTTAAGCTAGCGTTGGCATTTTATTCTTCATAATATTTAATTCATATCAGTAATGTGAGGTTTAATCAATTCGTCAAAGCTTAAATCAATTGGAGTTGAGTTCACTAAATTACTAACAAATTTTAGATTAGAAACTTCTTTAGGAATATTGATATCTTCAATTTTTGGGATACTGGTCGATTGATAAAACCGCAATGAACTTTTAGCTAATTCGTAGTCAAATTTAATTTGATTAACTTTTTCAATATCAATACCCAAAGTCGAATAGACTAGAAGATGGAGTTTCTCTTTTTGCTTTGGAAAATTATTTAGCTTTCCGTTTATTTTGATTAGCAAATCAATTATACCTAAACCTGCTACATTTGAACTAACTAAGACAGATGAGATTATAATTACTATATCGTTTATAGGATTTAGTTGTCTTGAACTAAAATGATGTATTCTTAATTCTGATGCGGAACTTTTAACTTCAAGACGTAATTTACCAAAACTAAAATCGAATTTTTCCTCGGGAATGCTATGCCAACCAACTATCAATTTTTCTGGGAAAGAAGATTGTTCGATTAAAAATAACTCGCTCCAAAGACCTTGTATAGAATTTCTCGGAGTTTCTTTTACTGCTTTGAATAATTCAATAAATTTCCCAACCGTATGTTTTATTTGCTTATTTGATGGACTCTGACCAAGTGATTTTATCAATATTTGGCAAGTACTCAAAAACAGTTCTTTAACATCATTGTTCTGACCGATATAGGATACAACTGAAAAATTATTGTGAGTTACTTTGTCGTTCGACTCTATTTCGCATTTAAGATTGTGGGAAACTTTAATGTTAAAGAGATTCTGATTTGCAATAAAAAAATCTTGGTTCTGTTCTGAAATTAATATTAATAGACTTGGGTTATCTGCAAGGTTTTTTGCTATTCTATGATTTTCATAGCCTTTAATTGCCTTTGCTGAATAAGAATTAGAATTCTGATTTTTCGGCAAAGGTAAATTCTCATATATTTCTTTTAAATCAAGCATTAATTTTGGAGATTAATGATTGAGATAAGCGAACTGGAACCCATACTGCTATGGTGGCTACATTTTCGTAATCTGTATCTCTAAAATCGAGATTGTGTAATTGAACAGTTACAGAATCTTCCGATTTAATTTTTTCGTCTCCAGGATAAATAACTTCTCCAGTTCTTGGGTTTTTACCTTGAAATAACTGCTGAATTTCATCCTTTTTCAAACGTCTTGTTCTTCGATTACCTTTTGCAATTAAATAAACAAAACTGTCTTCTGGCGGAAATTCGTCTGTGTATAAGTCGATAACAGATTTTAAATTGGTGTAAGTTGTAGAATCGGTTTGTCTAGTAAACTTCAATTCATTCAACAAGTCCGCGAATAAATCCTTTAAAGGGATTTTGGCAACAAGATGTTTTTGCTCATCTGTTCTGTCTTTATGACCTTCATCTTCTAAAAATCGTTGCTCATATTTACTTACGAATTTGTCAACTATGGCTCTATTACTTTCTATAATAATTTCACTATCGTGTGGAGCCCTAATTCGAACCCATTTATTTCCAAAAGTGGTTCTTGTCAAATCTTCAGAAAGCACATTAGTTCTTGTCAACCTGAACATTTCATTCAGCACAAATCTTCTTTCCATTTCGTTTAGGTGCTGACCTGAAAGTTTATGTTCAAATAACTTTTTACGTATATCTTCTTCGTGATTTACATACTCACTAAACAAATGAATATTTTCTGCGTCAAGATATACACGACAGTGACCTAAAAAGTCTTTTTTATAACCAAAGAAACGAGCCCTTTGTTGAATAGTATCAGCATTTCCAACACCCATACTTCTTGGCATATAGGTAATGGTCAAACCTTCAACTGTAAAGCCTCTATCCATTGCCTGACCACCAACTAGTATAAAAGAATAATTACTATTCCAATCAACTGAACTTCCCGCTCTCGAATTTAATTGTTCAACAGCTGTGTTACTAATATTATGACCTAAAGTTTCCAAAAGCACCTCAAAAGGTTGTATTTCAGAAGCGTTTGCTTTTAGGTCTTTATATGCCTCTTTAAATTCCGATATGATTTGTTGTTTAGTTTCATCATTATCCTCTCTTTCTAACAAAACTTTTTCCCAGAGACTTTTGGGTTTCCGTGGAGCATATCGCCCCGACGCTTCGGGGGAACCGATGGCCACCCTCGCGCCGTTAAATAAAAAACCCGCAAACTTTCGTATGCGGATTTTTGTGGAGCATATCGCCCCGACGATTCGGGGGAACCGATGGCCACCCTCGCGCCGTTAAACAAAAAACCCGCAAACTTTCGTTTGCGGGTTTCCGTGGAGCATATCGGATTCGAACCGATGGCCTCTACACTGCCAGCGTAGCGCTCTAACCAACTGAGCTAATGCCCCTATTTTAAACCTTTCAATACCAAAACTGGCATCGTTGAGCTATAGAAATCTTTTTTCATGATTGAGTTCTTCTCCCATAATTTGGTAAAAAAGCCTCTTTTTCTCCTTACCACGCAAAGGATGTCCGGATTATAATCTTTATAATTTTCTAATACCGCTTGGAATGTGGTTGGGCTTTCAGTCTTCACCGTATTAGTTACCATGCTCGAAAGCTCATCGTTTACTATAAAGTCATCCTCTGTAAAAAACGCTGTCTTAACCAATAAGAGATTGAGCTCTGCAGAATATTTTTCTTTGATGTCCCTTAACTGGTCTAACACATTTTCTCTTCTTATAATGGCAGATTTTGTTGCCATTAAAATTGATTTGATTGGCTTATAAACTAATCCTTCCGGCACGATTAGCACCGGTAAATCCGTTTGCTTTACCATCTTACCAGAGGTGTTGCCAAGATAAACGCGTTCCTTTACAGAATTTGTTCGAGGTTCTATTACCACCAAGTCGATATCCAAAGACTTACAAACCAGTTCTAATGTTTCAACCAATTTACCTTTAAAGGTTTTAATAACCACCTTTACGCCTTTTTGGTCCACCTTGGTAATATGTTCTTTTAAAAACGCTAAACTTTCACGCTCTAAAATGTGGTCTACCTTTATCATGGTGCCTGCCTTTGTATAGACATTATATATCTGCACCACATAAACCTTTGCGCCAAATTCCTTGGCAAAATCGATAGCATACTGCAAATGACTTACCGCATTTCTCGACGATCCAACAGGTACCAAAATGTTCTTCATAATTGCAATTTTAAACTAACTTTATGCTTCCGCTTTCAAGCAACGGTTTAGAAGTGCAAAAATAAACATTAAAATGATACGCAAAGCAGAGTTAGGGGATATCCACAGAATTACCGAAATTATAAAACTCTGCAGCCAGAATATGATTGTCAATGGAATATTTCAGTGGAACGAGGAATATCCCAACGCCATCATTTTGGCAAACGACATTAAAAAGGGAGAACTTTTTGTGGTTGAAGAAAATCAAATTGTTCTAGGCTGTATCGTGATCTCGACCCAAAAAGATGAAATTTACAAAAGAGTTGAATGGCTCACCTCGGATTCAATTCACTTTTATATTCACCGCTTAGCAATCCATCCAGAAAATCAAGGAAGAGGTTACGCCCAAAAACTGATGGATTTTGCGGAGGCAAAAGCAGAAAAAGAAAAAATTGATTCCATTAGGCTCGACACATTTTCTCAAAATCAGAGAAATCAACGTTTTTATGAACAAAGAGGATATCAAAAATTGCAGGAAATTTACTTTCCTATGCAAAGTAAATTTCCTTTTTACTGTTATGAGCTGCTGATTTGAACGAAGTTCTATCCTTCAAAAATATAAATCGTTTAGCTATCCCTGCACTCATAGCGGGCATTTCGGAACCTGTTCTCTCACTTACCGATACCGCAATAATCGGAAATATTGACATTAATGCGACCGAATCCTTAGCAGCAGTTGGCATTGTGGGGACCTTTTTATCCATGCTTGTTTGGGTCTTTGGGCAGACAAGAAGCGCAATCTCATCAATCGTTTCCCAACATCTCGGTGCAGACAAATTAGATCAGGTTAAATCTCTTCCCGCACAAGCGATTTTCATTATAACCTCAATGAGCGTCCTCGTGATTTTGGGAACTTATTTTATTCCTGAATCTATCTTTAAACTCTACAACGCATCCGGACTCATCCTCGATTACTGTGTAGAATATTATCAGATTAGGGTGTTTGGTCTCCCTTTTACGCTTTTTACGATTGGAGTATTTGGCGCCTTCCGCGGTTTACAGAATACCTTCTACCCAATGATTATCGCAATCTCGGGAGCGATCCTAAACATCATTTTAGATTTTATCTTTGTTTACGGAATAGATGGCTACCTAGACCCGATGTATATCAGCGGTGCCGCCTATGCCAGCGTTATTGCGCAAATTGTAATGGCAATCATATCTGGCTTCTATATCTTGTCAAAGACAGAAATTCCGCTAAAAGTCACCTTTCCATTTAATAAGGAAATCAACAATTTTATGTTGATGATTGCCAACCTTTTTGTGAGAACGGTAGCGTTAAATGTCACGTTATTTTTTGCGAGTTCCTTTGCAACCAAATATGGTAAGGAATATATTGCGGCCTATACCATCGCCATCAACATTTGGTTTCTCGGTGCGTTCTTGATTGACGGCTACGCCAGTGCCGGCAACATTTTATCCGGTAAATTGTTCGGCAAAAAAGATTATCGTTCCCTTATTTCTTTAAGCAACATCCTGATAAAATATAGTATTGGGGTCGGTCTTTTGCTAGCGCTTTTAGGAACACTCTTTTATAATTTCATCGGAAGTATTTTCACCGATGAACCGGCCGTTTTAAAGCAATTCTACGAAGTGTTTTGGATTATTCTTGCCATGCAGCCTTTTTGCGCGTTGGCGTTCTTATTCGATGGTATTTTTAAAGGTCTCGGTAGGATGAAACTGCTCAGGAATCTATTGTTATTTGCCACCTTCGTAGTTTTTGTGCCTTTTCTTTTTTTATTCGACAGCTTAAATCTTCAACTGTATGGAATATTCTTGGCCATAACCATATGGATTATCGCAAGAGGAATTCCGCTAATAGTAATATTCAGGCGACTTTTTTTACCGTTGGCGCAAAAGCAGTAAATTTGAGGCATCTTTAAATCCATATTATGGAAATCTTGAATTTTTTAGGTGGAAACGGACTGTTTCTTATTTTGGCAATCGTGCTAATTGTAGTCTATTTCTATAATCGAAGGAAAAATCGATAAACGCATGAGCAAAATAAGAATTACCAAACAATTTTCATTCGAAACTGGGCATGCACTATACGGTTATGATGGAAAATGCAAGAACGTTCACGGCCATAGCTACAAATTGTCCGTAACTGTTGTAGGCACTCCAATTGCCGACAATACAAACGTAAAGTACGGGATGGTTATCGATTTTGGAGATCTAAAAAAAATCGTAAAAGAAGAAATTGTTGATGTTTTTGATCACGCAACGGTTTTCAATAAAAACACCCCTCATGTCGAACTTGCTCATGAACTCGAAACACGTGGTCATAGCGTGCTGTTAGTAGATTACCAACCCACTTCAGAAATGATGGTCATAGATTTTGTTGAAAAGATAAGTACGCGTCTTCCTGGGAATATTCAACTTCATTCATTAAAACTTCAAGAAACTGAAACTTCGTTTGCCGAGTGGTTCGCCATTGAAAATTAAAATTGGAAAACAATGGTAGATGTTGGACATAAATTGTAAGTCATAAAACCATAACATTTACTTCAATTAAAAACATTCGTGAATTCGTGGCTGACAAATAAAATCACCGCGAATGCACGGATTAACCATCGTCAACATTATCAATAAATACGAAATCTATATTTATCATAAGGTTGCTGCCCTCTCATCGCATATGACCCAGATCGACTGCTGCTAACATTTGAACCAAAACTGTTTATTAAACCGTGGTATCGATTTCAATTATAAATATTCGTGAATTGGCGCGTTGTATAACAATTGGATATTATATTTGAAACATGCAAATTCCTGAAGGCAAAAAGGTCTATTTCGCTTCCGATAATCATTTGGGGCTACCCAATAGAAAGGAATCTCTTAACAGAGAAAAGAAATTTGTCTCTTGGCTAGATACCATTAAAAAAGATGCTGCTGCCATATTTCTTCTGGGCGATCTCTTCGACTTTTGGTTTGAATATAAAGAAGTGATCCCTAAAGGTTTCACCCGCACCTTGGGCAAATTGGCAGAAATCACCGATTCTGGTATTCCTATATATTACTTTGTTGGCAATCACGATCTTTGGATGCACGGATATTTTGAAGAAGAATTGAATATTAAAGTTTACCACCGACCAATGGAATTCACCTTCAATAATAAATCCTTTTTAGTAGGTCACGGGGATGGTTTAGGGCCTGGTGACAAGGGCTACAAACGGATGAAGCGTGTCTTTACCAACCCTTTTTCCAAATTTCTTTTTCGCTGGTTACACCCAGACATTGGCGTAAGGTTGGCCCAGCATTTTTCAATCAAGAATAAAATGATTTCTGGGGACGACGATGTAGAATTTCTAGGAGAAGATAATGAATGGCTGGTGCTTTACTGTAAACAAAAGCTTCAAGAGAAACATCGTGATTATTTTCTTTTTGGGCACAGACATTTGCCATTAGAAATTAAGTTGAATGATTCTTCAACCTACATAAATCTTGGTGATTGGATCAAATATTACACTTACGCAGAATTTGATGGTAGCCAGCTTCGTTTGAAAGAATTCTAGTTTCCTTCGTGTTCTTCAATATCCGCCGTTAAATCTAGCTTTCTAAAGGAAGGCAACAGAGCTCCAGTAGTAACCACGGTTACCAATGTCATTACCCCACCAAAAACTACGGCAGTTACCGTACCCATAAGTTTGGCAGTAAGACCACTTTCAAACGCGCCCAACTCATTACTAGAACCAACGAACATCGAATTTACCGAAGCAACCCTACCGCGCATATGGTCTGGTGTTTTGAGTTGAAGGATGGTTTGTCTGATCACCATTGAGACCCCATCGGTTACCCCGCTGAAGAAAAGCGCTACTACGGATATCCAGAATATCGATGAAAGACCGAAAATGATAATTGTTACCCCAAATCCGAAGATAGCTCCCAACAATTTAATCCCTGCGTTTTTACTGATCGGTAAGTAAGCTGATGCTAACATGGTCAAGAATGCCCCCACCGCTGGCGCTGATCGTAATACTCCAAAACCTTCGGGCCCCACCTTCAATATATCTTGAGCAAATATCGGCAAAAGAGCAACAGCTCCTCCAAACAATACTGCAATCATATCCAATGTTAAAGCCCCTAATACCGATTTAGTCCTATAAACAAATTTTATCCCTTCCTTAAGACTTTCCATCACTGGTTCTCCAATTTTGGGATTAATTATTGGTTTCTTCTTAATTTGAAATAGAATTAGTAGGGCCAACATAACCAACCCAAAAACCACGCTCAGTGCCCAATGAACCCCGATCCAAGTTATCGCAAAACCCGCGAATGCTGGGCCTAACACGGATGCCATCTGCCAAGTAGAACTGCTCCAAGTTGCAGCGTTTGGATAGCTTTTCTTAGGAACGATCAATGCGATTAAGGAAAATATTGTTGGCCCTAAAAAAGATCGGACAAATCCACCGAAAAAAACTAAGGCGTAAATACTATATAGAATAACGTGTTCTGACCAACCCGCTACAATTCTTGGCCAGGTCAGTAAGAATAGACCTAAGCTTATAATAGAAAATGCAGAAATGGTGTATGCAAGGAGATTACGTTTTTCTCTTTGATCTACGATATGCCCGGCAAAGAGGGCCATGGAGAGAGCCGGAATAATTTCCATAAGCCCGATAATTCCGAGAGACAGTGGGTCTTTAGTTAAGCTATAAACCTGCCACTCTATTACGATAAATTGCATAGACCAGGCAAAGACCAAGACAAAACGTACTAATAAAAATATATTGAATTCTCTATAGCGTAGTGCTGCGTAGGGGTCGTTTTTCGCCATATTCAGTCCCTTGTGCTAGGGAAATATCTGTTGCTTAATAAAGCATCAAAATTATAATAAGTATTTGAACTTTGATTAAATTTTGGAAGATTAAGAGTTTCAAAATTGCCAATCATTAAATCTTAAATGATATCCCTAATTCTCAGTTGCAACGAAATTTCATTGTTCCATTCATTTTCATCTAAAGAATAAACGGCGCTAAATGGTTTTCTATCTGAAATAACTTCACACTTATCTCCTAAATTAAAGCCAATTCCACCAATTGGAGCAGAACCATTTTGTTGCACCCTAACTTTTAAATGTTTGTCATTTTCGCCCACACATTTTCCAAAACCATTGTCGACAAGATTTTCACTCATAAACACAGGCGTCATATTTCCTGGACCAAAAGGCCCGAACTGCTTAAGGATCCTATAAAATTTTGGATTGATATCTTTAAGCAAAAGAACCGAATCGACCTTGATTTCTGGAGTCAACAAATTTCTGTCGATTGTTCGGGAAACCTGATCTTCAAACGCTTGTTTAAAAGCTTCATATTGTTCTTCCTTCAAAGTAAGACCCGCTGCGTATTTGTGACCTCCGAATTGTTCTAAATGTTCACTACAAGCTTCGATGGCGTTGTAAACATCAAATCCGCTGACTGATCTTGCCGACGCCGCTAAACGATCACCGCTTTTAGTAAATACTAAGGTAGGTCTATAATAGGTTTCGGTAAGTCTTGAAGCTACAATACCGATGACTCCTTTGTGCCAGTTTTCATCATAAACGACCGAAGTAAGTTTGGCTTCCTCTTTAAGTTCCAATATTTTCGTGAGCGCTTCTTCTGTAATTCTCTGATCTGCTTCTCTTCTACCTAAATTAAATTGATGGATGTCTAGAGCATATTCAGCCGCTAGATTCTGGTCTTGTTCGGTTAACAGTGTTACTGCATGGTTTCCATGTTTCATCCTACCCGCCGCATTGATTCGAGGCGCAATGATAAATACCACATCTGTAATAGAAAGCTCAGTTTTCTTGAGTTGCTGAAGAATCGCTTTAAATCCGGGTCTGGGATTGGAGTTTATAACTTGTAGTCCAAAATAAGCCAGAACCCGATTCTCTCCGGTTATGGGAACAATATCGGCACCGATTGCGGTCGCCACCAAATCTAAATATTCTGTAAGGTCTTCAATACCTTGTCCGTAATTTGATGCTAAAGCTTGCACAAGTTTAAACCCAACCCCACAACCACAAAGTTCTTTATACGGATATTCACAGTCGTCCCGTTTTGGGTCTAGAACCGCAACTGCTTTCGGGATTTCTTTACCCGGACGGTGATGGTCGCAAATTATAAAATCAATACCTTTTTCTTTTGCATAGATTACTTTGTCGATTGCTTTAATGCCGCAGTCTAGTGCAATAATCAATGAAAAATCATTGTCGTGAGCGAAATCGATTCCTTTATAAGAAACGCCGTAACCTTCGTCATAGCGGTCCGGGATATAGGTTGCGACAGTATCGGTAAGGGTTTTTAAGTAGGAAGACACCAAGGCAACCGAGGTGGTTCCGTCAACATCGTAATCGCCATAAACCAAAATATTCTCTCCGGCTTCGATGGCTTTCAAGATTCTATCAACTGCCAAATCCATGTCTTTCATCAAAAAAGAATCATGCAAATGCTCTAAGCTGGGACGAAAAAAGTTTTTGGCTTCGTCGTAAGTTTCAATTCCGCGTTGGACCAACAGTTCCGCTATAATAGAATCTACCTTCAAATCTTTTTGAAGTGATTTCACTTTAGAAGCTTCTGGCTTTGGTTTTACGGTCCAGCGCATAGTAATTTTATTCGTGATAGTGGATTGAAGTTTGAACATCGGCAAACTTTCTGAACATTTCCATAACCCCACAATACTTTTCTACTGACAGATCAACTGCTTTCTGAAGTTTTTCTTGGGGCAAATCGGCTCCAAAGAAATGATATTCCACCGAAACGGTATGATAATATTTTGGATCTTCATCGGTAAGCTCGCCGGTGACCTCTATTCTAAAATCTGAAACCTTTACCCTCATTTTATCCAGAATAGACGCCACATCCAGACCTGAACAGCCCGCCAAAGAAGCTAACATTAGAGCTTTTGGTCTAAGACCTGCGCTAAACTCGCCATCTTTGGGACTGGTGTCCATCAAGAAGGTTTTACCGCTAGGGTTGTCTGCTTCAAAAAGGGTATTGCCTTTCCACCGTGTTATAACTTTATCAGCCATAAATTAAATATTAAAAGTTTGAAGTTGTTGGGGTCGTATGTACTATGTTTTGAAATACCTTCGACATTGATTAAATTGGGCATTGCAAGTCCCAAATTCGCATATCAAAAGTACCAATTTATAACGGAAAAATTCAAACTAAATGCCATTAGTAACTCCACTTTCAGCCGAGCACGACCAAGAAACCAAGGAACTAGCGGAATTCTTTAACGAAACTCTTGGCTTTTGTCCCAACTCAGTTTTGACTATGCAAAGAAGACCTGCGATATCTAAAGCATTTATTAATTTGAATAAAGCCGTCATGGCAAATGAAGGCAAGGTTACATCGGCTTTAAAACGAATGATTGCTTGGGTAAGCAGCAATGCCACTGGTTGTCGCTATTGCCAAGCCCATGCCATTAGGGCGGCGGAGCGTTACGGGGCGGAGCAAGAACAGTTAGATAATATCTGGGAATATAGAACGCATCCTAGTTTTTCTGAAGCAGAAAGAGTGGCGCTTGACTTTAGTCTTGCTGCTAGCCAAGTTCCTAATCAGGTCGATGAATCGATTAATAAACGTCTTCACCAATATTGGGACGATGGAGAAATCGTAGAAATGTTGGGCGTAATTTCACTTTTTGGTTATCTAAACCGTTGGAATGACTCTATGGGAACCCCTATAGAGTCTGGGGCAGTAGAAAGTGGCGAAAAGTATTTAGGAAAACACGGCTGGGAGAAAGGGAAACACCTTTGATGGTTGTTGGTTGTTGGTTGTTAGTTGTTAGTTGTTAGTTGTTGGTTGTTGGTTGTTGGTTTTTGGTTGCTAGTTTTTGGTTCCTGCCTTCGGCAGGCAGGTTTGGTTAAAAGTATGAGCATTTTATCTTGGCGAAAAGCTATTCTTAATTTGAAACTTTTTAGTTTACTTAAGTCTTATGTCTTTGTTCTTTGTTCTTTGATTTTATTTGATTCGTCCGTTTGAGTCTAGCTCCCGAGAAAGTAGGCTTTATATTTTCTAATTATTTTGTCAGTTTGAGCCCTCCTGCGGCCGGCAGGCCTGTCAAAAACTATTCTTGTATCATGAATCTTTAACAAGTCTTGTTTCTAGTTTCTAGTTTCTAGTTTCTCCAATCTACCCTCTAACATCTAACTTTCCCCCTTAATCACCTCCAGAATTTCTTTCTTTTGAAGCACTCCAGATTGTCTCCAAACTTGTTTTCCGTTTTTGAATAGAATCATGGTTGGGACTCCCCTGACTTGATATTTACTAGCAAGTTCTTGGTTTTTGTCCACATCTATTTTTATGATTTTGGCCGTCTCGCCTAACTCTTCCTTAACCTCTTCAAGAATTGGACCTAACACTTTACAAGGTCCGCACCAAGTGGCAAAAAAGTCTATCAATACAGGTTTATCTCCGTTTATGATTTCAGAAAAATTACTTTTCATCTTAATAAATTTTAAAGAAGTTTAAATATCGTAATTTTTAAATCTTCTCTCTTGTTCTTTGAATTTAATTGTTGACCTAGAAGCAATGCAGAATTTATTATTCGTAGAAGTATTCGATGGTTCCTTCTAAATTCCCTTCTAAATAAACATCTGTCGTTGCAGGAAAATCAATGGAATTATAGGTGTGAGTAAATGTTTGGGATTCCGATTCTGACAGATAAACTCTAGAACGTGAAGTTGGATTATTGGAAACACCTTCGAATCCTCCGAAATCCAATCCTATATAATTTAATACATCAATCGCAAAAATGTTCTTATAGATAGAATTACTAGAGTCGTAAGTGTATTGCACCGAATATTCGGATGAGGTTACGCTCTTAATATTCTGGTTTTCCAAAACTATGTCAATATCATTTTGATAATTCTGACTAGTATAATTACCTGAATATCTCTTTACTAGGATAGAGTTTTCTGAATTGTAGGTAAAGTCGAATCTCTCCGCAATGTCGTTGCTAAAATATGAGGTATAGCTGCTAAGCCGAGCTATTTCATAGGTGAGTTCTACATAGATTAATATGGTCCCATCCTGAAATAAATCCACTTGGGAGAGCAAATCATTTTCATAGATATAATTAAATTCATAACCGTCAGAACTCTTGGCCGATGTTAATCGGTTGCCGTCATAAGAAAAATCGACAGAAATAGTATCTCCGTTGAGTTTCGTTAAAACTTCTCTTTTAATTAGTGCTTCGTCTTCTGAAAGCTGTTCGAGCGACTGAGAAGAATCATTAGTTGAGCAAGAAAATAGGACGAAAATTGTAAAAATTAGGGAATAAAGGTTTTTCATAACGTAGGTATTTGGGAGTTATAAATGTAAGTAAATTTTCCAAAACCATTAATTGGGCCTCGAATCCAGGATTTCTCTAACCAGAATTTTTAAGGTAGGTAAAATCGAATCTTCAAACCAAGGATTCTTGGTCATCCAAAATCTATTTCTAGGCGACGGATGAGGTAGTGGAAAATATTCCGGTAGAAAACTTTCAAAGTTCAGGACTGTTTCGGTCAAATTTTTTTTGAAATAGTCTTTTAGATAACTCTGCTGAGCATATTGCCCGATCAATATCTTAAGTTTCACGTTTTTAAACTGGCTAAATACTTTATCGTGCCAGATAATCGAACATTCTGGTCTCGGAGGAAGATCGCCGCCTTTCCCTTTGCCTGGGTAACAAAATCCCATCGGGACAATCGCAAAATTTTCTTCCTTATAAAATTCCTCTTTCGTTACGCCAAGCCAATCTCTTAGACGATTGCCTCCCGGGTCGTCCCAAGGAATACCTGATTTATGCGCGATACTTCCAGGAGCTTGACTTATAAGAATAATTTTTGAATTTGCAGCCGCTCTAATAATTGGGTTTGGACCAAGCGGTAAATATTCGCTACAGAAACTACAGCCTCTTATTTCTTCTAATAATTTCAAGCGAAAAAGAATTTAGTCGTCAGATAACATTTTCTTTAAATCCTGACTGTAAGAAGGATAGGTAAAAATGAGTTTCTTAAATTGATCGGTCGTCATTTTTTGACTGATTGCAGTGGCAAAAATGTTGATGGTCTCATTGGCCTGAGAACTTAGTAAATGTGCTCCCAAGATTTCATTGGTTCTTGCATTGACCAAAATCTTATAAGCATAAATATCTTCATTTTGTTTTTCGGCATTAAACCAATCAGATGCATCTCCTTGATAGATTTTTACGTCCTTAAATTTGCTGACTGCCTGTTCTTCTGAATAACCAACCGTAGAAATATTTGGATTGGTAAAAACCACTGAAGGCACGCAGGGAACATCAAATACTTTAGACTTAGGCTTTAAGATATTGTTACCTACAATGTATCCCTGTAGACCAGACAAAGGTGTTAAAGGCAATGATTTGTTTGAAACATCGCCGCAGGCAAAGACTTTTGGATTAGAATCGCTTTGTAGATATTCGTTTACCACAATTCCTTTCTCGCTACTTTCTACCTTGGCGTTTTCTAACTTTAAATCTGAAATCGAAGCAACCCTACCCGCAGTATTAAAAACCATGCTCGAAATGATTTCCTTGCTCTTCCCCTTTTGTTGGTAAGTAGTTCTATAATTTTTTTGAAGTTTTTCTACCGACTCTGCGTTGGCATTAAATATGAATTCGACGCCAGAATCTTCTAGCTTCTTGACTAATTTTTCAACCAGAAATTGGTCAAAGTTTGAAAGAGCCTCGCCACCGATTTCTAAAATACTTACCTTACAACCTAGGGTCGCAAGCATATAGGTAAACTCCATTGCCACATAGCCAGAGCCAATAAACAGGGCACTTTCAGGAATTTCTTTAAGATTTAGGATGTCGTCGCTAATCTTACAATGCTCACTTCCATTAATTTGAAGGTCTCTCGGAACATTGCCAGTTGCAATGACGAAATTATCTGCGGTAATGGTTTTACCTTCTACCAAAATTTCGTTTTCAGATTGAAAAATCGGAGACTGATGGTACATATCGATATTGAGAGCCTTAAGATTCTTTTCTGTATTTATCGGTACTTGAGCGATAAACTGGGACTTAAATTTCTGCACCATTTCCCAATCTATTGATGGAAGTGCGGCAACACCTAAGTTTTTAAGATTTTTTGAAGTATGCATTAAATCGGCGAACTGAAGCAATACTTTTTTTGGGTCGCAGCCTCGGTTAGAACAAGTCCCGCCGTACTCCCTATTGTCCGCAATAGCCACCGACATCTTATTTTCCCGACATATTTTTGCTGCCGTTTGGCCAGCAATACCGCTTCCTATAACAAATACATCGTAATGCTTTTTCTCCATCCTTATTTAATCTCTAGAGGTAATTAGTTGCCATTGCCAGCAACCACAATGACAATTTCTCCTTTTGGGGGTTTGTCGGTGTAGTGTTGAAGAACTTGCGCTGCCGTTCCTCTTATGGTCTCTTCGTACATTTTGGTAAGTTCCCGGGACACTGATAGCTCTCGGTCTTCACCAAAATATTCGCAAAAGTTGGTCAAGGTCTTTATAAGTTTATGTGGACTTTCATAAAAAACCATGGTTCTGTTTTCTTCTGTCAGGAATTTTAATCTGGTTTGTCTTCCTTTTTTAACTGGTAAAAAACCTTCAAAAATAAATTTATCGTTGGGTAGACCGCTGTTTACAAGAGCCGGAACAAAAGCGGTCGCACCAGGAAGGCAATCTACTTCTACCCCAATTTCGATGCATTTTTTTACCAAAAGAAATCCAGGATCCGAAATCGCCGGGGTGCCTGCGTCGGTTATCAACGCCATGGCAGTGCCACTTGCAATTTGTTGCGCCAAATTATCTACCGTTTTATGTTCGTTATGCATGTGGTGCGAACGCATCTGGGTAGAAATTTCGTAATGTTTTAGGAGCTTTCCAGAAGTTCGGGTGTCTTCTGCCAGGATTAAATCTACTGAGTTTAGAACCTCAACCGCCCTAAAGGTCATGTCCTTTAGGTTGCCAATAGGTGTCGGCACCACGTAGAGTTTAGCCATGTGTTAGCGATTGAACGATTTGTCTGAGCTCTTTTTGCCTTAGCAAAAAAGCGAGTCGTGAAAGCGCGACCGAGCGCAGCGAGGAAACACCCAAATCAGTCAAATTTACTTTCTATGATTTCCAAAAAACGCTGTTCTAAATCTTCTTTGCCTTTCCAATTATTATAATCTGGCTTTACCTGATTTTGAATTAGTCGGTGGGCTTGATCGAAGTTTTCGGCCGTGTTTAACTGGGAAAGAACGCGATCATAATCTTCTCTCTTTCCGTTGAACAAATGTTTTATAAATGCTAATTTATCGTTTAGGCCAATGTGAATACCACCGCCCTTAAATTTATCGTTGATGGAGCGTTTAAAGTTTGGGTCCTTTTCAGTTTTTGAAGTGTGTACCGGATCAAATTCTGGCATCTCCTTAAAGTCTTCGGTAAGGCTATCAAAATCTGATTTTGGTTGCTGGGTCAGTATTCTTTTTTCTACCAATACGTCTACCTGCTGGGTTTCTTGTGGCATTTGCGCCACGATATCCTTAATCTTTTCCATGACCGGCTCCATAATATCATCTTCCTCTACATCGTCCAGGTTTATGTAAATCCTGTCTTCAACCTCGATAGTATCGCTAAATTTATTGTTGAAAGCGGTGTCTAACATCCCGAAAAATGAGGAGTTGCTCCCGAAACCAGGAACCTCACTATCAAAATTCTCTTCGGCAAATTTTAAAACTGAAAGTTTTTCGTAAAGGACCGCTACCTCGGCGTGCATCTGGGTTACATCTCCCTTACCCTTCATTTTCAAAATTCTCTCGGCAATCTCTATAATGTCTTTTTGTAGCTTCTTTTTCATCTTGTCTTTTTTATGAATTTAATATACGGATATCAAATTCGGTTGGGGCAAATTATTTTGGGCACAAATTACCTCTAGAGTCCCTTAAAATTATAACTTTTAATTTTTATTTTAAGTTAGGTATATGAATTTGGTTAAATTTACGCCACCATGATAAAAACGGGTTTTTCGCCGTATTTAGTGCTAAAATTACAAAATGTTTCTCGAAAATACTGTTAACCATAAAGAACAATTCGGCTGGATCGAGGTAATCTGTGGTTCCATGTTTTCTGGTAAAACAGAAGAATTGATACGTCGTCTAAAACGTGCTCAATTTGCTAGACAAAAGGTCGAGATTTTTAAACCTGCCCTAGATGTGCGCTACGATGAAGACATGGTAGTCTCTCATGATAGCAACCAAATTAGGTCTACGCCGGTACCTGCCGCGGCTAATATTCCGATTTTGGCGGACAGCTGCGATGTGGTTGGTATTGACGAGGCGCAATTCTTTGATGATGAAATAGTTAGGGTCTGTAATGACCTTGCAAATAAAGGAGTTAGGGTCATCGTTGCTGGTTTAGACATGGATTTTAAAGGCAATCCTTTTGGCCCTATGCCAAATCTTATGGCGACTGCAGAATATGTTACAAAAGTACACGCCATTTGCACCAGAACAGGAAATCTTGCTCAGTACAGTTATAGAAAGTCTAGCAGCAATAATCTTATTTTGTTGGGGGAGGTAGAAGAATATGAACCGCTAAGCCGTGCTGCTTATTACAAAGCAATGGTGAGAGATAAGGTTAGGAATATGAAGGTTAACGACCCGGAAGAGGTGGTGGCTAAATCCAAAAATTCTAATGCCTAAAGCGCAAGAAACACTTCTCGAGATAGACCTAAGCGCTTTAGAGAAAAATTACCATTATTTAAAATCAAAGCTAAAACCAGACACCCAGTTTTTGGGAGTAGTAAAGGCGTTTGCTTATGGCAGTGATTCTGTCGCAATCGCTAAAAAGCTTCAAAAATTGGGGGCAGATTATCTCGCGGTCGCTTATTTTAGCGAAGGCGAGTTGCTAAGAAACAATGACATTATAAAACCGATTTTGGTTTTGCATCCCCAAGTTTCAAATTTTAAAAACCTCATTGAGCTCTGTCTCGAACCGAATATCTATAGCCTTAAAACACTCAAATCCTTTGTGGAAACCGCAGAAGCCGAAAAACAATTAAATTACCCGATTCATATTAAATTTAATACTGGTTTAAATCGTTTGGGATTCGTTGAAAATGAAATTGAAGAAATTTTTTCTATTCTGAAGAAGACTAACGCGGTAAAAGTGAAGTCTATCTTTTCGCATCTCGCCGCAAGCGAGGATTTGGCTGAAAGGGATTTTAGCGAAATGCAAATCAATAAGTTTAAAAAGTATTCTCAAAAACTTAAGGATAAGCTTGGCTACAGACCTATGTACCATATGCTTAATACTTCGGGGATTTTAAATTATCCTGAAGCACAATTTGATATGGTCCGCAGCGGAATCGGTCTTTACGGTTTTGGAAATTCAGACGAATACAAGGGAAAACTTATTCCTATTGCAACCTTAAAATCCGTCATTTCTCAAAAACATCATATTGAAAAAGACCAGACGATAGGCTATAACCGCGCATTCAAAAGTGAAGCATCAATGACCACCGCCACAATTCCTATCGGGCATGCAGATGGCATTGGCAGACAGTACGGCAATAAAAAAGGTTACGTGGTAATAAATAAAGAGAAAGCATTCATCGTTGGCAATGTGTGTATGGATATGATAATGGTAGATGTGACAAATATTGAATGTGAAGAAGGTGATGAGGTGGTAGTCTTCGGGAAGGATTACAATGCTTCAGATTTTGCTTCAACTGCAAAAACTATTTCTTATGAAATCCTTACCGCGATTTCTCAAAGAGTTAAAAGAAAAATAATAGAATAGTATTCTCACTTTTGAAGATTTTACCTTTTTTATATAAATTAGAGGCAACAACTAACTTAAACCAACAACTATGTTAAAGGAATTTAGAGATTTTATAATGACGGGCAACGTCATAGACTTGGCAGTTGCCGTAATTCTGGCTGGTGCTGTTGGTATGGTGGTTACCGGATTTACCAATGATATTATGATGCCCATCGTAGGTCATTTTGCTGGAGGACTCGATTTCGCCGATATGAAGTATGTGTTAGATCCAGCAATAGTGGCTGCAGATGGGGAAGTTACCAAGCCAGAAAACGCTATTCTATACGGAAAATGGGTCAATGCCCTTATAAACCTTATCATCGTTGGCTTTGTTCTATTCTTAATTGTAAAAGCTTACAATACAACTAAAAAACCTAAAGCCGCAGCGGCTCCATCTGGACCTAGCGAACTAGATGTTCTAAAAGAAATCCGCGATGAGCTTAAAAAGAAATAATTTAATACCGTTACATCACATATTCTAACCCTAAACCGTCTCGATCGAGGCGGTTCTTTTTTTATCTACTTTTTTTGAAGCTCAAGTGGTTATAATATTTAAATTTGTCCCTTTTAAAATCATGAAACTATGAAAGTTGCAGTTGTTGGAGCCACCGGGATGGTGGGAGAAGTAATGTTGAAAGTGTTGGAGGAAAGAAACTTTCCCTTGACAGAATTATTACCCGTTGCGTCCGAGAGATCAATCGGTAAAAAGATAAAGTTTAAGGGCAAGGAATATTCAGTGATTGGGCTAGAAGAAGCAGTGAAACAAAAACCGGATATCGCTCTATTTTCAGCGGGAGGTTCGACTTCATTAGAATGGGCGCCAAAATTTGCCGAAGCTGGTACTACTGTGGTAGATAATTCTTCGGCTTGGAGAATGGACCAATCTAAAAAGTTAGTGGTGCCAGAAATCAACGCATCCATACTTACCAAATACGATAAGATTATTGCAAACCCAAACTGCTCTACCATTCAAATGGTGATGGTTTTGGCTCCATTGCATAAAAAATATAAAGTTAAGAGAGTAGTTGTTTCAACCTATCAATCGGTATCTGGGACAGGTGTAAAAGCAGTTAGACAATTTGAAAATGAGATTGCAGGAATAGATGGCGAAATGGCCTATAAATATCCGATTCACAGAAATGCAATTCCTCAATGTGATGTTTTTGAAGAAAACGGTTACACTAAGGAAGAAATGAAACTTGTTAGGGAAACACAAAAGATATTGGACGACCGAACCATTGCGGTAACTGCAACTGCAGTTAGAATACCAACCGCTGGCGGACATAGCGAAGCTGTAAACATTGAATTTGAAAATGATTTTGAAATCAATGAAGTTAAACAATTATTAAGTGAAACGGATGGTGTAGTGGTTCAAGATAATCTTGAAGAAAGCAGTTATCCTATGCCGCTTTACGCCAATGGAAAGGATGATGTCTTCGTTGGAAGGATTAGAAGGGACGGTTCACAGCCAAATACTCTTAATTTATGGATCGTGAGCGATAACCTTAGAAAAGGCGCCGCGACTAACACCGTTCAAATCGCAGAATATTTGCTTAAAAATGAACTTTTATAGGAGTTAGAGAGCGTTTACATAATATCATAAAACCTTGCTAAAAAAGCAGTTGTACGTTGGTACGGCTGCTTTTTTAATTAAATTAGCCCGTTAAAAAAATATAAAGATGAAGCATATAATAGTTGGAGTAAGTTGTCTTGTAGTATTAATGGGTTGTAAAGAAGAAAAGGTGGACGAAAAAGAGACAGTTATGCAATATCCCGAAACGAAAACAGTAGATACGGTAACTACATATTTTGGTACAGAAGTAAAAGACCCTTACCATTGGTTGGAAGATGACAAAAGCGAAGAAACTGCAACTTGGGTAAAGAATGAAAACCAAGTGACCAATGGTTATCTAGAGCAAATTCCTTATAGAGAAGAATTAAAACAACGTCTTTCGGATTTATGGAATTACGAGAAATTGAGCGCTCCATTTATCGAAGGCGATTATACATATTTCACTAAAAATGATGGTTTACAGAATCAAAGCGTCATTTTCCGATATAAAACAGGTGAAGATCCTTCAACCGCTGAAATGTTTTTAGATCCAAACAGTTTTAAGGAAGATGGAACAATTTCACTTGGAGGAACTGAATTTTCTGATGATGGTAGTATGTTAGCTTACAGCATTTCTGAAGGTGGTAGCGACTGGAGAAAAGTTTTGATTATGGATACTGCTTCCAAGGAAATAATAAGTGACACCCTTATTGACATTAAGTTTAGTGGGACCTCTTGGTATAAAAATGATGGTTTTTATTACTCAAGTTATGAAAAACCACAGGGCAGCCAACTTTCTGCAAAAACCGATCAGCACAGAGTTTTTTATCACAAATTGGGTACGCCTCAATCCCAAGACAAATTGATTTATGGCGGAACGGCCGAGCAAAAATAT
This sequence comes from Flavobacteriaceae bacterium MAR_2010_188, assembly GCA_900104375.1. Taxonomy (NCBI): domain Bacteria; kingdom Pseudomonadati; phylum Bacteroidota; class Flavobacteriia; order Flavobacteriales; family Flavobacteriaceae; species Flavobacteriaceae bacterium MAR_2010_188. The sequence goes on from LT629302.1 coordinate 2,926,813, forward strand.
CGCTACGTAGGTGCTCGAGTAACCGAAGACAGTAAGTATTTGGTAATGTCTTTGGCCAACTCAACCTCAGGCGGGAAATTATATATTAAAGACCTAGAAAAACCTAATAGTGAATTTATCCCGATTATAGATAATGAAGATACCGAGACCAGAATGATTGATAATATTGGTAGTAAATTGTTTTTGATGACCAATAAGGATGCTCCTAATCAAAAAATTGTAACGGTAGATTTTTCTAATCCTGCCTCAGAAAATTGGAAGGATTTAATTCCAGAAACGGAAGACGTTATGAGCGCATCTACCGGTGGTGGGTATATTTTTACTGAATACATGAAAGATGCCGTTTCCCAGATCAAACAATACGATATGGACGGTAAATTTGTAAGGGATATAGAATTACCTGGTGTAGGCAATGCAGGTGGTTTCAGTGGAAAAAGAGATGATAAAACAGAATATTACTCTTTCACGAACTACAATACGCCTTCTAGTATTTATAAGATGAATTCTGATACTGGAGAATCTGAACTTTATTGGAAACCAGCAATCGAATTCAACAGCGATGATTATGTGAGTGAGCAGGTGTTTTACACCTCAAAGGACGGCACCAAAGTACCGATGATTATAACTCATAAAAAAGGTTTAGAGATGAACGGTAAAAATCCAACTATTCTATACGGCTACGGTGGATTTAATATCAGTCTTAACCCTGGTTTTAGCATTACCAATGCGGTTTGGATGGAAGAAGGAGGTATTTATGCTGTTCCAAATCTTAGAGGCGGTGGCGAATATGGCAAAGAATGGCATGATGCAGGAATTAAGATGAAAAAGCAAAATGTATTCGATGATTTTATTTCTGCAGCAGAATATTTGATCGATAATAAATATACTTCCAAAGATTATTTAGCGATTAGAGGCGGAAGTAATGGTGGGCTCTTAGTTGGCGCCACTATGACTCAAAGACCAGATTTAATGAAAGTCGCGCTTCCGGCAGTTGGGGTGTTGGATATGCTTAGATACCATACGTTTACCGCTGGTGCAGGTTGGGCGTACGATTATGGGACGGCAGAAGACAGCAAAGAAATGTTCGATTATCTAAAGGCATATTCTCCTTACCATAACATTAAGGAAGGTGTAGAATATCCGGCAACGCTAATCACAACTGGCGATCATGATGACCGTGTGGTTCCGGCTCACAGCTTTAAGTTTGCTGCCGAATTACAAAAAAATCAAACTGGTAATAATCCTGTTTTGATAAGAATTGAAACGGATGCCGGCCATGGCGCAGGTACACCGGTGAGCAAAACCATTGAACAATATGCAGATATTTTCGGCTTTACCCTTTATAATATGGGATTCGATGTTTTGCCAAGTAAAACAAAACAAAAAGTAAAAGGATAATTCAAACCTTAATTTGAAAAATTGAAAAAATCGTTCGAGAGCCTCGGACGATTTTTTTATGATATATTAGAGCATGCTGAAAGTTGAAAATGTTACTTACTTCTATTCCAAAACTCCTGTGTTGGAAGATATTTCATTCAACCTAAAAAGAGGCGGAAATCTTGCCATAATCGGTGAAAGTGGATCAGGAAAAAGCACGCTTCTAAAAGCGATTTACGGCACTTTTGATTTACCAAAAGGAACCATTTTCTGGAACGAAGAACCGATTTTAGGACCAGCGTTTAATTTGGTGGTCGGTTATGATTTTATGAAATACGTAGCACAAGAATTCGACTTGATGCCATTTATTACCGTAGAAGAAAATATCGGCAAATTTCTTTCAAACTTTTTTCCTGAAGAGAAAAAGGAGCGGACAAAAGAAATCCTAGACATCATTGAGCTTGGCGATTATGCTAAAACTAAAGTTAAAAATCTTAGCGGCGGTCAGAAACAACGTGTGGCGCTCGGTAGAGCAATTGCCAACAAACCAGAGATAATTTTGTTGGACGAGCCTTTTAGCCATATCGATAATTTTAAGAAGCGTAGTTTGCGCAGAAACGTATTCAGTTTTTTAAAAAAAGAAAAAATCAGTTGTATCGTTGCGACTCATGATAAAGATGACGTTATGGCGTTTTCGGATGAATTGATTGTGCTAAATAATGGCCAAATTGTAGAGAAAGGCACGCCGAAGCAATTATATAATCAACCAAAAACAGAACTTATCGCTTCATTTTTTGAACCGCACAATAAACTCCTTAAATCTGATATTTTAGAAAATTCTACTGACGAAGATTTTTATATTTATGCCTCTCAACTTAGAGAAGTTGAAAAATCCAACTTAAAAGTAATTGTTGAAAAATCTTATTTTGAAGGAAATCATTTTTTAATTGAAGGTTCCTTTAAAGCAAAACCAATTTTCTTTAATCATGAAAATGCTCTCGAAAAAGGACAAACTGTTTATCTAGAATATACAAATCCAGAATAATTTCCACAGTGGGTCAGTGAAATTTGATACGGTAATTTAGAATTGTAGTAGAATAATTCCGGGACATCCGCATTGTTTTTTTTGATGTTCAAATGCTTCAAGTTGAAATTGTTTTCTTTTGAAAAGCTTTCAAAAAAGAAATTTCTTATCGATTTACTTTGGCTTAGATGCGATTCATTTTCAATTTGAAAAATGTCACTTTTATATTCTGCTGAAGGATTCGAAGTAGCAATAGAATATATAAATTGTTCCGTAATTGTAGAGTTAGTGTAATAAATCTGGTTTTCAATCTTGACAAAACCGTGATTTGAATCAGACAAAAAACATATCAGACCAGACGGATTAAAAGACCTCTTCTTAAATTTTTGAACGTAAATCTTATAAGCAGCTTCCTTCATGCTCCAAAGCAAGCCGACCGTTAACTGTGGATTTTCTGAAAATGAAATAAGTTGTTGCTCGTTTTCAGAAAAAACTTTTTCTAAAAAACCTTTTCTCTTCCAGTTAAGTGGATTTTTTTTTAAGTCGACAATATCATTGCCAATCATTTTGCCTCTAATTTGGAATTTACGATTTCCATGGCTGCTTTTACCGAGAGCATTCTTTCCATTTCATCATTTTCGATGCGGATATCAAAACCATCTTCAACATCTAGGATAACGTCGACCAGATTTGCAGAATTAATCTTTAAATCCCTTACAAAATCGGTATCTTCAGATAAATTATTAAACGCTTCTTCATCTTGTATATAGGGCTTAACAATCGCTTTAAGTTTTGCGATCAGTTCGTTCTTTTCCATAAGTTTTTAGTGTAAAACTAAGCTTTCCAACGCTTAAACAAAACACAACCATTAACGTCGCCAAAACCAAAACTTGCCTTTATGGCAATATTAATTTCTTTATTCATCATTTTCTGTGGAATTTTCTCCTTATCAATTAACTCTAAAATCTCGGGATGCACATCGTCGCAATTAATGTTCGGAAAGATAAATTGTTCTGTAATTTGAAGAACTGTCGCAACGCTTTCAATGCTTCCTGCGGCCGCCAAACAATGGCCAACCATACCTTTTAATGAATTTATATATGGAAAATTGCTTCCTTTTCTTTGAAGCGCTTTGGTCCAATTTTCAATTTCTAAAGAATCTTTGGAGGTTGCGGTAAGGTGGCCATTTATTAGGTCGATTTCTTCAGGAGAAATACCAAAATTAATCAAGGCACCGCTAATGCATCTTTGTACTGCCTCAGGATTTGGAGCAGTTAAAGTGCCATCATTTCTTTGGCCGCCAGAATTAACGGCACCGCCCAAAACCTCAGCGTAAATCTTTGCATTTCTTTCTAATGCACTTTCTAACGATTCTAAAACCATTGCCCCTGCACCACTGCCGGGCACGAATCCGCTTGCGGTGGCACTCATAGGTCTAGATCCATGTTCAGGACTTTCATTGTGCTTATAGGTCATAACCCGCATTGCATCAAATCCTCCCCAGATATATGCACCGTTGTCGCTGCAACTCCCAACCAGCATGCGTCTTGCCTTACCAGATTGAATACGGTCAAATCCCATAACGATAGCTTCAGTACCTGTAGTACAAGCAGAAGAATTGGTGGTAACTTGATTGCCTAGACCTAAGATTCCGCCTAAAAAAGCACTTACGCCGCTCGCCATGGTTTGTAAAACCGCAGTGCTGCCCAAACGTTTTACTTCTTTATTGTCTATTTTATAGATTGCTTCCCTAAACTTTTCTATTCCAGATGTACCGGCGCCAAAAATAGTCCCGCTATCATTATCTAATTCACTTTGTTCATTTACGGCAAAGCCAGCATCTTTCCAAGCGTCCATACCAGCAATACAGCCGTATAAAATCCCAGAACTATTAAATCCGCGTAGTTGAAGTGGGGTAAGATATTCTTGTTTCTTTTCTTCGGAAATAGTCGGAATACCTCCAATACAACAAGAGAAATCCAAATCCTTTAAATTTTGATGAAATGTAATTCCTGAAGTTCCGTTTTTTAGGGCTTGGGTAAATTCACTTATACCAACCGCATTTGGTGCCACAACTCCCATTCCTGTAATCACAACCCGTTTCTTCATCTACTTTCGACTTTAATCATTCCTGAAATTTGCCCTCTACAAACCAATTCTTTGTTGGAATTGAACATTTTTATTTGGCATTTTAGTTTATTAAATCGAAATACTTCCTTTTCGGAAATGACGGTAACTTTTTCTCCAGGCATAACCGGTAAAAAGAAATCTATCTGGTTAGAAGTTAAGGCAATTTGAGGTTGAAATTTTTCAGCAATCATCTCCTTTAATAAGTAAATCCCTAAACACACAACCCCAATCTGGGCCATACATTCGGTAAGTATAACTCCCGGTGTGACCGGATTTTCTTTAAAATGACCTTTATAAAAATATTCGTCTTCTTTAAAAGTGTAATGACCTTCAATTCCTTGTTCGGAAATCATTGAAAGCCCATCCACAAACAAAAATGGCTGTTGATAAGGCAGTAGTTTTATGATTTGGCTTGAAGTCATACTAGATTAAATTTTAATAAAATACTAAAGTCTCAATCTGACATTTAAAATGATAATCTTCGATTCCTGCTTTGGCAGGAAATTAGGATAGACGTTCGCCACCATCCACTGGTATGACCGTTCCGTTAATCCAACTTGCTTCATCTTTACTTAAAAGATAGACCACATTGGCGACATCTTCTGGCGTGGTTAAACGTTTAAAAGGATTCCGCGACATGCTATACTTTTTCATTTTATCACTTTCAGGTATTAAATTAAGGGAAGCCGTATCTGTGACGCCAGCCTGAATACAGTTTGCCCTAATACCATAAGGTGCAAATTCTAGCGCAATATTTCTGGTGATAGCTTCCAAAGTTGCTTTTGCCGCTGATACCGCTGCATAATTTTTCCAGGCTTTTGAATTTCCTTCACTGGTAAAACTTATGATTCTGGAATCTTGTGCAAATAATTTATCTTGAAAAATAGCTTGGGTCCAATCGTACAAACTAATCGCCATCGCATTGATGGTAAGCATAAAATCATCATTTTTTAATATTGAATCATGATCCGAAACCATTGGCTTTAAGTTTCCTTTGGCGATACTATGCACCATGGTTCTGATTTTTCCTTTATCTGCTAGCTTTTGTTTTAATTCACTTATTATTTCATTTCTTTTTTCAGCATTTGTCGCGTCCAGGTTGAAGGATAAAATCTGAACGCCTTCATCTATTATTTTCTCAAATTCTGAATTTATTTCTTGTTGTTGAGCTCGGGAATTTCTATGCACCACACAGATATTCATGCCGTGTTTAGCCAATTTTTTTGCGCTAGCTAACCCGAGTCCGCTAGAACCGCCCAGAATAAGTGCCCAGTAATTTTTACCGTCAAACTCTTTCATATTACTTTACCATTCTAATAATATTCGTTGGGCAGAAAAACCGGGGCCAAAACTCAACATTAATCCTTTTTCCCCTTTTGCTAATTCCTGATCCATAAAACGCTCTAAGACATAGAGTACGGTTGCGCTACTCATATTTCCGTATAATCTTAGAACTTCTTTTGTGTCGTCTATGTTTTTACCTAAAGACCCGAACAAATCTTCTACGGTTTGCACTATTTTTTTTCCGCCGGGGTGAAAAATCAGATGGTCAATATCTTCAATTGTCAATCCGTTTCGTTCTAAAAAAGGATGCACAATCTTTGGGAAATGGTCCGAAATTGTCTGAGGCACGGAAATATCCAATATCATCTGCAATCCGGTATTTACCAAATTAAAACCCATCATTTGTTCTGAATCATAAAAATGGTACATCGCTTCATCCTTAATTTCTGGACCTTCTTCATCTTCATAGGAAGATAGTATAACACTCGCAGCACCGTCCCCAAAAATAGCGGCGCTTACAATGTTCACCATAGAAAAATCATCTAGTTGAAAAGTAGCGGTCGGCGCTTCTACCGCAATGACCACCGCGCGTTTATTCGGATTTGCCTTTAAAAAATTCTTGGCATAGAGAATTCCTGAAACTCCAGCGGCGCATCCCATTTCTGTAACCGGCAATCTCACAATATCCTGATTCATTTTGAGACGATTGATCAAATACGCATCTAAAGATGGAATCATGATTCCGGTACAGCTTACCGTAATGATATAATCAATGTCTTCAGGATTAAGCTTCGCTTTCGCAAGGGATTTTAGTAAGGCGCTTTCTGCCAATTTTATGGATTCCCTAATATAAATATCGTTTTTTTCTTCAAAAGAGGTTTTAAGAAATACTTCTTCTGGATCCATGATAGAATAACGCTTGTCTACCCCTGCATTCTCGAAAATCTTTGTGACCTTCCGTCTAAAACGCTCATCTTGTCCCGACAACCAAACATCCAGAAAGGGTAATATTTCGGAAGTGTTTCTACTATATTTAGGAAGTTGCTTTGCAACTGCAGTTATTCTTACACTCATTTATTTTGAATTATCCATTGGTAACGGAAAGCCCATCTCCACTTAATTTGGGGCGGCACATTTAACCTTTTTGAAAATTCTTCTAATTCTTCACGTTTAAACCCGCGTAAAATAGAAGTTAATCCATCTTCAATAATCATCCTATTTTTAATGGTTAGGCAAACCACTTTAAATAAATAATAGGCGATTGGGCTACGTTGAAGGTCATTCACCACAATTCCTAATTTTGCTTTCTTTTTAGCCTTCTGAAGGATTTTTATGATTTCTTCATCTTTAAAATGATGCAGAAACAAAGTGGTTAATACCACGTCATACTTCAATAGATCAAATTCCTCTGAAAATATATCATAGGCTTTAAAGCTAATTTCAGGGTAGTTTTTAGATAATTTTCTAGCATAGACCATGGCATCTGGGTTTGCGTCAATGCCAATCAATTTGAAAATATATCCTTCTTTCCTCCCATAGTCAGCAACCTTTCGTAAAATATCGCCGCCGCCGCAACCAAGGTCAATGATGGTAATAGGAACGTTTCTCGAATGGCGTTTTAAAACCTTTTTTAAGCCATCTAAAGTGACGTTATTGCCGCCCAACCACTTGTTTATATCTGCTAACGTATCTAAGGTATTATGCAGCGATTCTCCTTCTAGAGAAAAATCGTCCATAATCTCAATAGCATCCGTCCTTTCCTTGGTATTGACTAAAATGCTCATTCTACGATCATAGGTTTACCATGCGTTCTATTTATGATTTTTGGCAAAAGAAAAGGCGCACGCCTTAAAATCGCAATCATACTTTCCGTTAATTTATCCTTGCTAAAAAGTTTCGCTACAAAATGCCCAACCTTTAATCTTGTTTTAAATTCTCTATTCCAAGATTTGGTATACGCAGTTTCTAGCTCTAAACGTGAGTCAATTTTTCCTTGAAGATAATCAATAATCAATTGGGAAGCCATTTGGGCGCCACGAATAGCCATACTCATTCCGTTTCCGCAAAGTGGATGTATCATACCCGCAGTATCACCGCACATTAGGATATGGTTTTCAACTGGAGTTTTATTGGAAAATGATATCTGACCTATGGTTAAAGGCTTTTCAAAAACAGCGGTAGAATTTTTAAAAATCGCTTTCAAATAAGTGTTCTTAAAAACCACTTTCTCTTGAAACTCCTCGATATCCTTATATTTTTTAAAGGATTTAAAGGTTGTGATATAACATAGGTTAATTATATCATTTTCAACTTTTGAAACGCCGCAATAGCCACCTTCAAAATTATGTAACGCTACCAAATCATTAGGGAAGTTGCTTTTAACATGCTGTTTTACCGCTAAAAAAGGTGATTTATTTTGAATAAATTCTCGCTGAAGACTAACATCTAGATTGGAACGCTTGCCGTAACAACCAAGTACAAGTTTCGACTTAAAGGAGATTTCATTTTTTGTATTTACAGTAAATTCATCATCGCTAAACTGAACATCTACGACCGAATCCTGAATCGTTTCAACCTTTTGGTTTTTCGCTTTTTCGTATAAGGAATTATCCAGTGTGAAGCGACTAATTCCGAACCCGCCTAACCTTAAATCAGATTTTATAAGCTTATTTTTAGCTGTGGAAATTTCTAACTTATCAATGTTTTGAGCGCCTAAACAAAAAACATCAATTCCAAGAAAATCTAAATATGGCAAAACTTCATTAGAAATATATTCTCCGCACACTTTATGTTTTGGATAGTCGTTTTTCTCGATAACCAAAACAGAAAAATCATTTTTCGATAAATGGATTGCGCTAGATAAACCAGCCAGTCCACCACCGATAATAATTACGTCAAAGATTTTTTGGATTTGGTTCACCTGCTAATATTGGGAAAACAATTATATCCCAAGTGCCTTTTAGAGTTAATTTTGAATTATATCACAGATTCTATTGAAAATACGGTCTTGTTGAATTCAACCGTGTCGCCAGCAGATTTCATTAGCAGCAGTTTCCCTGTGGGTGAATTGTTCGAAATCGCATAAAAAGTTTGTCCCTCAACTTCGAGTTTGCCGATTGCAACCGAAATAAAGTAATTTTCTTTGGAGGTGAATATCAAGCTACCTACTGAAATAAGTTTATGAGGTTGGTCTGGATTTATTCTAGAAAGGATTTCAGATTGCTGTTCTAATTGAGCAAGTTGCCTACCGAGTTGCTCTCTTTCAAGTTGAATCATCGCTCTTCCTGTTTCGTGCTTATCGCCGGCGGAGCTTTTAGTTTCAGATGAAAGGGAGTTTTGTAAAGATTTAGATTGCTGTTGAAGCGCTTCTGATTTGTCTTGAACGGATTGCTTGCACAAGGTTAATATTTTCAATTTGATTGACTCGTTTTCCATTTTTAAATGAAAATTGAAATCAATGAAAGAAGAAGTGCCGCGGAAAAGCCTAGCACAAAGGAGGCAGAGCTGACCAATCTATAACCCGTTTTAACGTCCATCCCAGACAATCTGGTCACGACCCAAAAGAAACTGTCATTGGCGTGGGAGATAACCGCTGAGCCGGCTCCTATGGCGACTACGGCCATTGCCTTTTGTATTTCTGAATCGAATCCTAAGGTATGCATTAATGGAGCGATTATAGATGCCGCGGTGATTAAAGCAACGGTTGAAGAACCTTGGGCAGTCTTAATGGCCGCCGCCAGTAGGAACGGCAGCCAAATCCCGAGATTTAATCCAGAAATGGCGTCGCCAAGCACAATGGCAATTCCCGAATCTCTTAAAACCTGACCAAAAATACCACCTGCGCCAGTTATCAATAAAATTGATGAGGCATCCGTCAAGGCTTTACCGATCCAACCAGAAGTCGAAAAAAGGTCTTTATTTAATTTCTTTGGAAGAAGAAATGCTAGAAACATTCCTATTAACAAAGCAATGAAGGGTTCGCCCAAGAAAAATAAAATGTTGATGGGAAATTGTGAACTTTCAGCTTCTAAAGGCGAATAACCCATAGAGGTCAAAACGGATTTTAGTACAATCAGTACAATCGGAACCACTATTGGCAAAGTCGATTTTAAGGCCGAAGGAGCCTCGCTAACTAGTTTAGAAATCTCTTCTTCTGTAACTTCAGGATTTGGGTCTATATAGGTTTTTGAAACATAGGTCTTGGCAAAGAAAATTCCGGCTAAAACTGCAAATAAACTCACGGGAACACCGATTAACATTACCATTCCCAAATCTGCCTCTAGATAATGTGCTGCCGCAATCGGCCCGGGTGTTGGCGGAACCATTGTGTGAGCCGCTAGCAGACCTACCGCTAATGCTACCGCGGCGCCAGCGAGGGTGATTTTCGCTTTTTTGGTCAAACTTTTATTAAGTGGAGCCAATAACATAAATCCGCTATCAGCAAAGACCGGAATACAAACAATCCAGCCGAGCAGTCCCATTGCTTCTGGGATTCTCTTCTTACCAGTGAGTTTTAGGACTTTAGAGGCGAGAGTGTAAGCACCGCCTGAATTTTCCAAAAATGCTCCGATTATTACTCCCAATATTATAATGAGTCCAATCCCGCCCAAAGTATTTCCAAACCCGGTATTTATAGAATTTACGATTTCCTGTAAAGGCATTCCCGAGTTAATCCCGTAGAAGATTGCGGTAAGAAGGAGAGCGATAAACGGATGTACCTTAAGTTTTACCGTCATTAAGATAATGAGGGCAACGCTCAGGATTAAAAGTAAAACCATTTTATATATTTAGTCGGAAAGCTCCGCTAGTTGTTCTCCAATAAGACTACCGATGGCAATCCCCATACCGCCCAGTCTAACACCGCAAAACACATTGTTTGATAGGGCTTTTACAATGGTATCCTTGCTCTCACCAACTCCCATAATGCCGCTCCAACGGTGGTCAATTTTAAAGTCGTTATTTGGAAGAATGGTTGTTTTTAGTAAATGCTCCAATCTATTTTGAACCTTTTCTGTAAGTCCAAATTCCGTGGTTGTTTCTGTTTCAAAGTCTAATTCCCTGCCTCCACCAAATAAGATTCTATTACCAATGTTCCGAAAGTAGTAATAACCTCGGTCAATATGAAATGTTCCTCTTACCTTTAAATCTCTAATTGGTTTTGTAATAAGCACCTGTGCTCTTGCTGGTTTAACTTCTAGCTCACCTAATTTTGAAGCAAATCCGTTAGTAGCGATATACAACTTAGAGGTTTTAAATTGAATTTTATCGGTCAGGACTTCTACCGAACCTTCAATATCCGTAAATTCTTGAACCACTATATTATTTAGAATTCTTATTCCTAAACTTTGCGCTTTCCTAAGGAGATTATCCATCATAAGCCCAGTATCAATCTGCCCTTCAAATGGATTATAGAGTAATTTTGGAACGATATTTCCGAAGTTAAAGTCGTTATTCTTGATGCTGAAAACATCCTGATTAAACAATGTATACAAAACCCGATTAACGTAATCGAGATTAGCTTCACATTGGGCAAATTCATTTTCTGAACCCTTCAAAAATAGTTCGTATCCGCCGTATTGTTTATAGGAAATATTGTCGTCGCCCAGTAAATTCCGAAGTTTTTCTAATCCCTTAACCCTCTTTTCTATAAGTGAAAGAACGCGGTCTTCCGAAGATTTATTTAAATCGTCCAAAATTTCACTCAGACTTCCGAAGCAAGCGAATCCAGCATTTTTGGTGCTTGCGCCTTGCGGCAGCATCCCCTTTTCTAATATAAGAACGTTAGAGTTGGGATGTTTTTCTTTAAGATGAATTGCACAATTAAGGCCAACGATTCCGCTACCGATAATGGTGAAGTCCACATCGGTAAACCAAGTATTCATTTCCCAATAGGAAAAATCCATTTAAAATAAGTTGAAATTATTACAAAAAAAGAGCATCACTTTTTTAGGATGATGCTCGTTTATAGTATTTAAATTTTATTCTTCTTCGATATCATGGTTCATTTTAAAGTCTTCCATGAATTTTGTGGTGTAGTTACCAGCTCGATAATCTGGATGATCCATCAACTGACGGTGAAAAGGGATTGTAGTTTTAATTCCTTCAATCACAAATTCATCTAATGCACGCTTCATCTTATTAATCGCCTCTTCCCTGCTCTGCGCAGTGGTAATGAGTTTAGCAATCATAGAATCATAGTTCGGCGGAATGGTATACCCTGCATAAACGTGAGTGTCTAGACGAACGCCATGGCCACCCGGAGCATGTAAGGTTGTGATTTTACCTGGAGAAGGTCTAAAGTCGTTAAACGGATCTTCTGCATTTATTCTACATTCTATAGAATGAAGGTTTGGGGTATAATTTTTACCTGAAATTGGCACTCCTGCCGCAACTAATATTTGTTCTCTAATAAGATCAAAGTCAATTACTTGCTCAGTTATTGGATGTTCCACTTGAATACGCGTATTCATTTCCATGAAGTAGAAGTTTCTGTCCTTATCAACTAGAAATTCTACGGTGCCGGCACCTTCGTATTTTATAAATTCTGCCGCTTTAACTGCCGCAGTTCCCATTTTTTCTCTTAATTCTTTCGTCATAAATGGCGAAGGAACTTCTTCGGTAAGCTTTTGGTGTCTTCTTTGGATAGAACAATCGCGCTCTGATAGATGGCAGGCCTTACCTGTCGAATCTCCAACAATCTGGATTTCGATATGGCGTGGTTCCACAATCAGCTTCTCCATATACATATCGTCATTACCAAAAGCCGCCTTAGATTCTTGTCTAGCAGAATCCCAAGCATCCTTTAATTTTTCGGGTTTGTAAACACCGCGCATTCCTTTTCCGCCACCACCGGCAGTAGCCTTGAGCATCACCGGAAAACCCATTTCCTTGGCAAGTTTCTCACACTGTTCAAAATCTTCAATAATACCTTCGCTTCCTGGAACGCATGGTACTCCGGCAGCTTTCATGGTAGACTTAGCCGAAGCTTTATCTCCCATCTTGTCAATCATCTCTGGAGAAGCACCAATAAATTTTATATCGTGTTCTTCACAGATTTTCGAAAACCTTGCGTTTTCAGAAAGAAAACCATAACCTGGGTGAATGGCGTCTGCGTTGGTAATTTCTGCCGCCGCTATGATATTCGCTATTTTCAGATATGATTGGCTGCTAGCTGGTGGTCCAATACATACTGCCTCGTCAGCAAATTTAACGTGAAGACTTTCTGCATCTGCAGTAGAATATACGGCAACAGTCTTGATGCCCATTTCCTTACAGGTCCTAATAACCCTCAGAGCTATTTCTCCTCTATTTGCTATTAATATTTTTTTAAACATAAATCCTTCTTTTTTTCAGTAGTCAAAATTTTAAATGCCTCAATAATTCTTTGGGACTTGTAACCATGAAATCAGTTTCCGGGTTATTTTTTTGATTATGAAGGATCGACTAAGTAAAGTGGTTGATCAAATTCTACCGGTGAGGAATCATCTACCAATATTTTTACAATCTTCCCTGACACCTCTGATTCGATTTCGTTAAATAACTTCATTGCCTCTATTACACAAAGCACATCGCCTTCAGAAATCATTGTGCCTACTTCTACGAATACTGGCTTATCTGGTGACGGCTTTCTATAGAAAGTACCGATTATAGGAGATTTGATAGTAACATATTTGGAATCTTCGCTTGCTGCCGCGGCCGGCGCTTGTGGGGCCTGCGGCGCGGGAGGTGCTGACATTGGTTGGTTCATAGGGATTTGTTGGACATACGTGGTAGTATTGTCCTCTCTTTCATGGGAACCGGTTCTAATTGTAATTTTAATATCGCCTGTCTCTAGCTTAACCTCACTCGCCCCGGACTTAGCCACGAACTTGATTAAATTTTGAATTTCCTTGATATCCATAGATTCTAGATTAAATTAATTGTCGGTTATAAATTAGTTAGCTGAATAGGCCCATTTAAAATAGATAGAACCCCAGGTAAATCCTCCTCCAAACGCAGTGAAAATTAGTTTGTCACCTTTTTTAAGTTGGGTTTCGTAATCATTTAACAATAGAGGCAAAGTTGCAGAAGTAGTGTTTCCATATTTTTGGATGTTTACCATGACCTTCTCTTCATCAAGATTAATTCGGCTTGCGGTTGCGTCTATAATTCTTTTGTTGGCCTGATGGGGAACAAGCCACTGTATATCATCATTGGTAAGATTGTTCTTTTGCATAATACGCTCCGAAACATCTGCCATATTGAAAACTGCATTTTTAAATACTGTTTTCCCGTCTTGAAATATATATTGTTTTTTCTCTTGAATTGCTTCAACCGTTAAAGGATAAGAAGAACCACCGTAAGTAGCTTGAAGAAATTCTCTTCCGGTACCATCACTTTTTAAAATTTCGTCCTGCAAACCTAAACCTTCATCATTCGGTTCAAAAAGAACTGCGCCGGCTCCATCTCCAAAGATTATGCAGGTCGCTCGATCTTCGTAATTAATCATCGAAGAATTCTTATCTGCACCTATTAATAATACTTTGGTGTATTTACCAGATTCTATATAACGTGCGGCAACCGACATTCCGTATAAAAAACTAGAACAAGCTGCTTCAAGATCAAATGCAAACGCATTAATTGCTCCTATTTCCGTAGCCGTGTAAGATGCAGTAGCTGCAGCCTTCATATCTGGTGTAGCAGTTGCTACGATTACTAATTCTATTTCCTTTGGATCAACCTTAGATTTTTTTAATAAATCTTCAGCTGCTTTAATAGCAAGATAAGAAGTACCTTTTCCATCTCCCTTTAAAATTCGTCTTTCTTTGATTCCGGTTCGTGAAGTTATCCATTCGTCATTTGTTTCGACCATGGTTTCCAAAATCTGATTGGTCAAAATATAATCTGGAACGTAGGCCCCTATTGCAGTAATTGCTGCAGAAATTTTACTCATTAATTAATTATTTGATTAATAAAAAATGGCAAAAAAATCCAAAAAACTTCTATTTATGATTGAAATTAGAGTTTTTTGGTCAGATTTGGTGCAAAATAGGGTCTTTTTAAGACATTTTGAAATTAAACATAAAAAAAACGCTCGAGTTGAGCGTTTATTTATATGCATGCATAATAACTATGCTGCGTTTTCTTCTTTCTCGGAGTTATCGATCAAAACTTGACCTCTATGATAAAGCTTCCCTTCATGCCAATGTGCTCTATGGAACAAATGTGGTTCTCCTGTTGTAGGACAGGTAGCAATTGTTGGGGCTATCGCCTTATAATGAGTTCTACGTTTATCCCTTCTAGTCTTAGAAATTTTTCTTTTAGGATGTGCCATTTTACTTTATTTATCCGTTAATAATTTTTTTAATGTCTCCCAACGTGGATCTATATCTTCCGATGGTTCTTTACTATCATCGTCTTTGGGACTCAATTCTTCTAATTTTGTAAGTATGTCTGACTCCAAGGTTCCATCCTCAATTCCTGGATGTATTCTCTTGGCTGGTACCGACAGTATTATAAATTCATATATATACTGTGCAACATTTATTTCATATTCTCCGTGAGGAATAATTAATATATCCTCTCCTTCATCATTATATTCTGGACCAAATTTAACCACCAAAGGATATGTGCCTTCTATTGGTTGGTCATACGGTTCATTGGTAATGTCGCAATTTACATTGACTGTACCGGAGATATCGAAAGTTAAATCTAAAAGTGTTGTTTTCTTTTCTAAAAAAAGATCAATCTTCAGATTAACATCGTTAAAATCTTCATACTCAAAAAAATCAAAGAACTTTTTTTCAATCTTGTAATCAAAGGTATGCGTCCCAATTTTTAAACCCACAAAAGGAATTGTGTACTCTTTAAGAGGTTTCATAACCGCATTCATTTTGAGCCTGCAAATATAGAACTATTTTTTAAATATTTGACGCTAACCTTCTTAAAAAAATCTATCGTTTTTTAGGTTGGGATTTTAGTGCGTTTTTAGAGTTGTGCAAATATTGTTTTCTGGTCTTAAAAATTTTTATTGCAGCAAACACGGCTTCTTTAAACGAATTTTCATTCGCTTCACCTTTACCTGCGATTTCATAAGCAGTACCGTGGTCTGGCGAAGTTCTTATTCTTGTTAGGCCTGCAGTATAGTTAACACCTCTTCCAAAAGACAAGGTTTTAAATGGAATCAGTCCTTGGTCGTGATAGGAAGCAATAGTTGCATCGAAATTTTTATAATTCTGACTTCCGAAGAAACTGTCTGCAGAGTATGGGCCATAAACCAATTTACCTTCCTCTTGAAGCTTTTTGAGTTTAGGTCTTAAGATGGCATCGTCTTCGGTTCCAATTACGCCGTTATCACCTGCGTGTGGATTAATACTGAGTACAGCTATTTTTGGCTTTGGAATTTGAAAATCCTGAACTAAAGTTTTAATAATGGTATTGATTTTCTTATCAATCACAGATTCTGAAATCTGCGACGGAACATCCTTTACAGGAACATGATCTGTCAACAATCCTATTCTTAGATTTTCTGTAATCATAAACATAAGACTGTCTCCGCCTAATTCTCTGGCAAGATAATCCGTATGCCCGGGAAATTTAAAATCTTCCGACTGTATGTTCGATTTGTTGATAGGTGCCGTCACCAATACATCGATGTTGCACTCCTTTAATGCCTTGGTTGCAGATTCTAAAGAAAGTATGGAATATTTTCCCATTTCTTTGCTCTCTTCACCAAAATCAATTTTTATCTGATCTTTCCAGACGTTATAAACGTTGACCTTCCCAGGTTTTATTTCTTCAAAATTATTTATAGGGTTAAAATTGATTTGGCTCTTATAGAATTTGTTGAAGAAGTTCATGACATGAGTGGAAGCAAATATGATAGGCGTGCAGAAATCCAACATTCTTTCATCTTCGAAAGTTTTTAGAATAATTTCTGAGCCTATCCCATTAAGATCGCCTACGGATATGCCAACCCTTAATATTTCATCCTTTTTCATTAATAGTCTATCTTTATCGCGTCAATTTACACAGCAAATTTAACCAATTAAATTAGAGTATGTTCACAGGTATTGTAGAAACAATGGGCGAAGTTATTGGCCTTGAAAAAAACGGAAGCAATCTTACAATTTCGATTAAAAGTTCGATTTCATCTGAGTTGAAAGTCGATCAGAGCGTGGCCCATAACGGAGTTTGTTTAACCGTGGTTCGTTATGATGACAATTCTTATGATGTAGTAGCGATTGACGAAACCCTGAACAGATCTAATTTAGGCAAGTTGAAAGTTTCTGATCTGGTTAATTTAGAGCGTTGCGTAAAAGTAGGTGACCGTCTCGATGGGCATATTGTACAAGGTCACGTCGATCAAACCGCTATTTGCAAATCGGTCCTAGAAAAAGAAGGAAGCTGGGAATATTCTTTTACATACGACCCCACCCTGGAAAATATTACCGTAACGAAAGGATCAATAACAGTAAATGGTGTTAGTCTTACGGTGGTCGGTTCTGAAGATGACTCCTTTAGTGTCGCCATAATCCCCTACACAAACGAGCATACAAATTTTAAGAATCTTAAAATAGGCGATACTGTAAATCTAGAATTCGATATTATAGGGAAGTATGTGCAAAAAATGATGGGCAGATAAAATCTTATTGGCCTCTATTAATAGTTTTTCTAATTCCATAAAATAATGCCGCGGC
Organism: Flavobacteriaceae bacterium MAR_2010_188; assembly: GCA_900104375.1. Taxonomy (NCBI): domain Bacteria; kingdom Pseudomonadati; phylum Bacteroidota; class Flavobacteriia; order Flavobacteriales; family Flavobacteriaceae; species Flavobacteriaceae bacterium MAR_2010_188. Next base: position 2,944,306 of record LT629302.1, read on the forward strand.
AATAGCAACGGGCATAGCTCCATCAATTGGTAAACCTGGCGGAGGAGGCGGAACAGGCGGAGGCGGAGTAGCTTCATCGTTTTGCGCTGGTGCGAGAAAACACATCAATATAAAACAGATTGAAGCGAAGATTTTTTCTTTGGGTAATCTCATTGGGGGTAAAAGTATAAAAAAATCAAAGTCAAAAAAAAGGTTTTAATCAATTTTTGTCTATAAAACGCATATTAATTCGATAAAATGCATTAAATCATAGGTATTTGTAAGAAAATAAATATATTTCTAAAAATAGCTATTTGCATTTATCAATAAATATTGATACGAACGCTTAATAAACGTAAAATCTTAGCTTTTAGTTTTATATCAATCAAAAGTAGATGATAAAAAAAACAAAAGCCATAAAATCAGTTGAGTTGCAGGGAATAACCGATTATTCAGTAAAGCTAAGGAAATGATATGTTAGAGATTGACTTGTTAGCAAAGTTTTTGTTTTATTCGAAATTTTTCAATCATTCGATTCCCGTTGAATTAATGATAAAATTTATCTTTTGACCATTAGTATCTAATCAAATGTGGATAGCATTTTTCTTTTCATTTTAAAATTAACGATATTTTTGAAATAGCCACAGCGCTGTCTAATAACTCATAAATATTTCATTTAATTTTAGTCATGGGAAAAGTAGCAATGGATTCGATGTTTCTTTATGATGGTTTTAGGCCATATGTACCAAAGCAAAAGCTGGCAGATTTCGATAAAGCTTTTCATGGTAGAAGTACTTACACCGTATCATTTATGACCGATTTGATACATCAATTTGTAAACCTTAAATATTATGCTAAGCTTCCTAAATTTAGAGAAGATGGTTACTTATTCAACTTCTTTCTACTGGAATTCTCTCAAAGGAATTCAAAGAGAGTAAAAGCATTTAGAGATTTTAATAAAACCCCTCGAAATGTTGATAGTTCGTTTTTGTTTTCTAATCCATGAAGAGAAAATTGATTTGTAACCCTGCTTAGAAAAAATGAAAACAAAAAATCCCTTCAATGTAGATTGAAAGGATTTTTTTCTGGTGGTCCCACCTGGGCTTCCCGCCCCTACGTTCGGGATAAACTTCTCGCCCAAACAATATGAAACATAAAACCCTTCTGAAAAAGAAGGGTTTTCGATGTGGTCCCACCTGGGCTCGAACCAGGGACCCTTTGATTATGAGTCAAATGCTCTAACCAGCTGAGCTATGGGACCGTTACTGTTTTCTTATTTAACCTCTTCTTTATCCTAAAAACATCAGCTCTAATCCTGACGATTCGCATTCTGCGAATGTCGGCATCCCAACCCTGGGCGTCGGGACCAGCTGAGCTATGGGACCGTTACTGTTTTCTTATTTAATCTCTTCTTTATCCTAAAAACATCAGCTCTAATGCTGACAATTCGCTTTCTGCGAATGCCGGCATCCCGACCCTGGGCGTCGGGACCAGCTGAACCCTGCAGGTAGGTATCGGACCAAAAAGGTCTGCAATATTACTACATATTTTAAAACCATACAAAATTTAACCGAGTTAAGTCCTGCTTATTTAGGTGAGAAGATTTCCGTCGTCGTCCCATTCTGCCAGTATTCCTCTTTTACTCTGATCAATACACTTTGCTAGCCATTCTTTTTCGTAAGCTACGCCGTGTTGCGCCAGAACCTCTTCCGGTATACCATCCCACACATTTGGCGTGTTTCCCTTATAACCAATATCCTCAATACCCATTGGTGAAGTGTAATACCCGGTTAAGGTAAGATTACGCATCAAGGTGAAAAAACGTTCTCCGAGCGAAACATTATCAGGGTCTTTTATATCTGGAAAAGCTATTGTGTCCAAAATACTTTTCTGTTGATCTACCGCAGCAGACTTGAATTCTGTCCCGAACTTTTCATTACTGGTATGGTCTATCCACATAAAACCTCCTCTTAACGGAACCTGAAAGGGCGGATAATCCTTCGACATGAATTCAATAAAGTCTGGAACTTCCGCTTCTACCGCACCTCCCAATTTGTCATTCGGTGGAAGGATTAAATTACAGAGAACGGCCATTGTTTCCATTTCATGCTCGTTAAAGAATTGCTTGCTGTTAAGTTCTTTAATCAATTCTTTTTCTTCTGGCGTACGACCAAAATGATTGTCGTCCTGGTGTTCTAAAGCTGGTATCTCATCTACTTCTGGCTTACAGCCCTGAAAAGCCAAACTTGTGGCTACAGAGCCAAGTACAATATATTTTAAACTGTCTCTTCTATCCATTGCCTAAATATTTTGTTTTTTCAATTCTTCAATTATATAATCCGAAGTTCTCCAAGAGAGCGCCAATATGGTCCAGGTCGGATTTTTATCTGCTTGTGATACAAAAGGCCCCGCATCTACTATAAAAACATTATCCACATCGTGCAGCTGCTGATGCCTGTTTACAACTGAAGTCGTCTTATCATCACCCATACGTGTGGTGCCCACTTCATGAATAATCCTTCCTGGCGCCAACAATCCGTAATCCTTATCTGCTCCTGGCTTATCGCCTAACGTTTCTCCTCCCATATTATGGATAATTTCTTCAAATGTATCTTGCATATGTTTGGCTTGGTTAACCTCTTGGTCGGTCCAGTTATAATGAAATCTTAGAACTGGTATTCCAAATTCATCGGTAGTGGTTGGGTCTATTTCGCAGTAATTATCCTTCATCGGAATAGATTCTCCTCGTCCAGACATTCCCATTACGGAGCCATAATATTTTTTAACGTCATCCCTCAAACTATTTCCATAACCTCCTGTTTGTGTTCCAAAGAATTTATTTAAGGAGTTAGGGTCAAATCCAAATCCATAGCTCGGCATTCCCATGCCTCCCCAAACTTCTATATGGTAACCTCGGGCAAAATCGAGTTTTTTATTGTCTAACCACCATGGTGTATAAACGTGCATACCTCCCACTCCGTCTTCATTATAGGTTTTTCTATTCATTAAATCCGGAACGAAAGCTGATCGGCTCGCACCGGTAGAATCGTGAAGATATTTACCGACGTGATCACTACTGTTTCCAAGTCCGTTTGGATGCTGAGGGCTTTTAGAATTAAGTAAAATCCTTGCGGTACTGCAAGCAGAGGCAGCCATAACTACCATCTTTCCTTTAAGTTGATATTCTTTTCGGTCCTCTTTATTGATATAAGATACGCCGGTTGCTTTACCCTCGTCATTAGTCAAAACTTGGCGAACCATGGCATTTGTGAACAAATCTATTCGTCCACCATTTTTTTGTGCAGGAAATATTAAACAAGTTCCAGCAGAAAAATCCGCGTACACACTACAAGCTCTATTGCATTGTCCGCAATAGAAACAAACTCCGCGGTCATTATTTATCTTCTTTGTAACCATTGACATCCTAGAAGGGATAACCGGAACATTAGATTTTCGGGCTCCTTTTATATAAAAGAGCTCATGAAGTCTAGGTTTTGGTGGAGGAAGAAAAAATCCGTCTGGTTCGTTCGGAAGATTTTCTTTACTCCCAAATAGACCGATCAACTTATCTACCTTATCGTAATATGGCTTAACATCTTCATAACCGATGGGCCAATTTTCACCTAGACCATCAATGCTTTTATGCTTAAAATCTCGTTCACTAAATCTTAATGAAATCCTTCCCCAGTGATTGGTTCTACCGCCCAACATTCTTGATCTAAACCAATCGAATTTTGTACCGTTCTTTCTGGTATATGGTTCTCCATCGATATCCCAACCACCGTAAGCACTGTCAAATTCTCCAAAGTCACGAACTGTCCCTGCTCCACGTCTAGGGGATTCCCAAGGCCATTTTAATTGCGTCATCTGTTTTGGATCGGCGGGGTCAAAAAATGGACCTGCCTCAACCACGGCTATTTTTAATCCAGCTTCAGAAAGGATTTTTGTAGCCATACCGCCACCAGCTCCAGAACCTACGATTATGGCATCGTAGATTGTTGAGGATTCTTTTATTTGCATTGATTTGTGATATAAGAAAAGTTAGATTGTAAAATCTAAAGTACCAATTAATGGGGTTTAAGCAAAAATCTTTAACTACATTAATATTAAGTTGATTTTATTTCTTGGCAAAGTTCTATCAATACCCCATTGGTAGACTTAGGGTGAATAAAGGCAACTAGCTTATTATCTGCTCCGATTTTAGGACGTTCGGAGAGGACATTGAAACCTAAATTTTTTAGTCTGGCCATTTCCTCTTCAATATTATCTACCGCAAAGGCGATGTGATGAATGCCTTCTCCCCTGCTGTTTATAAATTTTGCAATGGGGCTTTCTTCATTTGTAGCTTGAAGAAGTTCAATTTTATTCGGACCACTTTTAAAGAAAGAAGTGGTTACTGCTTCACTTTTAACCTCTTCAATTTTATAAGGTCCCTCTCCAAACAGACTTTCATAAATATCATTTGAAGCTTCTAAATCCTTGACTGCTATACCAATGTGTTCAATTTTATTCATCATTAAAGAGTTTTAGGTGGAAGCAAAGAATGTATCCAAAAATATAATTATCATCAAATATCCCCTATTTTTGCAAGATGGAAACGAATAGACAGAAAAAAATAAGCGGTATCATACAAGAAGATGTAGTAGATGTTCTGCAAGGAGCTGCCTCTCGCGGAGGTATGCAAGGTGTTTTAATTTCCGTTAGCAAAGTCAGCGTTACCACAGATTTATCCATCGCAAAAGTTTATCTGAGTATTTTCCCGAACGATAAGGCAAAGGAACTTTATAAAGGAATTACCTCGAATACTAAAACAATTCGGCACGAACTTGCACAACGGACCAGGCATCAATTAAGAAGAATGCCGGTGCTAGAATTTTACATCGACGACTCTTTAGAATATATAGACAGGATTGAAAAATCGCTAAAGGGCGAAAACGACCCAATTGAAAACCCCGACCTTTTAGAAAAACGTAAAAAATCGTAATTGAACGTAGCGCTATACATAGCCAAACGTTATCTGTTCTCTAAAAGCAGCAACAACGCGATAAACATTATGACGTTTATCTCTGCTGCTGGAATCATCATTGCAGCTGCGGCTCTGTTCATTGTGCTTTCAGGATTTGCTGGACTCAAGGATTTTAGTCTTGAATTTTCTTCGTATGTGGATCCAGATTTAAAAGTTTCTCCTTTAAAGGGGAAATCATTTCAACTTCAGAAATCGAAGTTGGCTGAAATCGCCAAAATCGATGGGATTGAAGCCTTTACCCAAATGATTGAAGAACGCGTTATCTTAGAAGTAGACAACAAAAGACAAATTGTTACGCTACGAGGCGTGGATTCTAATTACACCAAAGTCACCAACATAGATTCAATGATATTTTACGGTTCTTGGTTAATGCCCAAGACAAACCAATTGGTTGCCGGTAGAGGCGTTGCCAACAATCTGTCATTTGGAGTGTTAGACTTTACCAAGCAATTGGTGGTCTACGTTCCAAAACCTGGGAAAGGCCAAATTACCTCGGTTAGGGGAGCTTTTAGGAGTATTTCCGCTGTAAATATTGGGGTGTTTTCGGTGAATGAAGATTTAGATCAAGATGTCATTTACGCTGATATTTCTACCGCCAAATATTTGATGGATTATGATGAAAACACTGTTTCTTCAATAGAATTTAAGCTGAAGGATTCCGCAAATGAAGAGCAAGTTCGTACACAGCTCTTGGAAGTTTTTGATGAAAACATTCAAGTAAAAAACAGAGCCGAGCTCAACGATTCGCTCTACAAAATGTTAAACACCGAGAACATGGCGGTCTATCTCATATTCACCCTGGTAATAATCATTGCGCTATTTAATGTGATCGGAGCTTTAATCATGATGATTTTAGATAAAAAAGAATCATTAAATACCTTGTTCAATCTAGGAACAACCACCCAACAGATAAGGAAAATATTCTTTCTTCAAGGAAGTTTAATGACCGTTTTAGGTGGAATAATTGGAACTTTTCTGGGATTATTGCTGGTATTTCTTCAACAGCAATTTGCAATGGTAATGATTACTCCATCCCTGCCCTATCCGGTTACTATCACGCTTTTCAACTTAATAATTGTATTGGTGACTATTTTTGTATTAGGGATTTTAGCGTCGAAAGTAGCTTCTGCGAGAATTACTAAAAATCTGGTTAGTAGTTAGTTTTTGGTTTTTGGTTTTTGGTCGAATATCAAATTTAAATCCTAACTCATAAAGCATCAACTACTCCCTCATAACCCTCTAGACCACTACAAATTCATAACCAGCAAACTGTTCTAAGACCTCATCAAAGGCTTCAAAAACATCTTTGGACTCATCGCTGGTGACCATCTTCATTCTATATGGTTTAAAATCTGGAATACCTTTAAAATAATTGGTGTAATGTCTACGGGTTTCAAAAACACCGAGCTGTTCACCTTTCCAATCGATTGCCATTTGAAGGTGTCGTCTAGCGGCATCAACCCTATCTTCAATTCCAATGGCAGCAAGATGTTCTCCTGTTTTGAAAAAATGCTTCACTTGTTTAAAAAACCATGGATTGCCAATGGTTGCGCGACCTATCATTGCGCCATCAAGACCATATTCATCTCTCATCTCAACCGCTTTTTCAGGGGTATCAACATCGCCATTGCCAAACACGGGTATGTGCATCCGTGGATTGTTTTTAACCTGAGCAATTGGCCTCCAGTCGGCAGAGCCTTTATACATCTGAGCTCTGGTTCTACCGTGGATGGCGATTGCCTTGCATCCAACATCTTGTAGTCGTTCTGCAACATCAACAATCTTAATGGAATCGTGATCCCAACCCAGCCTAGTTTTAACGGTAACCGGAATATTAGTTCGCTTCACCATTTCGGCGGTTAGCTGCTCCATTAAACAGATATCCTTTAATATTCCCGCTCCCGCACCCTTGCTAACTACTTTTTTTACAGGACATCCAAAATTAATATCGATAATATCTGGATTGGATTTTTCAACAATATCAATTGTTTGAAGCATGCTCTCCATATTTGCCCCAAAAATCTGAATACCAACCGGCCGCTCCTTTTCGTAGATATCTAACTTCATCATGCTTTTGGCAGCATCCCTTATAAGGCCTTCACTAGAAATAAATTCAGTGTACACCACATCTGCCCCCTGTTCTTTGCATAATGCGCGAAAAGGCGGGTCGCTAACGTCCTCCATAGGAGCTAGTAACAGTGGAAAATCATTAAGTTCTATGTCGCCAATTTTAACCAATGGTACAGAATTTTATATAGCGCAAAATTAGAGAATATTAATCGGGAAAGAAAATATGGGATAAATGCTGAAAATTCCGGCCTTAATTATGGTGGGAGAAAATATTAATGTCAATCTTGTTCTTGCTCCTTTTTAAAGCGATCATTTTCTTCGGTAGTAATTTCTCTTTCATTAGATTTTAGTTTAGTGTTACCAAAGTTATACCTAAATCCTAAAGAGACATTTCGGTTGTCCGCATCAGTATCATAAATATTATACTGGTTTAAATATCTAGTAGTAGTTTTTATGTCAGCCATATTAAAAAGATCGCTCGCGGTTAACGTCAAGGTGCCTTTACCTTTGAGAATTGTTTTTGTAATAGATAATTCGGTTAAAAGAATGTCGTTAAGTACAGATAAACCAGTAACTGATTTGCTAAGATAAATTGCGTCGAAACTTAGATTTAGACTATTGTCTTTTAAAAAACTGTAAGCGCTATAAACATTGCTGTAGTTGCTCCAGCGGTCAATTTTTACATTATTGGCTTCAAATGCATTTTCTTCAGTAATTTTGAAAAATGAAGTTACCGCGTAGACATACCACCTATCACTTATATTGAAATTTACTTCTGCGTCAAAGCCATATTCAACAAATTTGTCTAAGTTCACTGGTGTAAAATAAATGATATTGGTTTCGTTGTTCTGTCTTGGCAATTCATATATCTGCCCATCCTTATTTTTGTAATAGGCTTCTAAGGTTAGTAAATCAAATAGACGGCTTCCTACCACATATTTGTCCTCCAAAATAGGTTTAAGATCAGGATTACCAGTTACCACAATATTTTCATTTAGGTAAAAGCTAAAAGGATTTAGCGAGGTATAGCTAGGTCTTTGTATGCTGCGTTTGTAATTGGTATAAATGTTAAATTTGTCTGTTATTTGATAAAGTATACTAGCATTTGGAAACCATTCTAAATACTCTCGCTCATTGGTAACGTCATTCAACATTGAAACTCCGGCTAAATCAGTGTTTTCTAACCTCAGACCAATATTTAGACTAAATCTTTTCCATTCTTGACTTAGGTTTGCATATGCCGAAGCAATTTTTTCATCATATTGGAAATCGTTGGTATTATCTCGATTAAGGATTTCAGAACCATTTACGATATCATTTCTGCTAATGTCGCTTTCAGTTTTAATAAAGCTGAATTTCCCGCCGGTTTCAAAGTTTGAAGATTCACTAAATGGAGTTGAAAAGTCTAATTTCGAAGAATAAATTCGTGTATTCTGATTATTATCCGTCTTGAATCTTGATGAATTTTGGTACATTTTATCCCCATCAAAAAAATCGCTATCTACCAACTGCACTCTATTATAGTCGTAAAATGTGATATTAGCATTATAGGAAAGCTTTCCTTTTTTCCTTAGCTCGTGAATGTAATCTAAATCGTAAATTAACGTGTGTTTTTTGTCTCTCGATAGGTTATAAGCATTAAAGCTTGATAAGAATTGCCCCGAGTCATCGGTGATTTCAGTGCTATTATTGATTTTATATTTAAAATATGGCACAAAAAGCATGGAGGAAGAAAGAATCAACGTATTTCTATCATCAAAGTAAGTATCGTAATTAAGGTTTATACTGTGGTTCTCAGACCAAATGTTTCTCCCAATATCGGAAGACCAAATTTCATCCACATTATTATTTTGGTCTAGGTAATAAACCATATCATCATTATCCCGATTGATTTTATCCTTTGTAAAGCTATAAGTTATGCCGATATTGGATTTTTTACTCTTAAAAAAATGGCTTGTAGAACCATTGTATTGGGGAAAAACTCCCTGGGTGTATTTTGCAAAAACATCACCTCTATAACCAGCCACCAAATTTTTAGACATTATGATATTGATTACAGCGCCACTACTTGCATCATAACTGGCAGGTGGATTGGTAATAATCTCTATAGATTGGATGCTATTTGCTGGCGCACTTTCTAATAACGCCGTTAATTCTGAAGAGGAAAGCTGAACTTTTCGGTTGTTTATGTAAACATCAGCTCTAGAGTTTTTAATCTTAATATCGCCATCCATCACCACTAAGCTTGGTGTACTTTTTAAAAGTTGTAAAATACTTCCTTCTATTAGCGCAGTGCTGGCAACATTAAAAGTTAAGCGATCTGGCTTTTTGGTAAGGGTAGGTCTTTTGACCAAAATATTAACTTCATCCAAATCTTCTGAAGTTTCAGATATCATTAAATTACCGACATTTAAATTTTCATCGACCACAATTGACCTCTGTAGGGCTTCATAACCCAAATAAGATACACTGATAATGTAACTGTCTTTGTCTACCTTGTTGAAAATGAAGCCTCCATCTTCTTCTGTTGAAGTACCCGCAACTACTGTAGAATCTACTTCTTTAAGCAATAAAATATTAGCGTAGGCAACACCATTGTTGCTTTGATCAACGACTCGACCATTCACTAAATATTGCTGTGAGAAGAGCTGGGTAGTACACAAGCAAACGGTGATGTAAAATATCCGTAAGAACAAAAAGGTCTGGTTTAGAGTCGCAATATAAGATTTTGTTTAAACTTAAAACTACGGTTTTTCCTTACTTCGATAAGATGCTTCCATGTTTTTATATTATTGTTGTCCGGTAACATTTTACGATACCCAAAGTGCAAGTAATGGTCTTTTCCATCCTAGTTGTTATTCTAGGGCTTGCTTTCCAAAAAATGCCACGTAGTAGTATTATAACGCTGGTTCTTGAAAACAACTGTATGATTTTCAGTTATTTAAAATAAAGTCTTATGTCTTATGTCTTATAGAGCAGCGTTCTTATGTCTTTAACCGGACATTCATGTTTTTATATATTCTCTTTAGCTTAATAATTCAATTATATTTGCATTTCCTAAGCTGAGGAGTTCAACGCTATGAAAAACATAAGAAACTTTTGTATAATCGCGCATATTGACCACGGCAAGAGCACCTTGGCCGACCGTCTGTTAGACTTTACCGGTAGTGTTACCGATAGGGAAAAACAAGACCAGCTGCTCGATAACATGGATTTGGAGAGAGAGCGCGGCATTACTATTAAGTCCCATGCAATACAAATGGACTATTTTTATAAAGGTGAACAATATGTATTGAACCTCATCGACACTCCTGGCCACGTGGATTTTTCGTATGAAGTTTCCCGTTCTATCGCTGCCTGCGAAGGTGCGTTGTTAGTTGTAGATGCTGCTCAGAGCATTCAGGCTCAGACTATTTCTAACTTATATCTGGCTTTAGAAAATGATCTGGAAATCATTCCGGTGCTTAATAAAATAGATTTGCCTAGCGCAAGTCCAGAAGAAGTTAAAGACGATATTGTTGACCTTTTAGGTTGCGATGTAGATGATATTATTCCCGCAAGCGCTAAAACCGGTATTGGGATTGAGGAGATTCTTTCTGCAATTATAGAGAGAATTCCGGCTCCAAAAGGCAATATAGACGAGCCTCTGCAGGCTTTAATCTTTGATTCTGTTTACAATCCTTTTAGAGGTGTAGAAACTTATTTTAGGGTGAAAAATGGTATCATCAAAAAAAATCAGCTTATAAAATTTATAGCCACCGGCAACACTTATAATGCAGACGAAGTAGGGACTTTAAAGCTAAAGCAAGTTCCTAAAAATGAAATTAGGGCTGGAGATGTAGGTTATTTGATTACCGGTATCAAAGAAGCGAAAGAAGTAAAAGTTGGGGACACCATTACCGATGCAAAAAACCCAACAACTAACCCGATTAGCGGATACGAAAACGTAAAACCGATGGTTTTTGCTGGTATTTACCCCGTCGACACCGAAGATTACGAGGAATTAAGATCATCAATGGAAAAGCTTCAACTTAACGATGCTTCTTTGGTATTTACTCCAGAAAGTTCAGCCGCTCTAGGTTTTGGATTTAGATGTGGTTTCCTTGGGATGCTTCATATGGAAATTATCCAAGAGCGTTTGGAGCGTGAATTCGATATGACCGTAATTACAACCGTTCCTAACGTTTCCTACCATGCCTTCACTCATAAAAATACAGACGAACCGATTATTGTAAACAATCCTACCGATCTGCCAGAACCTTCAAGTTTAAACAGGGTAGAAGAGCCATATATCAAAGCGACCATCATCACCAAGTCTGACTACGTGGGCAATGTGATGTCTCTTTGTATCGAAAAAAGAGGAATTATAACCAACCAAACTTATCTTACTACGGAAAGAGTTGAATTAACCTTTGATATGCCTTTAGCAGAAATTGTGTTCGATTTTTACGATCGTTTAAAAACAGTTTCAAGAGGTTATGCTTCGTTTGATTATTCACCGATAGGTTTAAGAGCTTCAAAATTAGTTAGGGTAGATATTTTGCTGAATGCACAGCCGGTGGATGCATTGTCCGCCCTTATTCATGCCGACAACGCTTACCACATCGGAAAAAAGATGTGCGAAAAGTTGAAGGAGTTAATTCCGCGTCAGCAATTCGATATTCCTATACAAGCAGCAATTGGGGCCAAGATTATTTCTCGTGAAACCATTAAGGCTTTAAGAAAAGACGTTACCGCAAAATGTTATGGTGGTGATATTTCCCGTAAGAGGAAACTTTTAGAAAAGCAGAAAAAAGGTAAAAAGAGAATGAGACAAGTCGGGAATGTTGAAATTCCGCAGGAAGCTTTTATGGCGGTCCTTAAATTGAACGACTAGTATTTTTTCATTTACTTTATCAAGACGAGTCCATTTTTTGACCTGGTGTATTGGCTATTTTCTTTTCAAATTGAAATAATTGAGTACTCTTAGGCTGGTAAAACCGTGAATCACTATACTAAAAAGAACAACGTAACTCACAATACCGAATAATTCATCAAATTCCTTAAAGTTTCCATGTAGGATACCGTAGGTCAAATAAAAATAGCTCCCAATACCCTTGATTCCGAAAAACCCAATTGCCCATTTCTTGGCATTTGAATAAGGTGTAGTTGCCATGGCCAAATATCCGAATATTGGTCTTAGCACAAGGACAATGGCAAGACTGACTATTATACCCACTCCGTCTGTATAGTTTAGAATACCGGTTAGTAGCGCTCCACCGAAAAATATAGTCCAGATGACCACCGTCAACTTTTCAACTTCTTCTATAAATGGCAACATGAAATCCTTCACAGATTCACTTTCTTTTTTAGGACGATGATGTTGCAGAAATACACCTGTAGCAAATACACTCAAAAAACCGTAGGTAGAAATAAACTCTGCCAGACCATATGAAAAAAATGTCAGGGCAACAGCTATAAACCCACTGAGAATGAATTTCTGCTCATCCCTATTGTGGATTTTTATAAGAGAACTACATAAAAACCCGATTAGTGCTCCGATGATTAAACCGCCAATTATTTTATAAAGGAGATAAAACGAAACAAAGTGTCCCCAATCAATATCACCAAAACTTGTGGACTTAGACCATAGAATGGCTAAAAAGACAAAAGGGAATGCGAAGCCATCATTTATACCGGCTTCTGCGGTTAGAGTAAATTGCAGACCTGTTTCTTTAGTGTCTTCATGTTGATGTTCTTCCAGTTGCATTTCCGAAGCCAAAACTGGGTCGGTTGGGGCTAAGACTGCTGAAAGTAGTAGAGAAACTGGGCCATTTAATCCAAGTAAATAATAAGAAACCAAATAAACGGCCCCCATAAATAGCGGCATAGTTATCACAATGAGAGATAATGGTCTGCGCCACTCATTCCATTTATATTGAGTGCCTATTTTAAGGCCTGCTGTCATAAGGCTCAAAATAACTATGATTTCAGTAATAATTTTAGCCTTGTCCAAGTCCCATATTGGATCGGGCCAAGGTAAAGGCGCCCCAATTAGATAAAGTAAGAACCCTAAGCAGAGCAAAGGAATGATGTAGGTTACTTTAGCCCTTCTAGTGTAAAGAGGCAGAAAAGCTACGATTGCAATGGCAAGACCAAAGTATGCCATAGCAACAAAATAGGGGCTGGTATTTAGTAGTTGATCCATCGAGATTCTTTGGCATAAAGGTAGGTTTCCGGCAGCTTACAAATTAAAACCTAGGGTAAGTTTTTCTTAAAGTTTAAGTGGTTATAATGTGAAGTTTGTGAGTGAGTTGAAAATCTCAGAGAATCACACGTTCTTGTTTTCTGCCTCCGGCAATTCCTCTTCTTTGGATGTGGCAATTACAACATCTTCAAAATCGATAGGCTTTCCAAGATAAGCTATAGCACTACCTTGATCAATATCAAATTCTGTAAGCGTGTCGATCAATTTTAAGGTTCCGTCCGAGTCTTTTATAAAAAGGGGTATGGCGTCCTTGTTATCCCTTATTTTTTCTAACACTCTTAAAAATCTTTTATCATCATCTACTACGATTTCTTGAATGGATGGATAATCTCGAGCCACTTCGGTAAATCGTATGTAGTCGTGCGTATTACTAAAGACTTCCTCAGGTTTTACTGGACCACTAAGATTTAATTCCTCATTAGTCATTATACGGAAAGTCCCATTTTCACCAAATCTGCTCCCGAACCGCCTCATTGCTTGGCGATTTATTTCATCACTTCCCGTCATCGCCAAAAGATACCCTACATCACTCAACTCGATGTTGTCGCTAAGATCGTCGTTGTAAATATTCGCGATTATGGCGTCCAATCCAAGTTCTTGGGCTTTTTCTATATTGGATCGGTTACTATCCACCAAAACCACATGTCTATTGTTCTTATGAAGATAGGACGCAATGAGTCTTGAAACTCTGGAAGCTCCAATAATAAGAATCCCTTCCGATTGCTTTAGAAAAACTCCTAAAAGTGATGCCACCATGCGGGCGGTGGTCGCATTGAGCAGTACGGTCACCAAAACTAAACCGAAAACCAGTGGGGTAATATACTCCGCCCCGGGAATTCCATATTCTACCAGTTTAGTGCCAAATAGACTGGCAATTCCCGCGGCGACAATTCCTCTTGGACCGACCCAACTAATAAAGATTTTTTCATTTATGGTTAATCCGCTTCCCAGAGTGCTGAGCAAAACCCCGATTGGTCTTATCACGAAAATTATGATGGCAAAGAGAATAGCAGTTCTCCAATCGATAATCAAAATAAGGTCCTCCAGCGGAATATTTGCAGAAAGCAGTATAAAAAGAATAGAAATAAGCAAAACGCTAAGTGATTCCTTAAAATAGAGCAGCTCCTTAAGATTGGGCAAATCGCTGTTGCCGAGAAACATACCCATCACTACAACCGCCAGAAGCCCCGATTCGTGGGCGAAAAGATCGCTCATTACAAAAATTAGCAATACTAGAGACAGTGACGCTACATTAAGTAGATAATGAGGTATAACTTTGCGTTTTACAGCGTGATAGGTAGCGAATCCTCCAGCAAGGCCAAATGCAAAGCCAATCACGATTATTTTTCCAAATTCAATAAGTGCATGCTTGGTATAGCTTCCACTACTATGTCCATTAGTTGTCACGGTATCGGTTGCAATTTCTTCTAGACCTATAGGAATATTAACCGTAATAAATCCAAATACCAAAACAGCCACAAGAGCCCCAATGGGATCGATTAAAATTCCTTCCCATTTTAAAACTGCCGAAATATCCTTTTTTAAAGGAATGTTTCGAAGTATCGGCGTGATAACGGTTGGACCCGTTACTATAATTAACGCAGAGAAAAGAAATGATATTTGCCAATCAAACCCAAATACATAGTGCGCGGAAACCCCGGCTCCAAAAAAGGTGATAATCGATCCAAGGCTTATCAAATTAACGATAACGCCACCGACCTTTTTAATTTCATTCAACTTTAAGGTAAGGCCTCCTTCAAACAAGATAATTCCAATAGCTAATGACACAAAATAAAAAAGTCCCTCACCAGGAAAAAATCCTTTTTCATCATTCCAAATTGGTCGTATCCATTGATTGCCGTCTTCAGAATAAAATGTTGAAAGCGGACCTACAGCAAGCCCAATCAAAATGAGGGGAAGAATTGCAGGAATCTTGAATTTCCAAGCAATCCATTGCGCTAATATCCCCAATATGATTATTCCTGCTAACTCTAACATAGATTTATTTTGCGTGAAAATACTAATTAAAAATTAATATTTGAGCGTAATATCTTAGCTAGGGCTGTTCTGTGTTAATGTTTTCATAAACGACAAATTATGTTATCTTACAACCTTGACTAATCCAAAATAAGCAAAAATTTTAATGTTTAAGACCATAGGAATAGGTATCGCGTTTTCGCCAAATCTTAGGGCCAATATCTACGAGGCCATAAGGTTCTCGCAGTATTTTAAAAGCAAACTTGTGCTGATACATGTAGGTTCTAAAACGGAAGAAAAACTCAATAAGATTGAAGCATCTATAAATGAAGCCCAAGGAAACAGTCTTAATATAGAAACTGTTTTTTCTGAAGGTGAACCTGTTGAGGTTATTCTATCGATTACCAAGGAGAAAAAAATAGAATTACTTCTGATCGGCGCTCTACAAAGAGAGAAGTTGGTAACGTATTATATGGGTTCCATTGCCAGAAAAATAAGTCGCAAAGCATCTTGTTCAATCATGTTATTGACCCATCCATCGGTTAAACCAACACCATACAATCATTTTGTGGTGAATGGTCTGAAGGATCCAAAAACCTTTAAAACCATTAATTCTGCCTTTTACACAGCTTCAAAAATTGGTGGAAAAAAGATAACCATTGTTGAAGAAATTACCCAAACGGAACTGGCCGTAAAGGTGAAGGACGACAAATCCCTACGTAAATCGCAATTGATGAAAGAGAAGATAAAAAGGAGGGAAGGAATAAGAGTAAAAGAACTTCTAAATAAAATTCCCCTTGAACTTAAAGATAATGTCAACATTAAAATACAGGGCATCTTCGGAAAAAGAGGTTATTCAATTGGTCATTATGCAGAACTGGTAAGAGCTGATCTCTTAGTTATGAATGCACCAATAAAATCGGGCTTATGGGATAGGATTTTCCCGCATGATATCGAGTATATTTTAACTGAGTTGCCGAGCGATGTATTGATTATTAGATGAGCCCGAAAAAAAACCGATTAGCATATTTCTTTAAGAAGCTTCCCGCAAATATATTCTCAGGATTTGTGGTAAGCCTTATAGCGCTGCCTTTGGGTCTCGGACTGGCAATGGCAAGTGAAGCCCCTGCGATTGCAGGGGTAATTACCGCAATAGTGGGAGGTGTTGTAGTATCAATATTTGGCGGAAGCCACGTTACGATTACTGGGCCAGGCAACGGGATGGTTGGGGTTTTGCTAATTGCAATTACCACTTTAGGCTTAATGGACGCCTATACTGCTATCGTTTGTTCTGGGTTTGTTTTGATGCTTCTTGGCTTTTTAAGAATGGGAAAGCTTTCAGATTTCTTTCCGTCTTCAGCCATTCAAGGGATGCTTGCTGCGATAGGATTGATTATTTTGGGAAAGCAATTCCATATTATGCTTGCGAATAGAATTGTAAGAGATTCGACTTTGGGCTATCTTCTAGAAATTCCGAACACTATTTTAAAAGTCTTTACTTACGATGATAAAGGTTTGATATATGCAGCCTTATCTGGCGTTATAAGTTTAGCGATTATGCTGTATTACCCAAAATTCAGAAACAAATATCTACAGCTAATCCCTGCACCAATGTGGATTGTTATTCTTTCAATTGGGTTTAGTTATTTTCATGAGTTGGTGCTAGACCATCCTAACCCAATCGACCCTAATTATATGCTCCCGGCAATTCCGAGCATCACAGACCTTTTTAACGATTTGCCAGAAATTAGATTCAACGGAATCTGGAATCTTCAGTTTTGGTCTAGTGTCTTCGGGCTAACCTTTATCGCTAGCATAGAATCTCTTTTGAGCATAAAAGCCATAGATAATCTTGACCCTGAAAAGCACCGTTCTAATGTAAATAAAGATTTAAAGGCACTTGGTATTGCAACTATTGGCTCTGGTTTTTTGGGGGGATTAAATGTTGTAACGGTAATCGCGCGAAGTTCGGTAAACGTAAATAATGGCGGTAACAATCGTTCGGCAAATTTCTCTCATGCAATCTTTCTACTCTTATTTATTGGGTTATTTAGTACCCAACTTACCAGAATTCCTTTGCCTGCATTGATGGCGATTTTAGTGTTTACAGGCTATAAATTAGCTTCTCCAAAATTGGTAAGAAGAATGTTCTCGGTAGGTAGCGAACAGCTTCTTATCTTCCTAGTAACTTTGGTTGGTACGCTTCGATTTGGACTAATTAGCGGGATAGGACTTGGGATTCTTTTGACTTTTTTGGTTCATGGAATAATAAACAAGAATGTTGGAATGTTTCTAAGAAACTGGCTAAAACCAAATGTACTTATGTATAAAGAAGACGGCGAAGGAGAGATTTATTACATCAGCGTAAAGCATTTTTGCAATTTCCTAAATTATTACAGGCTTAAAGAGAAAATTGATGCCGTTTCAGAAGATAATGATGTGGTTATAGATTTCTCTATGTGTGTCTTTGTAGATCATACGGTCATGGACAATCTTCATAGTTATCAAGAGGTTTTTCGAAAACAGGGCGGGCATTTAGAAATTGTGGGCTTAGATTCTCATCAGTCTGATTCTACCCATCCATTTGCATTGAAACGCCTTTTGCCGGTACCCAAGTTCATTGAAAAAAACCTGACCAAAAGACAATTTAATATTGGGCAAATTGCAGAAAATTTCAACTACATCTATAACGCTAAAAAAGGCAAGAATCTAGAGTTCTTAAACGGTTTCTATTATTTTGAAACAAAACAGATTAGTCATATTTACAATACGTTAATAAATTCTATTGGCGATTATATGGTCTTTGATATTGAATATTCTGAAGGGGCTTTTATCGCTAAGGAAGATATAAGGTCTACCATGATGTATATTGAATTACACCAACCAATTCCGGTGTTCACCTTGAGTAAAGAGAACCTTATTGAAAAAATCTACGGTATCGGCGGACATTCGGATATCGACATACAAGGAAATGAAGAATTTTCGAAACGCTTTTATCTTTATGGTGAAGATGAAGTGGGAATATTGAAGTTTTTTAGTGATTCCTTGATTTTGTTCTTCGAAAGCATCCCTTACTACCACATAGAATCTAATGGAAAATGGTTATTGATTTTTAATCGTGCACAATTAGCTGGGGATAAAGAAATAAAAACACTGCTCGATTTCGGAAAGCGCCTAAAATCTGCGATTATAGCGGAATGAGTTCTTAATTTAATCTTAACAGGGCACAAGTTTCTTACTGATTTTCATAATTTGGGCCTCCCTATGACTCTACATCCGATACAGGCTGGAAATTTTAAATTAGACGGCGGCGCCATGTTTGGGGTTGTTCCTAAATCTTTATGGAATAGAACAAACCCTGCTGACTCTAATAACATGATCGATATCGCGGCACGCTGTTTGCTTATCGAGGACGGTGATAGACTTATCTTGATCGATAACGGAATGGGCGACAAACAAAGCGATAAATTTTTTGGATATTATTTTCTGTGGGGTGACGATTCTTTAGACAAATCACTTCAACAATATGGATTTACTAAAGACGATATCACCGATGTTTTCCTTACCCATCTTCATTTTGATCATTGCGGCGGTAGTATTCAATGGAATTCTGATAGAACTGGCTACGAAACCGCCTTTAAGAATGCGAAGTTTTGGAGCAATGAGCAACATTGGGAATGGGCAACAAATCCAAACGCTAGAGAAAAAGCATCTTTTTTGAAAGAAAACATACTTCCAATCAAGGAGAGCGGTCAACTTAATTTTACCGATATGCCAGATGGAGATATCTTAAAAGATAGTGCACTTGGTTTTGATATTTTCTTTGCTAACGGTCATACAGATAAACAAATGATTCCAATGCTCAATTATAAAGGTAAAACCATCTGTTTTATGGCGGATCTTTTGCCAACGGTTGGTCATTTACCATTGCCCTTTGTCATGGGTTATGACACAAGACCTCTTTTGACGTTGTCCGAAAAAGAGAAATTTTTGAATATGGCAGCAGATAAGAATTTCTATCTTCTACTAGAGCACGATGCTCACAATGAAATCATTACGGTTAAACACACCGAGAAGGGCGTTAGGTTAGATGAAACCTTCACCTTCAACCAAATTCTTAATTAAAATAAAATGAAAATTTACAACAATACATTAAAATGTATAGCTGTGTTATGCGGCCTATTGTTTAGCTGCGGGAGCAGTAATAGTAATGGTACCATCATTTCTACTCCGGTCGAAAATATAGATACTAGACCATTGAAATATTCGGTCTTAACCGAAAATGAAAAACAAAACTGGAATCATTTAGACCTAATACAGGATACAATACCAGGAATGAGCGTAGATAAAGCTTATGACGAAATCGTAAAGAACAAAAAGGGCAAAACTACTATTGTAGCTGTAATAGATTCGGGTATAGATATCACCCATGAAGATTTAGACGGAGTTATTTGGACCAACAAGGCAGAAGTTCCAAACAATGGAAAGGACGATGATAACAACGGATATATTGATGATATACATGGCTGGAATTTCTTAGGCGATACCTATTACGAGCAAATGGAGTATACCAGATTATTGGCCAGTGGCGACACCAGCAATCCTCGCTATGCCGAAGCTCAGAAGGAATATAACGAAGCAGTTCAAAAATATACAACCTATAAAACACAGTATGGACAGTTAATTACTGAGATAAAAGCCGCAGACAAGGCGGTAGCGACCCATTTAGGGAAAGCTAATTATACTAAAGAAGATGTTTCTAATATTAAAACTGAAAACGAATCTCTTGCACGCTCTGTTTCTATCATAAAATATGTTTACACCTTAGATTTTGATAATGTACAAACTGCATTAGTGGATTTAGGTGCTCAATTAGAAGATTTAAATAATTGGTTAGATTATAGACTTAATAAATCTTTTAAAGGAAGAAAAACTGGTGATAACGTAAATGACATTACAGATACTAAATACGGTAATAACAACGTAATGCCAATGAAAGAAGGCGAAGTTCACGGAACGTTCGTAGCAGGGATTATTGCAGCCGAAAGAAAGAACAACCGCGGTATAAAGGGTGTTGCAAACAATGTTTTAATTATGCCATTAAGAGTGGTTTCTGATGCTGATGAATACGATAAGGATGTTGCTTTAGCAATAAGATATGCTGTAGATAATGGAGCAAAGATTATTAATGGAAGTTTTGGAAAATATTATTCTCCACATCCAGAATGGGTCCAGGATGCCATTAAATATGCTGCGAGTAAAAATGTACTCTTCGTTCATGCATCTGGTAACGAATCTTTGGATATCGATACAAAAACCAATTTCCCTAATGACGATTTAAATGCAACCACTGAGATATCTGATAATTTCTTATCCATTGGCGCGTTGAATTCCAAGTACGGTAGCGGCTTAGTAGCAGATTATTCCAACTATGGCAGAAAGAATGTAGATATTTTTGCGCCAGGTTCGCAGATTTATTCAACTGAGCCGGGTAATAAATACGATTATGCAGACGGAACTTCGTTTGCATCTCCAAATGCTGCCGGTGTAGCCGCCCTTGTTTGGTCACAGTATCCAAACTTAACTGCTTCACAGGTTAAATCAATTTTAATAAATTCTGGTGTGGACCTTACTAACAAAGTTTCGGTAGGAGGAGACCCCAATAACGTAAAATCATTCAATACTATTTCAAAATCAGGTAAAATAGTAAACGCTTATAACGCGCTGATTATGGCACAACAGATGTCGGCACAATAAGCAAAATCAAAACTTATATTTATGAAAATTAACAACTTCTTTTGGGTCTTTGCGGCCATGTTTATGGTTACTAATTTCGCAAGCTCCCAAAATTATGATGAAAAGTATAAATCTAAAATCGTCCCTTCTTACTGGCAACAACACGTTGTTTACGATATGGATATCGATATGGATGTTGAGACTTTCCGCTATACCGGCGTACAAAAATTGGAATACACCAATAATTCACCCGACACTTTAACATCGGTTTTTTACCATCTTTATGCTAATGCATTTCAGCCTGAAAGCGAGATGAATGCGAGGCTTACCACAATAAAAGATCCTGATGGAAGAATGGTAAACAATCTTGGTAGTAAAGATGAGCCAAACTATGAAAGCAGAATCAGCAAATTAAATGATGATGAAATAGGTTTCATTAAGGTGAATTCTTTAAACCAAGATGGAACTGATTTAACCTATAGTACCGTTGGAACAGTTTTAGAAGTAAAGTTGAATACCCCGATTCTCCCGGGAGAAAAGTCAACTTTCAATATGAAATTTGATGCTCAGGTTCCTTTACAAATCAGACGTTCAGGTAGAAATAATTCTGAAGGCGTTGCGCTTTCAATGGCCCAATGGTATCCGAAATTAGCTGAGTATGATGAAGAAGGTTGGCACGCAGACCCTTATATCTCCCGCGAATTTTATGGGGTTTGGGGTGATTTTAATGTGAATATTACCATTGACAAAGATTATGTTTTAGGCGGTACCGGTTATCTTCAAAATCCAAACGAAATTGGTCATGGTTATCAAGATGAAGCAATTAAAGTAGATATTAAGAACAAAGAAAAATTAACCTGGAAGTTCTTTGCCCCAAACGTGCATGATTTTACCTGGGCTGCAGATCCTGATTATGTTCACGATGTAAGTAAAATCGAAAATGGACCAACTATTCATTTTCTCTACAAGAACAATCCAGAGATAAAGGAAAACTGGATTAACCTTCAGCCTAAAGCATCAGAAATTCTTAAATATTTCAGCGAAACCATTGGCAAATATCCATACAAGCAATATTCTGTAATCCAAGCTGGGGATGGCGGAATGGAATACGGAATGTGCACTTTTATAACCGGAAACAGAAGTTTTGAAAGTCTAGTCGGAGTTACAGCACATGAGATGGGCCATAGTTGGTTTCAATTTCTGTTGGGAACAAACGAACTGAAATACGGGTGGATGGATGAAGGTTATACGAGTTATTTTTCGAATATGGCTAATGAGAAAGTTTTAAATAAAACATCCGATAATCCGTCTGCTGGTCTTTATAGAGGTTATTTAAGGTTGGCGAAATCGGGCCTGGAAGAGCCGCTTTCTACCCATTCTGATCACTTCGATATCAATGGCGCTTACTCTGTTTATACCAAAGGAGGAGTGTTTCTTTCGCAGTTAAAGTATATTATTGGTGAAGATAATTTTGATAAGACAATTAAGGATTACTTTAATAATTGGGCATTTAAACACCCTGATGCCAATGACTTTATTAGGATAGCCGAAAAAACCTCGGGTATGAATTTACATTGGTATCTATCTGATTGGCTTAATACAACCAACACTATTGACTTTGGCGTGAAAAACATAGAAGGCAACAAAGTTGAAATCGAAAGACTCGGCAAAACACCAATGCCAATAGATCTTAATGTTGAATATACCGATGGTACATCAGAACAATTTAATATTCCGCTTCGAGATATGCGAGGTAATAAACCTACCGAGTCAACTATTTTAGAAGATTGGGCGTGGGCTTATCCTACCTATTCATTTGAAGCTAAAAAGCCAATAAAATGCGTTACCATAGACCCTAATAATTTAATGGCAGACATAAATCCTGAAAACAATACCTTTACCGCCAAATAATAGCTCAACAATTGCGGTTTTGGATTAGTTATGGATTTTAATTTTGGCAGAAAAGAAAGGCTTAAGGGCAAAAAGTTAATTGAAAAACTTTTTCGTGAAGGTAAAAGCGTAACCAGTTTTCCTCTTAAAGCTATCTATTTAAGGACAGATTTTAAGGATGATACCAAAATTAAGGCTGGGTTTTCTGTTGGTAAGAGAAATTTTAAAAGAGCGGTAGACCGCAATCGGATTAAGCGCCTTATGCGCGAATCTTATAGGTTGGACAAAGCGTCCTCTTTTAACAACATTTCTGCTTCTTATGCGTTAATGATTTTGTACCTTGGAAAGGATGGAACAGATTTTGAGTCCATTGAAAAAAAAATGAAGGGCGTCCTGGCCAAGTTGCACGAACGCATTGCCGAATCCTAATTTTTTAGAATGAAAAAATATCTACCTAAACGAATAATAGTTCCTGTCGTGGCTTTGGCCATATTCCTCTCAGCAACTTCCTTCAAAAGTGAATTCTTCGAAATTGCTAAACAGATTGAGATTTTCACGACCATGTTTAAAGAACTTAACATGAACTATGTCGATGAAACCAACCCAGGTGAGTTAATGGATACGGCCATAAAGAGTATGTTGGCAGATTTAGATCCCTATACAAACTTTATGAACGAGCAAGATGTTGAAGAAGCTCGTATAAACAACACTGGCGATTATACTGGTATTGGCGCGAGTGTACTGACCTTGAAGGATAAACTTGTTATTGTAGAGCCTTATAAAGGCTTTCCTGCGGATAAAGCTGGGATGAAGGCTGGCGATGAAATCATAAAAGTAGAAAATGTTGTGGTTGCGGATTTTAAAGATGACGCAGGGCAACTTTTACAAGGAGCGGCAGGAACTCAAGTAAACGTAACTTATCTTCGTAATGGAGAAACTATGAATGCTACTATTCAACGGGAAGCGGTAGAGATTCATGCAGTGGCTCATTCTAGCATGGTTAATTCCGATGTGGGCTACATTGTATTAAGAAAATTCAATGATAAGGCTTCATCTGAAACAGTTAGAGCCTTAAGACAACTAAAGAGTGAAGGTGCCAAAAAAATCATACTGGATTTAAGAGGAAACCCTGGCGGATTACTTTCCGAAGCTGTTAATGTTGTAAACATTTTTGTTCCACAAAATCAACTTGTTGTAACAACAAAATCGAAAGTAAAACAGTATAATAAAACGTATTATACTCAGCGTGAAGCAGAGGATACTCAAATACCGGTCGTTGTTTTAATCGATGGTAGAAGTGCTTCTGCAAGCGAAATAGTTTCTGGCGCTTTACAAGATTTAGATAGAGCAGTAGTAGTAGGAGCAAGAAGCTTTGGAAAAGGGCTAGTTCAACGACCAAAAGAACTCACTTACGGTACCCAAATGAAAATAACCATCTCTAGATATTACACTCCTTCTGGTAGGTGTATACAAGCATTAGATTATTGGAATCGGGATGAAGACGGTGAAGCAACACGGGTTAAACGTGAGAACTATAATGCCTTTAAAACAAAGAACGGAAGAAATGTCTATGATGGTGGAGGTATTCAACCAGATTTGGAAATGGAAGAATCTAAATTCAGCCCTATCACAAATGCTATTTTAGCTGAAAATCTAATCTTTCAATATGGTACAAAATACTACTATGACCATACGGTAACCGATTTAGATAAGTTTAAATTAACCGAATCAGACTTCAAGGATTTTAAGGAATTTTTGCATTCTAATAACTTCAACTTTGAGACAAAAACCGAAAAAGCTTTTAGCGATGCCTTTGACGTGGCGGAACTTGAAAATTTGAATACGGTAGTAGATAATAAATACCGAGACCTTTTAAATACGATTTCAGAATATAAAAATAAAGCAATTGATGATAATAAAGACCAGTTAATGTCCTTATTATCAGATGAAATAGTAAAAAGATATTTTTATAGAGAAGGGTTGTACGATTATTATATCGATAACAATCCTGAGATACAACAAGCCTCAGAAATTTTGAGCAATCCCTCCACTTACTCTAAATTTTTGGAATAAACGAGGTATATTATTAGGAATAATATATATTTAGAACCTCATTTCGACTAAAAATGAAATTAATTATCATTTTTTTTGGTCTTTTATCACAATTGGTAATCGGTCAACAAGAATTTCAGCACGAAGTGTATTTTGAGACTGACGAATTCGAGGTGCCCCCCACTGAGCAGAACAGGCTCCTAATGTTTCTTTCAAAGATTGAAAGCTTCGACATTGAAAAAATATCCATCTACGGTTTTACCGATGATAGGGGTAGCGATTCCTATAATCTTTCCTTATCCCAAAAAAGGGCCAATTCCATTAAAGAAATTTTCTCTACCAATGAGTTCGACGAAACCGTTATAACAAATGTAGACGGAAAAGGTAAGATTCTCCTAAAGGTTGTCCAAGAAGAGAACGTTCAAAAAATACGCGGTCTTAATCGAAAAGTTGAGATTGTTGTGCATCCATTTGATCCGCCTCGCCCGGAAAAAATTAAAGAAGAACAGCCAAGTATCACCGAGGTTTTAAAAGGTGATATAAAGGCAGGAGACCGTCTAAAATTGGAGAATATTCTCTTCAAAACTGGTTATGCTTATTTAATGCCAGAATCTGTTTCAACTTTAGAAGAAATATCTAAGGTTCTTAACGAAAGAGAAGATGTTTATTTTACTATTCAAGGTCATGTTTGTTGTACTCAATTTGCGCGAGATGCGATGGATAGGAGAACTAAAAAGCGAAATCTATCAGAGGCACGGGCAAAATACATCTACGATTATCTCTCTAAAAAAGGAGTAGCAAAAGGACGGATGAAATATATGGGTATGCGCCGTAAATTTCCGCTAGGGGGCGATCCAAAATTTGATAGGAGAGTAGAGATACTAATCACTTATGCAGAGCCGCATAATTGATTTAAGAAGCAGATTTCTTCTTATCCAAAACCATTTTAAAGTGTGGAATCCCATCCTCTAGATATTCTTTTCCTTTGGCAACAAAGCCGAAACTACCGTAGAATTTTTTTAGATAAGACTGAGCTGAAATTCTAATTCTGCTCTCATCATATTCATCTTTTATAGCGTCTATAGAAGCATTCATAATATCATAACCATAGCCAAAATAACGAAACTCCTTTTTCACGATTACCCTACCAATACTAGCTTCCTTAAAATAGATTCCAGATTTAAATATTCTTGTATAGGCAACCAGTTTATCATCTTCATAACCTAGAACATGTTTGCCGAGTTGGTCTTTATTATCAAGATCTTGGTAAACACAATCTTGTTCTACCACAAAAATTTCTGTTCTCAATCGTAAGAGTTCATAGAGCTCGTAGATAGAGAGTTCTTCAAATGATTTTATTAAACAATTTAGCATCAGTCCTGTACAATTATATCCTTAGAATCTTTTTTATTGAATTCTGGTTGAATGGTAACGTGATTTATATTGAATTTATCGTGCAATACTTTTTCAATCTTATGAAGTATTTCATCAAATTCTGAAAGACTTATATTTTCAATAATATCCAAATGAGCTTCAAGATGAATTTCATCATCATTAAGACCCCAAACATGGACGTGATGTAATTTATTCACCTTTGGCACTTTATGAACCGCTCTTACCACACTCTTTATATTTACTTGTTGTGGAGTAAAAAGCATCAAGATTTTCGATGAGGTTTTCAACAAATCAAAACCAACCCAAATTAAATAAATGGCAATTAATAATGTAAGAGCACTATCTATCCAATACATTTGGTAAAACTTCATTAAAAGTCCTCCTACTAGTACCGCAACACTGGCCATCATATCGGTCAGTAGATGAATATACGCCGATTTTATATTGATGTTATGTTTTGAATCCTTTTTAAGTAACAACACACTATATCCGTTTGCACCAATTGCAATTAGCGATAACCAGATCACCAAATCAGACTCAATAACCTGAGGGTCTCTAAATCTTTGATAAGCTTCATTAATTAGCAGAACCGCAACGATTACCAGAGTTGCGGCATTTATAAATGCGGCCAATATTTCTGCTCTCTTGTAGCCAAATGTTTTGGAAAAGGAAGCTTTTCTTCTAGATAATTTAGAAGCGAAATAACTTACTATCAAAGAAATTACATCACTAAAATTATGAAGTGCATCACTTAACAGAGAAAGACTCCCCGATACTAAACCACCTATAACTTGAGCTACCGTTATAAGGATATTAAGTAAGATTGATATTAGGAGATTTTTATCCCTTAATTTTATGTGATTATGATTATGACCCGCATGTGAATGTCCCATTTAGCTGTCTAGAGGGATTTTATTGATTCGTTTTAGATGTCTGCCACCTTCAAATTCTGTATTCAAAAAAGTATCCACCATTTCAATCACCTGCTGTTGGGCTGTAAAGCGTGCTGGTATACTTAAAATATTGGCATCGTTATGCTGTCTTGCAAGAGTAACTATTTCTTTGGTCCAACATAGAGCAGACCTAACTTTCTGATGTTTATTTGCAGTCATATTTGCGCCGTTACCGCTGCCACAAACAATAATCCCAAAATCCACAACATTATTTTCAACATCTTTAGCCACAGGGTGCACAAAATCTGCATAATCTGCACTGCTAGTGCTATCTGTGCCGTGATTAGTCACAGTATGTCCTAGACCTTCTAGGTGTTTCTTAATTACTACCTTATATTCAGTACCAGCGTGGTCGTTGCCTATAGAAATTTTCATATTAGTCTATTTATTATGCAAAAATATGAAATCCATAAGCTGTTTATAAGTTATGCTTAGAGTATTAATAAATTGTTAATAGAATTATTCTAAAATCTGAAAGATAAATTTTTCAAATCCGATTTTTTTCACAATCAAACTTGGATGTGACAGGACAAAATTTTTAAGCACTAATTTGAAAGAAAGTTGTCAGTATGAAGCAGTAGACATTTAAACACTAAAATTTAAAAAGCTTTCAATATTTACCGCTAAAAAATCATGTTAACAACTGTTGATAGAAAAATGAAACTATTAGTCACCAACGATTTAAGTAAAAATAGTATGTTAACTAAATATTAACAAAATGTAAACTAACGATTCGCAAAGCTTCTACCTAAAAAGTTATCTCTGCTATTAACAGACAATCATAATCATCATTTTATTTTTAATTAAATTTAAAACAATGTCTATTATGGTATAAATGTGGATAATTTTAAAGTCTCTCTAAATATTTGAAATATTAAGTCTTAGCTTTGTAAAATTAGAAAACAGAAGATGACAAGACAGAAAAAGAGGAAATCGTCTAATAATAAGATTTCCAACCTTACAAATACAATCCTTAGTATTTTAGAAAAAGAAAAAAATCAAACTCTTAATTATAAACAGATAGCTGCAAAACTCAATGTGGACGATGCAAGCAGTCGTAATCAGATTATTAAGAAACTTCAAGAATTAAAGGCTAAAAAAGAAATTGAGGAAGTAGAAAGGGGAAGGTTCAAGGTTGTTAATAACACCCAATACCATACTGGTATCCTAGATATGGCCGCACGTGGTTCTGGTTATATCATTAGTCCAGACTTCGAAGAAGACGTCTATATATCCGCTAAAAATATCAACAAAGCGCTAGATGATGATGAAGTTGAATTTTACACTTATAAAAGGAAAAAGCAAGGTCGCTACGAAGGAGAGATAACCAAAATTATCAAGCGAGCGAAGAGCGAATACGTTGGGGTTATACAGATTCATAAGAACTATGCCTTTGTGATAGCGGACAGTCCGAAAATGTATACCGATATATTTGTACCTATCAATAAAATTAACAGTGCCGAAGAAGGAGATAAAGTTTTAGTTTCTCTTGATGATTGGCCAGACAAGGCAGATTCACCCAACGGTAAAGTAATTAAAGTTCTAGGTAAACCTGGAGAACACCATACCGAGATTCATTCAATTTTGGCCGAATACGGTTTGCCATCAGATTTTCCTGAAGGAGTTGAGGAATATGCCAATAAAATAGATACTTCTATAACGCCTAGTGAAATTAAGAAACGCCGAGATATGCGGAAGGACTTAACCTTTACTATAGACCCTAAGGATGCCAAGGATTTTGATGATGCGCTTTCGTTTAAGGTTATGGATAATGGACTTTACGAAATCGGGATACACATTGCGGATGTCTCACATTATTTGCAGCCAGATACCATTTTAGATGAAGAGGCTTATGAACGTGGAACTTCCATTTATCTAGTGGATAGGGTAGTACCTATGCTTCCAGAAATACTTTCAAATAATGCTTGTTCTTTAAGACCAAACGAAGAAAAATATACCTTCTCGGCAGTCTTTCATATGAATGATCAAGCAAAAGTTGTAGACCAATGGTTCGGTAGAACCGTTACTTATAGTGATGCCCGATTTGCTTATGAAGAAGCGCAAGCAGTCATAGAATCTAGAACAAACGATATACCTGCGGATGTATCGTTAACCGGAGAAGCTTATAAAACTACTCAAGATATTTCAGAAGCCATTTTAAAAATGGACGAATTGGCTAAGATTATGCGTCGAAAGAGGATGAAGGATGGAGCCATTTCTTTTGATAAAGTTGAAGTAAAATTCAACCTAGATGAAAATAATGAACCTACCGGAGTTTACTTTAAGAGCAGTAAGGAAGCCAATAAACTCATTGAAGAATTTATGCTTTTGGCTAATAAGAAAGTTGCAGAATTTATTGGCAAACAAGACCCTAAAAAAACGTTTGTTTATAGAATACACGACGAACCAGATGAAAGTAAATTAGATGCGCTACAAGGCATTGTTTCTAGATTTGGATACAAACTAGACTTTAGGAATAGAAAATCGACTGCACAGTCTTTAAATGGATTACTTGAAGCGGTTAAAGATAAAAAAGAACAGAATTTAGTAGACACGCTTACTATTAGATCAATGAGTAAGGCGGTTTATTCCGTACACAATATTGGACATTATGGTCTAGCGTTCGATTATTATAGCCATTTTACCTCACCAATTAGGAGATATCCAGATGTTATGGTGCATCGATTACTTCAGCATTATTTAGATGGCGGTAAATCTGCCAATGAAGATGTTTATGAAGATAAATGCCAACATTGTAGTAATATGGAATATTTAGCAACTAAGGCAGAGCGAGATTCTATTAAATACATGCAGATCAAATTTATGGAAGACCATAAAAATGAAGATTTTATTGGCGTAATTACTGGTGTAACGGATTGGGGAATTTATGTTGAAATTATAGAAAATAAATGCGAAGGCATGGTCAGTGTTAGAGATATGAAAGACGACCATTATGAATTCAATGAAAAGGAATTCGCCTTAATAGGAAAAAATTCAAATACAGTTTATAGATTAGGAGATGAAGTGGTGGTCAAGGTCAAGAACGCCGATTTGGTTAAGAAACATCTAGATTTCTTTATGGTAGGCCATCACAAGGAATAATTCCATTTAAACCAGCACTTATAGGCAAAATCTTTAGCTTGATTCTTTTTCCTTTACTTTGTAAAAAACGGTAAATATCAATGTTAGATAATGTCTTAGCGGCAATACCCTTCGGATTTATATTAGCTTTTACGGTTGGCCCGGTCTTTTTTGTATTGTTAGAGACAGGAGCAACCAAAGGATTTAAATCTGCCTTTATATTTGATTTAGGGGTAATGTTAGCAGACATCGTTTTTATTGCCATCGCATTATTTTCTACCTCTGGTCTGGCAGAAAAACTTAAAGATGATCCAAACGTCTTGATTTTTGGAGGGGTTATACTCTCTTTTTATGGATTGATTTCCTATATAAAAACCTCTAAATCTTACCGGACGATTGTTCGGGAATATCATAGAGTAGAACTTCAAAAAAATTATCACAAGCTCTTTTTAAAAGGATTTTTGCTGAATTTTATAAACATTGGGGTTTTAATTGGGTGGTTGGCCCTGATACTTATCGCAAACTCCGTGACCAAGTCAGAATATGGTATTTACCAATTCCTCATCACCATACTTATAGTTTACTTATTAGTCGACATCGTAAAGATTGCTATCTCCAAAAAAATAAAACATTTGCTTACTCCGAGACGCATCTATAAAATCAAAAAGATCGTCTCCCTGGTTATTCTGGGCTTCGGAATACTGTTATTGGTGCAAGGTTTTTTTCCAAAAGAAAAGGAAATCATTCAAGAGAAGATAGAGGAGATCACGAATACTTAATTATCATGCGCTAGCTGAAATAAATATAAATCTGTATAGGGATTCATCACCATGAAGGACAAAATAGATTGGATTTTTAGGAATTTACATCTTCTAGTTTCAGCTGCAATAGTAATACCAACTGGAATTATTTATGGTTCGCCATCGATTTTACCTGAACATCTAGACATTAAAGTCCAAACAATTTACCTTTCAAATATGTTGAAAGCTATGATGTGCTTGTATCTTGGAATTTCTGTTGTATGGATATGGGGAGCTATAAAACCAGAATATTGGAAAGATGCTACCAAATTGAACATATTATTTATGTTGACTCTCGCAACGGGTCGGGCAATAAGTATGGTTTCGGATGGATTGCCAACCAAAGGGTATATTTTTGGATTAATTGTGGAAATTGTTATTGGCGTTTTTTCTATTTATCAGCTAAAAAAATACGAGTCAAGGCCCAGCAGTTTTGCGGGTTAATCTATGGGGAACATTTTCTCTATCAGCGCACCGGTCTTTATTCTTTATTCTAGGGCCGCCCAATTTCAAAAGAGATAGAAACTTAAAAAAAAAGCCCGCACAATTTGTACGGACCTTATGATGAGGCGTCTAGCGGATTCGAACCGCTGTGGAAGGTTTTGCAGACCTCTGCCTAGCCACTCGGCCAAGACGCCAATTATTTTATCTCCTAAAACTTAGGTTGGCAAATGTAAAAAAAATTAGCAATCTAGAGTTGCTATTTCCGTTTTTCGACCATTTTTATAGTTACACGCTCAACATCGCCGCCAATAGGCGGATTTATTTTGCTGATTTCAATTTTTGCGCTCAGCACCTTCTCATCTTCATTTAGAACGCGTTTTAAGATGCGTTTCGCCACGTTTTCAAGTAGATGCGATGGTTTTTCCATCTCTTCTCTAACAATTCTGTTCAGAAAAACATAATCTACCGTATCTGGCAAAGAATCAGTTTTAGCCGAAGCCTTCAAGTTTGCTTTAACGGTTAAATCTACTCTATAATCACTGCCTATCTTGGATTCTTCAGTAAGACAACCGTGATAAGCGAAGACGCGGATGTTTTCAACTTTTATTATTCCCATTAGTTTGTAAAGAAATCAAAAACGTTACTTAATCCTGTCGTTTTGGTTTTATAAAATTCGGTATAGGTGCATCTATCACAAGTTACAGAAGAGAATTTCTGGCTCTGAACATCAAAAATCTTTGATAAAGTTCCTCCTGTAGCTCGCATCTGACCAATCTTGTAAGTTGTATTGCTACATTTTGGACAGATGTAATTGAGATTTTTCATCTTAATTTAGTTTTCATAAAAATAATCATTCTCAAATTGTTTTATAACCGCTATCTCTGTTATTTCCGTAATTTTGAGCTTCCAAATTAAGAGAAAAATCAAGATGTCAGAGGAAAAACGCCCATTAAATTTTATAGAACATATCATTGAAGAAGATCTTAGCAATGGTCTGCCACAGGAAAATTTAAGATTCCGTTTTCCGCCAGAACCCAATGGTTATCTTCATATTGGTCATACTAAGGCAATCGGGATTAGCTTCGGTTTGGGCGAGCACTATAACGCTCCTGTAAATCTTCGTTTTGATGATACCAATCCCGCGAAGGAAGAACAGGAATATGTAGACGCCATTAAACGAGATATTGAATGGTTGGGGTATAAATGGGCCAACGAGCTGTATTCTTCAGATTATTTTCAGCAATTATATGATTGGGCGGTAATGTTGATCAAGGACGGAAAAGCATATGTGGATTCTCAATCTTCTGAAGCAATTGCCGAGCAAAAGGGGACTCCGACAACAATTGGAACCGCATCTCCTTATCGCAACAGAAGCGTAGAAGAGAACATTGCGCTATTTGAAAAAATGAAAAACGGCGATTTTAATGAAGGAGAACATGTACTTCGCGCCAAAATAGACATGGAGCATCCAAATATGTTGATGAGGGATCCTTTAATGTATAGAATTTTAAAAAAATCCCATCACCGAACTGGTAACCAATGGTGTATTTACCCAATGTACGATTGGACGCATGGTGAAAGTGATTATATAGAGCAGATTTCGCATTCACTCTGCTCGCTAGAATTTAAGCCTCATAGAGAGCTTTATAATTGGTTTCGCGACAATGTGTACCAATATCAGAGCGACGAACTTCCTATGCCTCCTAAACAGCGAGAATTCGCGCGTTTAAATCTTAGCTATACTATCATGAGCAAGAGAAAACTGCTTAAGCTGGTAGAAGACAAAATAGTTAATGGATGGGACGATCCAAGAATGCCAACCATTTCCGGATTGAGAAGACGCGGTTACACCCCCGATTCTATCAAAAACTTTGTTGAAAAAGTTGGTGTCGCAAAGAGAGATAATGTAATTGATGTTTCGCTTTTAGAATTTTGTATCCGTGAAGATTTAAACCAGATTGCGCCGCGGGTTATGGCAGTTTTAAATCCGGTTAAATTGATAATCGACAATTATCCCGAAGACAAGGAAGAAGGGTTGGAGGCAGAGAATAACCAAGAAGATGAAAGCGCCGGTTACCGCAAGGTTCCTTTTTCCAAAGAACTTTTTATAGAAAGGGAAGATTTTATGGAAGATGCCAGTAGCAAATATTTTAGGTTAACGCTAGGGAAGGAGGTAAGGCTCAAGAACGCTTATATAATTAAAGGGGAAAGCGTTGTTAAAGATGGTTATGGACTAATATCTGAAATACATTGTACTTACGATTCTGATAGTTTAAGCGGAAGCGGAACCGAAGCCAGTTTAAGGAAAGTTAAAGGCACGCTTCATTGGGTTTCGGTAGAGCATGCGGTTAAGGTTGAAGTAAGGGAATACGACCGTTTATTCCTGGAAGAATCACCAGATTCTCATCCAGATAAGGATTTTATGGAATTTATTAATCCTGAATCCCTCAAAACAATTGAAGCCTTTGTAGAACCAAGCCTTAAAGAGGCAAAGGTTGGAGATATTTTTCAATTTCAAAGGATAGGATATTTTAGGGTAGATGAGGACACTACAAATAATCTGCTGGTTTTTAATAAGACCGTGGGTTTACGGGATACTTGGGAAAAGAAAACTCCCTCAGCGCCAAAGACCGACAACAAACCTAAACATAACAATCAGCCCCAAAGAAAATCGATTGATATCATTAAGCAGATGGGTAAGAAATTCACGAATTTATCTGAAGAAAAACAGCTTAGCGCCAAAGCCAATGTCTTAGAACTTTCTAAAGATGTTTCTTTTGAAGATGTTGAGCCTTTGTTGAATACATCGGCTAAAAAAATCGGAACGCGCATTATTACTACGCTAATGCTGAGTTATCTTATAAAAAACGGGCTAGAAATAACTGATTCTATCAAAATCTTTTTAGATGAAGCCAGGGAAGATGACAACGAATTTTTAGCTAGGGAAGCAAAACATATATTGAAATAAGCCAATCCAACAGCTAAAAGTCTTCACCTCATTATTAGGATTTTTCTTTTAAATGTATAACACAGATATCGTTTCTACAGTTGCAGAAATTCCATTGCAATGGGATTCTATCATGCAAAACGATATTTTTTTAAGTCGAAAATATCTTCAAGCGCTAGAAAAAGCAGTGCCTAGCAACATTCATTTAAAGTTCGTGACTTTCACTAAGGAAAATTCTTTGGTGGGTTTTGCGGTTATGCAGCACGTCAAAATCTATGCGCAGGACACTTTTAGGGAAAGCAAAGGCAATTTGGTTGAAAGATTCTTAGGAAAACTACTTTCAATTGTATTAAAAGGGGAAATTTTAGTCGCTGGAAACCTTACCCATACCGGGCAACATGGTATTTATTTTGATGAAATGCTCATCGAAAGGTCAAGTTTTGTCAATTTAGTTTTAAGTGCACTTGAAACGATTTCACTCCAAATTAAAAATGAGACTGGGAAATCCATTAAAGTTATTTTATTAAAAGATTTCGCCGCTGAGAAACAATTTATAGATTCTTCAACCTTAGAGAATAATAGTTTTTTTCGGGTTAAAGTACAGCCAAACATGATGCAAAGTATTCCATCAAATTGGAAAATCTTTGAAGATTATTATTCTGCTCTTAACAAAAAGTACAAGAAGCGCTACCGTACCGCCAAAAGAAATTTTAGAGGGATAATATCCCAAGAACTTAGTATTGATGATATTTTAAAATATTCTAAAGAACTTCATAGGCTCTATCGCACTGTTTCGGATAATGCGAAATTTAATACGTTTCTTCTTCCTGAGAATAACTTCTACGAATTCAAAAATCATTTGGGAGACAATTTTAGGGTATTTGGCTATTTTTTAGAAGGAAAATTAATTGGTTTTTATTCATTGATTGTAAATGATCAAAATCTAGAAACGTATTTTTTGGGCTACGATAAGAGCCTTCAATTTACCAAAAGCCTATATCTGAATATGCTTTATGATATGCTAGAATTTGCCATTGTCAATAATATTCAGAATGTGGTGTATGCGCGTACTGCCATGGAAATAAAGAGCTCGGTTGGTGCAAAACCATTTGCGATGGAATTATACCTAAAACACCGCAGCGCTTGGATAAATTATTTTATAAAGCCGATTTTTAACCTACTCGACCCAAGCGAGAAATGGGAAGAGCGACATCCTTTTGCTTGATTTAGCGTTTTAGTCACGAGCAATTTTGTATCTTTTGGCTTCAAAATAAGATTAAAAATCCATGACTAAAGAGCAAGAATTACTTACAGAGATATCGACGATTACCAGAGAAATTGAGGAAAGAGATCCAGAATTATTAAAATATTTGGACGAGACGCCTATGACCATCCCGGACATTAAAAATCCGGATGTCGATAATAAAGCGCTTAAAGAGTATTTAGAGACCTTAAAAGAAATAAAAAGCAAGTACGAAGAGGGAGAAAACAAATAGATAAATCCCTTTTTTGGAGGGTTTTATAAATCTATTTCTTTTCGCGCTCTTTCAGTTCGCGTTGTCGTTTCATCTCTTCGCCAATTTGGTTACTTGCGGCAAAACTTGCAACCATATCATTAAGCATATTGCTTCCGGCTTGCGGAGAATTTGGTAAAAGAATCAAGTTACTGTTTGTTTCTTCACCAATTGATTGAAGCGTATCATAATGTTGAGTTACTACAATCAATGCAGATGCTTCTTGAGAATTAATACCAACCCGGTTAAGAACTTCTACGGATTCTTCGAGACCTCGAGCAATCTCGCGTCTTTGATCTGCAATACCTTGTCCTTGTAGCCTCTTGCTTTCCGCTTCGGCTTTCGCTTTCTCAACGATTAAGATACGTTGGGCATCACCTTCAAACTGAGCTGCGATTTTTTCTCTTTCTGAAGCATTTATACGGTTCATCGCTGCTTTTACTTGCGAATCTGGATCAATGTCGGTAACCAAGGTTTTTATAATATCATACCCGTAATCAGACATTGCATCGTTAAGTTCTGCTTTAACTGCAATAGCAATATCGTCTTTCTTCACAAAAACGTCATCTAATTTCATTTTCGGAACTTCTGCCCGTACCACATCAAAAACATAAGAGGTTATTTGATCATGCGGATAATCTAACTTATAAAAAGCATCATACACTTTATCTCTAATTACCATAAATTGTACGGAAACCTTCAACTTAACAAATACATCATCTCTCGTTTTCGTCTCTATTATAACGTCTAGCTGTTGAATCTTTAAACTAATTCTTCCTGCAACCCTATCTACAATTGGAATTTTCATATGTAGACCAGAGTGACGAATACTGTGAAACTTCCCAAATCTCTCGATTATTACTGCAGTTTGCTGCTTGACCGTGAAAAATGCTGAAATAAGGACTAAAAGCGCAATTAATACTATCGGAATGAATATATAAGAGCCCATAACAAAGGAATTTTTAAATGTTAGAAAATATTGATTACTAATTTAAGTTATATTTACTGCACTAACGACCGATTATGCATAAAAGACACCTTACTCTATTAGTAGCAATTTGTATTGGTTTTGTTACACTTTCCTTTGGTCAACATCAGAGATACGCCATTAGAAATGGGCTAGGAATTTATGGTGGACTTACCCAATTTGACATTAAAACCGACAATTTTAATACCGAGAGCGAACAAGGCTATATCGGCGGAATGGCGGCAACGGTAGATTTGCCGCATAAATGGTACACTGTGAGCTATAACATTCAACTGTCACAAAATTACTGGAATGTAAATGCGGCTCCCCAGATATTGGACGCCGCCGCTCAAAACAGTTTGGTCGAATACAAATTGTTTACGGTACAGGCAGCATTTCTCTTTCACTTGAAGATTTTGCAAGATTATATAACTATCGATTTGGGTCCTATGCTACAGTATAATAGTAATTTGGAGCTCGAAAAATCTCAGCAAGAAGGATATATAATAGATGGATATAATAATCTGACCGCTAAAGATATTACCGATATTTCTAAAGTGAACGTCAATGGAGCCGCGAGTCTTACAATGGGTTTTAAAAGCTTCAAGATAAGAGGTCAGTATATCTATGGGTTTACCAATATTTTAAATCGCCTTAATAAAAATGATTTAGACACCTCTGGAGGCGCTAGCAATAAATTCAAAGGAAATATGTCTATGCTGGCATTTACGGCAATGATTTCTTTCTAGTTTTCTAAAAGCCTGTTTATTCTATTTACAGTTTCATTCTTCCCGATTAAAAACATAATCTCGAACACATCTGGACCTTGGAGCGAACCAACTAAGGCCAATCGAAGAGGCATCATTACTTTTCCAAAACCTATCCCTGCATCATTGATCCAACCCTTTAATCTAGCTTGAAGGTTAGAAACCGTGAACTCATCGGTATGTAAAACAATCTCCTTGATTTTTTCTAAAATTTCTGGAGTATCGTCTTTCACTGATTTCTTCAACGCTTTTTCGTCATAAGATTCTGGTGCTACAAAAAAGTAGTGGCTCAATTCCCAAAAATCACTTACAAAAGTTGCTCGTTCCTTGATAGAACCTACCACGATAGCGATAAAATCCAAATCGATTTTAGAAAGCTCCGTCCGTCTTGATTTAAATTGAATCGCAAGATTTTCATTGGTTTGTTCTTGCATGTAATGATGATTGAACCATTTTATTTTATCTGGATCGAACCTAGCCCCGGCTTTATGAACTCTTTCAAGTTCAAAAGCATTGGTCAATTCTTCAAGATTAAACATTTCTTGCTCGGTACCGGGATTCCAGCCTAGGAACACAAGGAAATTAATGAGAGCTTCAGGAAAATAACCTTCTTCTCTGTAACCAGAAGATACACTGCCGTCCTTATGGTCTTTCCATTGAAGCGGAAAAACTGGAAAGCCTAATTTATCACCATCTCTTTTACTGAGTTTCCCTTTCCCGGTTGGTTTTAAGAGCAAAGGTAAATGCGCGAATTGTGGCGCTGTCCAACCAAAAGCTTCATAAAGCTGATAGTGGAGAGCCAAAGAAGGCAACCATTCTTCACCGCGGATAACGTGGGTTATTTTCATTAAATGATCATCTACGATATTTGCTAAGTGATAGGTTGGCATACCATCGCTCTTAAATAGAACTTTATCATCAAGGATATTAGTATCTATTTCTATATCTCCACGCACAATATCGTTTAGATGAAGAGTATTATCTTGAGGCGATTTAAACCGGATAACGTAATCTTCTCCGGATTCAATTTTAGAACTCACTTCTTCCTTGGAAAGAGAAAGTGAATTAACCAGTTTTAATCGGTTATGCCAGTTATAGATGAACGTTTTTCCTTTAGCTTCATGGTCTTTTCTATGATCGTCTAAAGACTCTGAGGTATCGAAAGCATAATAGGCATTGCCTGATTCAATTAGTTTTTCTGCGTATTCTTTATAAATTTCTTTGCGCTCACTTTGGCGGTAAGGCCCACACGCGCCTTCCTTGCCAGGCCCTTCATCAAATGGAATATTACACCAATTTAAAGCTTCAATAATATAATCCTCGGCTCCTTCTACATAGCGATTTTGATCCGTATCTTCTATCCTCAGAATAAAAGTGCCTCCATGTTTTTTTGCGAATAAATAGTTGAACAGAGCCGTACGAACGCCACCAATATGTAATGGACCAGTGGGGCTTGGGGCAAATCGCACTCTAATAGTATCAGTCATAAAGAAATTTTTGAGACTGCGAAGATAAGAATTAGCAACTAGACCTTTCCCCTAAAAACATGACTAACGGCAATACCGATATAAAATCAAGAACATAATGATTATATGTTGTTCATAACATTTGCAGATAACAAAATGGCTTTATGGAGTAATCATCTTAGAAGGCACCCTTTTGTTCATAATCCTAAACCATAATGGTGGAACAAGCGCCAAAACCATAGATGTTGGGTAGCCAAAAGGCATTTGTGGGCTTTCTTCGTGGCAATCTAGAAGTTGATATTTTTTGGTGGATTTATAATGATGGTCACTATGGCGGGTTAGTTCGTATAGCACGATACGCCCTATAATGTGGTTAGAGTTCCAACTATGAATTTCTTGAACACGTTCGTATCGACCAGACTCCTTTTTTAATCGGAGCAAGCCGTAATGTTCAATATAATTAACAGTTTCGAGAAGAATAAACCCAACTATCCCAGCGAATAACGCAAATAAAAATCCTTTATTACCAAATACTAAAAGAACAACGGAAAGGTAAGCCAGTTGAAGGATTACATACCAGAGCATATCATTGTTAATGTTTAAAAAAGACTGCTTTTTGTTGCGTAATAAATCCAATTGGATTTTCCACGCACTTAAATACTGTCGGATGCTCGAGGTAAGCCAAAATGAATACACCGATTGATTATATTTAGCCGTTGCCGAGTCTGCTGGTGTTGCAGCATGCAAATGGTGCCCGAAATTATGTTCAATATAAAAATGCATATAATGAGAGGGCAGTAATAGCGCCTTGCCTATAAATCGTTCTGGTGAAGTTAAGCGATGTCCAAGTTCATGAGCGACGTTAATGCCATTTACCCCAAGTACAATTCCAACGGAAAAAACTAAGCCTACAACTTCAAAAGTTTGTAATTGAAGCGTAGAAACTTCATATAAAGCATAGAACAAAAGACCATAAACTACTGGTATGTTTAGATAAAGAAGCCAATCAAAAATGGTATTTGCCTTTTTATCTGTAATTTCTTGGTTGGACAGATTGGTATTGGATTCTGGAAAAATTAATTCTAAGATGGGGATTATTATGAAGCCGTAAAATGGCGTTACAAAGGAATATGTGCCTTTTAAATAAACCCCTAAAAACGCAACAAGCGGTATTGAGAATGCGGCTAAATATTTTAAGTCTTTCAAAATAACAAACAAATGCTTAGATTAAGATTCTGCTAACTAAATTAGGACAAATTTTTTTAAAAACTTTTATAGGCCTTTAATTCATGCTAACCCTGAAAAAGGTGAGTTTCTTAAGGTAAAATCCTTTTTTACTGCGATTCCTCGAAATTAACAGAATCTTATAAATCGAAGGAAATTACAGTAAAAATAAAATCGTAGATTAGTGAGTTATAAATATGTTGAGCTGCAAATTGTTATTGTCTTTACACGCGTTAATAAAGCTCCAGAATTTACACATGAACAATTTTAAAATAATTCAGAAGAAATTAGAAGAATTCATTCGGCGGTATTATACTAACGAATTATTGAAGGGCGCTATTTTATTCTTTGCAATTGGCCTTTTATATTTAATACTGACCTTAGGGATAGAATATTTTCTGTGGCTAGGACCAACCCCAAGAACTATATTGTTTTGGACATTCATTGCGGTCGAAACCGGGCTTTTTATAAAATTTATTGTTATTCCCATCACGAAGCTATTCAAGCTTCAAAAAGGAATCGATTATCATGCTGCCTCAATAATCATCGGGAAGCATTTTCCTGAAGTCAGTGATAAGCTAGTGAATGTGCTGCAGCTGAAACAGAATTCAGTAGAATCTGAATTATTAATAGCAAGTATCGAACAAAAGTCGGTAGAACTTCAGCCAGTGCCATTTAAAATGGCGGTGGATTTTCGTCAGAACGTAAAATACCTAAAGTACGCCGCGATACCTATTGCTATAATCCTAGTATTCCTCGCAATTGGCAAGATTAGTTGGTTTAGCGAGAGTTACGATAGGGTTGTTAATTACGATAAAGCTTACGAGCCGCCAGCACCGTTTCAATTCTTTGTTAGGAACGATAATCTTAACGCAGTAGAGAATAAGGATTTTACCTTGATTGTTTCTACCGCTGGGGATATTACGCCAGAGAACGTTCAGATTGAATATAAAAACCAGACCTATTATCTTCAACAATTATCTCCGGGACAGTTTGAATATGTTTTTTCGCAACCAAAAGAAGACATCGATTTTAAGCTTTCGGCGAATAACGTAAGGTCGAAGGAATATTCATTGGAAGTGGTGAAAATCCCGACTTTGGTCAATTTTGAAATGTCATTGGATTATCCTTCTTATACTAATAAAGCCGATGAGGTTTTAAAAAGCACAGGAAACGCTGCTATACCAGAAGGAACCACGGTTAAATGGAAGGTAAATACAAAGTCTACCACAGATGTTTCGCTCTATTCCCTAGATACTCTTCAATTTAAAAAGCTAAACGATGTTGATTTTGAAGCTTCTAAACAGTTGTTTAATGATTTCAATTATTCAATCAATTCTAGCAACGAAAGCCTAAAGGACTATGAATCTTTGGGTTTTAGTATCGATGTAGTAAAAGATAACTACCCGGAGCTGATTTTAAGGGCAGAAACGGATTCTATAGATAATCAGACCCTATATTTCTACGGACAGGTAAGCGACGACTATGGTTTAAAAAAATTGCAATTGGTGTACTATCCCTCGGACGATGAAAAAGATGTTTCAATTACCACATTGCCCGTTTCGGCTTCAAACTTTGATGAATTCATTAGCGCCTTTCCTACCAATCAAGAGTTAAAGGATGGCACAACTTATCAACTTTACTTTCAAATCTTCGACAATGATGCGATTCATAGTTATAAAAGCACTAAAAGTCAGGTATTTACTTATAGAAAGTTAACTGAAGATGAAGAAGAGAATCAACAACTTCAACAGCAGAATGAGACGATACAAGAGATGAATAAGTCTTTTGATAATTTAAAAGAGCAGGATAAAAAGCTTGAAGAATTTTCAAAAACCCAAAAAGAAAAGGATCAGCTAAATTTTAATGACAAAAAGAAATTCGACGATTTTCTTAAGCGCCAGAAAGAGCAAGAGCAGCTTATGCAAAATTTTAATAAGGAACTTAAGGACAATCTAGAAGAATTTAAACTAGACGAGGAAGATCCATTTAAAGAAGAATTAAAAGACAGGCTCCAAGAAAATGAAGAGCAGTTGAT
The DNA here is from genome assembly GCA_900104375.1 of Flavobacteriaceae bacterium MAR_2010_188. NCBI lineage: Bacteria > Pseudomonadati > Bacteroidota > Flavobacteriia > Flavobacteriales > Flavobacteriaceae > Flavobacteriaceae bacterium MAR_2010_188. Next base: position 2,986,879 of record LT629302.1, read on the forward strand.
CAAGGACGAGAAATTACTCAAGGAGCTTGAAGAACTTCAAGATAAAATGGCGAAAGAAGAATTTACCCAAAAGCTAGAAGATCTCGCTAAACAAAATAAGAATAAACAAAGAAGCTTAGAGCAGATTCTAGAGCTCACAAAAAGGTTTTTTGTCGCCAAGAAAATGGAGAAGTTATCCCAAGAATTAGAACAATTGGGTGAAAAGCAAGTTGAACAATCCAAAAAAAACAAGAACGAGAATACTAGTGAAGAACAAGAAAAATTGAATAAAGAGTTCGAGAAATTCATGGAGGATATGAAGGAGCTCGAAAAGGAAAATGAGAAGCTTAAGAAGCCGATGGAGTTGCCCGCAGACGAACTGGATAAAGAAGACATTAAGCAGGATCAGAAAGAAGCTACCGAGAAGTTAGAAAACAGTGAAAGTGACAAGAATGAAGATTCGCCCCAATCTCAAGAAAATAAAGAGGACGCTAAAAAGAAACAACAATCTGCGGGGCAGAAGATGAAGAAATTAAGCTCCAAGATGAAGCAGTCTATGAGCGCTGGGGGTCAAGAGCAAATGGCAGAAGATGCGGCAATGCTTAGACAAATTTTAGATAATCTTGTGGTCTATTCATTTGATCAAGAAGAATTGATGAACCAGTTCAGAAAGATAGAAGTGAATAATAATAACTATGGAAAATACCTTCGGAAGCAAAGTAATCTTAGAGAGCACTTTGAACATATAGATGATAGTTTGTTTGCGCTTTCTCTTAGGCAGCCAAAGATTTCTGAAATGATAAATGGCGAGATAACCAACGTGTTTTTTAATATCGATAAATCAGTTGAGTTATTATCTGAAAACCAGCTTTACCAAGGGGTTGCTTCACAACAATATACGGTCACGTCTGCAAATAATCTGGCTAGTTACCTTAGTGATGTGATGGATAATATGGAACAGCAAATGAATCCATCTTCTGGCTCGGGTTCTGGCAAGGGACAAGGAATGGGACAAGGAGGCGGTGGCGATATGCAATTGCCAGATATTATTATGAGTCAGGAAGAACTTAATAAGAAAATGGAAGAAGGCCTTAAAGAGGGTGAAGAAGGTGAGAAGAGCGGGGAAAGTAATGGCGGAAAAGAAGGGGAAGGAAAAGAAGGAGAAAATGGTGATAAAAATGGAGAGGGCAAGGACGGAAAAGACGGCAAGGATGGTGATAAAATAGGGGAAGGTGAAGGTGACAGCGAAAAGATGAATGGCGAGCTTTATGAAATTTTTCAAAAGCAGCAAATGTTGCGTCAGGCTCTCGAGAACAAGCTTGGTAAAGAGGGTCAATCTCAAGATATGCAAAAACTGTTGAAAGATATGGAGCAAGTAGAACTTGACCTTTTAAACAAAGGATTTACAAACCAGACCTTGCAAAAAATGATGGATTTACAACATCAGTTATTGAAGATGGATAACGCAACTTTTATGCAAGGTGAAGAGAATAAGCGGCAGTCTAAAACCAATAAGGAACTCTTCAATAATTCTTCTACCAATAAAATTCCGACTGCGAAAGAGTATTTTAATACCACTGAAATTTTAAATAGACAAGCATTACCTTTGCAACAAATTTACAGGAAAAAGGTGCAGGACTATTTTAAGAAAACAGATGATCAATTATAATTACGAACTGGATTTTAATCTCAATGATGAGCAATCCTTTTCTTCTTGGATTAATTCGGTAATCCTTTCCGAAAATAAAAAGGAAGGAGAAATTTCTTATATATTTTGTGATGATTCGTATTTGCACAAGCTCAACATGGAGTACTTGCGTCACGATACCTTAACCGATATTATCAGTTTTGATTATTCAATGGGTAATGAGATTTCTGGAGACATCTTCATCTCTGTGGAAAGAGTTAAGGAAAATGCGGTAGATTTCGAAGTTGATTTTATTACAGAATTAAAAAGAGTAATGATTCATGGCATTTTGCATTACTGCGGTTATCAAGACAAGAATGAAAGGGACAAATCGAATATGAGGGCGAAAGAAGACCACTACTTAGAAACATTCATTGAATCCTAATATTCGTCGTATATTTGCTGACCAAAATTTCAAACTCGTTTGTTGGAATTATAATTTATTAACCACATTGTTTCACGTGGAACAATACAATTGAATTTATGTTTAGAGAAGTTTATGATGTTATAGTAGTAGGTGCAGGACACGCGGGTAGCGAGGCGGCTGCCGCTGCGGCAAACTTAGGCTGCAGCACACTTCTTATAACTATGAATCTTCAGAATATAGCACAGATGTCCTGTAATCCCGCTATGGGTGGTATTGCAAAAGGACAGATAGTTCGCGAGATTGATGCTATGGGTGGCTATAGTGGAATTGTAAGCGATACTTCGGCCATTCAATTCAAGATGCTTAATAAATCTAAAGGACCTGCAATGTGGAGTCCGAGGGTCCAGAATGACCGAATGCGTTTTGCTGAAGATTGGCGACTGATGCTTGAAAAAACTCCCAATCTAGATTTCTATCAAGAAATGGTGTCAGGTCTCATCATTGAAAACCAGAGAATCGTGGGTGTAAAAACCTCACTCGGAATTGAAGTAAGATCAAAGAGCGTTGTCTTAACGAATGGAACTTTTCTAAATGGAATTATCCATATTGGGGATAAAAACTTTGGCGGAGGCAGGGCAGGAGAGAGAGCTGCGACTGGTATAACTTCAGAATTGGTTGAGTTAGGTTTTGAATCTGGCCGAATGAAAACCGGAACCCCTCCTCGAGTAGACGGTCGGTCGTTGGACTATTCTAAAATGAATGAAGAAAAAGGTGATGCAGTCCCTGAAAAATTCTCCTATTCTGACTTAACAAAACCATTAGAGAAACAACGGTCTTGTCATATGACCTATACTAGCGAAAAGGTTCATGATTTGTTAAGGGAAGGGTTTGATAGATCTCCTATGTTCAACGGTAGAATTAAGAGTCTTGGCCCTAGATATTGCCCTTCTATTGAAGACAAGATCAATCGATTTGCGGATAAAGACCGGCATCAGCTTTTTGTTGAGCCAGAAGGCTGGAATACCGTAGAGGTTTATGTAAATGGCTTTTCGACTTCTCTTCCAGAAGATGTGCAATTCAAGGCCCTGAGTTCAGTTAGTGGTTTTGAAAACGTGAAATTCTTTAGACCTGGCTACGCAATAGAATACGATTATTTTCCGCCCACACAGCTTAAACATACTTTAGAAACGAAGTTGGTAGAAAACCTTTATTTCGCCGGTCAGATAAACGGAACCACTGGTTATGAAGAAGCAGCTTCGCAAGGTTTAATGGCTGGAATTAATGCCGCTCTTAAAGTTCAGGAAAGAGAAAATTTATTCTTAAAAGAAACGATGCTTATATCGGAGTTCTAATAGATGATTTAATTACCAAAGGAACTGAAGAACCCTATCGAATGTTTACTTCGAGAGCAGAATATAGAACTTTACTGCGTCAGGATAATGCTGATTTTAGATTAACTCCTAAATCAAATTCAATTGGCTTAGCAAGTGATGAACGTCTGAGAAAGATGGAGCAGAAAAAACAACAATCAGAATATTTCGTTGAATTTTTCAAGGAAACAAGTGTAAGCCACAACGAAATAAATCCAATTTTGGAAGAGAACGATTCGGCTCCTGTAAATCAGTCTGGAAAACTATTTAAGTTGTTTTCTCGCCCAAACATTTCTCTAACTGAAATCCGAAAAGTTGAAAGTGTAGAAGCCTATATCCAAGAACACAATCTAGATCGAGAAGTTTTGGAACAGGCGGAAATTCAAGTTAAATATTCTGGTTACATCGAAAAGGAAAAGAACAACGCCGATAAACTGAACCGGTTAGAAGATTTAAAAATACCAGCAAATTTTGATTACTCTGAGCTAAAATCAATGAGCACGGAAGCCCGGCAAAAATTGAATAAGATTAAGCCAGTTACCGTTTCCCAAGCATCAAGGATTAGCGGTGTTTCACCGAGTGATGTTTCTGTATTATTGGTTTATATGGGACGATAATCTTTGAATGTTCCACGTGAAACGCTAGTAATATGAAAGACAAGTTCTTCGTAAAAGACCACTCGGTTTCCCAAGAAAACTTTCAATTAATTTATGATGAAGATTTGGATATGTACAAAACATTTCCCCAACCTTCTATTGAGCAATTACCCAAATACTACGAAAGTGACGACTATATTTCTCATACCGACTCCAAGAGAAATCTAACAGAAATTTTATATCATACCGTACGGAAATTTTCCCTAAAAAATAAACTAAGACTAATCAACCAATATGGTCGCGGTAAAAATTTGCTAGATGTCGGATGTGGTACTGGTGAATTCTTAAAAATTGCAAATGAAAACGCCTGGGAAATCAAAGGCATCGAACCAGATACGAAAGCAAGGGCATTGGCAAATGAAAAAACACAGAATAGTGTCTTTGACTATGACCAATTACAATCCTTCAGATTCGCTCAATTTGATGTAATTACTCTCTGGCACGTTTTAGAACACTTACCAAATTTAGATAAACAAATAAGTATATTTAAAAGTCTTTTAAAGGAGGATGGCAGACTTTTGATTGCCGTACCTAATTTTAATAGTTACGATGCAAATCATTATGGTGAAAATTGGGCAGCTTTTGATGCGCCCCGACATCTATGGCATTTTTCAAAAACCTCAATCGAGAAAATATTCCGGAAAAATGGAATGGTCGTTGAAAAACATATCCCTATGAAATTTGACAGCTTTTACGTTAGCTTACTTTCTGAAAAATACAAAAGCGGTTCATCGAATTATTTTAATGCTTTTTGGCAAGGCCTGAAATCAAATCTTTATGCAATGACGTCAGGAGAATATTCTTCCCTTATTTACGTAATAAAAAAGGCTTAGAGCTAATTTTGGCCATTATAAGCCCTCTTCTTAGAGAATACCATGTTGATTGTTGTCGATTTCTAAATGTTCTCGCAAACCCTATTTAAAACAATCCTTTTTCGATTATCAAAATCTATCACAACTAAAATTTTTATAAAAACTTCTTATATAAAGTTTATTTAGTTGGTGGAGCATAGTTTCATACATTTGCAAAAATTTTTAAAACATTACAATGAAAAATTATTTAATGCTAGTTTTTGCCTTTGTTATTTTAAGTGCATGTCAAAACGAAATGAAGATTGGATATGTAGACAACGTAAAGTTGGTGAATGAGTATCAAGAGAAGAAAGATATTGAGACAAATCTTAAAGGTAAGATTGCTCAATATGAAAAAAGACGTGACAGTTTAGGTCAAGCATTTCAATTAGAAATACGTGAAGCAGAATCGAAGGCTTCAAAAATGGCTCCTGCTGATCTTCAAAAATTACAACAAGAATTTCAACAAAAGGAGCAAATCCTAACTCAAAGACTTCAATTTGAACAAGGGCAAATAACCCAAGAAAGCAGGACGCTTAATGATACCCTTAAGAATAAGGTCATTAAATTCGTTAAGAATTATGGTGAAAAAAATGGTTATAACTATATTTTAGGAAGCAACGAAGGTGGTAGTGTAATGTTTGGTGAAGAAAAGAATGACTTGACCCAAGTTATCTTGGATGCATTAAACGACGATTATAAAAAATAATTATTGTTCTATAAATATATTAGAAGCCGGATTTTTATCCGGCTTTTTTATGCAATAATCTCGTTAGTTTTATAGATAAGTCGGTAAGGATTATCTTTGAATTTCCGTTTCTCTCAATATGATAATATGCATTCTGAAGTTCTTCAGAAATATCCATAATATTCTGATTATGGATAAAAGGAGAGAACTTTTGAAGGTCGAAGTTTTCTTCTTTAGGCTCTATATAAACCAATGAATCTGCTTTATAATTCATCAACATTGCCTGCCTAAAATATTCTATACAAAACAATAGGAACTGCTTTTGAGTTTCCCGACCTGTCTTAGCAATTTCTTCACTCCAAGTAATAAGATCGTGTATGGCGCTTTTATTTCCTTTAGCCTTAAATGCCGAGCGGACCCATGCAATAAACCATTTTTCAAATTGAATATCTTCAGAATCTTGGTAAACTAAATCACAGGCTTTGTTGAAATTACCATTAGACTGATGAGCCAATCTAGTGGCTGTGGCTGTATCTAATTGATATTTTTTAATAAGTCCATCTCTAATTTCCGCTTGTGCTAAAGGCGGAAAATGTAAAACTTGACATCTAGAACGGATAGTTTTAATCAAGAGCTCTTCATCTTCAGCAATCAAGATGAATATGGTATTATTTGGCGGTTCTTCAATTAACTTAAGCAGCTTGTTGGAGGCCGCAGTATTCATTTTTTCCGCCATCCAAATAATCATGATTTTGTATCCTCCTTCATAAGACTTTAAGGAGAGTGACTTTAGAACCTCTTGCGCTTCATCTACCCCAATTTGTCCCTGTTTGTTGTCTACCCCAAGAATGTTGTACCAGTCAAAAAGATTGCCATAAGGCTGCTCGGCCAGCAACTTTCTCCATTCTACCATAAATTCGGCAGAAATAGGATGTTTTTTTACTCTATCAGTCGTTGCGACAGGAAATGCAAAATGAAGATCAGGATGAGAAAAATTCTTGAATTTAAGGTTGCAACTTTCACTGGCACCCTCATTTTCAGAATTTTTGTTATTGCAAAGAAGATACTGTGCGTAGGCAATTGCCATTGGTAATGTACCAGAACCTTCAGGACCAACGAATAATTGCGCGTGCGAGACCCTATTATTATCAACACTGGTTGTAAGATGGTTTTTTATAGGTTTCTGACCTACTATTTCTGAAAATAACATGGTGATAAAGATATACTATTTAAACTTTTTTCGCTTTAGAATTGCTTCAATAGCGACATTCATAAACGGACATTATTAGTTACATTTGCTCTTTAATAATTTACAAAATTCAATATGACGACTATAGACGACTTCGATTTCGACAATAAAAAAGCAATCATTCGGGTAGATTTTAATGTTCCTTTAGATGAAAAGCTTAATGTAACTGACGAGACTAGAATTGAAAGCGCTAAACCCACGATTATAAAAATTCTCGAAGACGGAGGCAGCTGTATTTTAATGACGCACTTAGGAAGACCAAAAGGCAAGGACGAAAAATTGTCACTTAAACATATACAAGATACGGTTGAAGACGTTTTAGGGGTTGAAGTGAAATTTGTAAACGATTGTATTGGTCCAGATGTTGAAGCTGCAGTTAAGGCGCTTAAACCAGGACAGATTATACTCTTGGAAAATCTTCGTTTTTACGATGAAGAGGAAAAAGGAGATAAGGAATTTGCCAAAAAACTTTCTGAATTGGCAGATATTTATGTAAATGATGCTTTTGGTACTGCTCATAGAGCGCATGCTTCTACGACGATTATTGCCGATTACTTTCCAGAAAAAAAGGCCTTCGGTTACCTTATGGCAAACGAAATAAATAACCTAGAAAAAGTTTTAAACTCGGATGATAAGCCGGTTCTGGCAATTTTAGGAGGTTCAAAAGTTTCTTCAAAAATTACCGTGATAGAGAATATTCTCGATAAAATTGACGAGTTGATTATTGGTGGAGGTATGGCTTTTACCTTTATTAAAGCGAATGGTGGTAAAATAGGTGATTCGATTTGCGAAGACGATAAGCTCGATGTTGCTCTAGATATTTTAGAAAAGGCCAAAGCAAAAAATGTGAATGTGCATTTACCAGTAGATGTGGTCGCGGCAAAAGAATTTGATAACAACTCAGAAACCAAAATCGTCACTATAGATCAAATTCCTGATGGATGGCAAGGATTGGATGCTGGTCCAGAATCTAGAAAGATGTTTCACGAAGTTATTATGAAGTGTAAAACAATTCTTTGGAATGGTCCGGTTGGTGTTTTTGAAATGGAAAACTTTGCAAATGGAACTATCGCTTTAGGCAACTCAATCGCTGAAGCTACCGAAAAAGGCGCGTTCTCTCTAGTTGGCGGAGGTGATTCTGTAGCGGCAGTTAAACAATTCGGTTTTGAAGACAAGGTAAGTTATGTAAGTACTGGTGGCGGGGCCATGTTAGAAAGTTTAGAAGGAAAGACATTGCCGGGCATAGCTTCAATTTTAAACTAACCTATTTTCGGTTTTAGTAACTATTCAAAACGTTAAAAGCGTTGAACGGATTTTTATATTAATCAAAAAAACACGATTTTCGTTTGTTTTGCGTTTTTAAATAAATCCGATTTTCATGCTAAATAGACCATTACTGGCGTTTTACATCTTTTTCATTGTTTCAAACTTGGCGTCATCTCAAACGATGACTGCCAAAATAATAGACACTTTAGATGGAAATAAAGAAAAAAGAATCATTTCAACCAAAATAGATTCTTTAATCGATGGAAGTTCTACTGAAAAAATAATAATAGAGCCCATCATTGATTCTTTGGCTCGTTTAAGTTTGGGTGATCACGCTCAGGCATTAGAAATTGACCAGAAGTGGCTCGATGAGCTTTATAGCAACAATCTTTTCGATTCAATTTACCAGACTGTATCTGAACTTACTTATGAAGAGGTCGATTATCCAGAACTACCCACAGACACCTTAAAAGCACGGCTTACAGAGCTTAATACGCGCACTCCCTTTAATATTGAATACAATCCAGCTCTAGAGAGTGTCATAAAATCTTATCTTAAAAATAGAAGACAGTCACTTGAAAGACTCATGTCCCTGAGCCAATTCTATTTCCCGATGTTCGAACAATCATTGGATAATTACAATATCCCGCTTGAGGTTAAATATTTGGCGATAGTAGAATCTGCGTTAAAGCCACGAGCCAAATCTAGGGTAGGAGCTACAGGCCTCTGGCAATTTATGTTTGCTACGGGTAAGATGTATGGTTTAAATGTTAGCAGCTACGTTGATGAAAGGAGCGACCCTATTAAATCTACCGAAGCTGCAAGCAAATATCTGGCAAAATTATATGAAATTTTTGGCGACTGGGATTTGGCACTTGCTGCTTATAATTCGGGTCCAGGGAATGTCTCAAAGGCAATCAGACGTTCTGGTGGTTATGAAAATTATTGGAATATCAGACACAACCTTCCACGTGAAACCGCAGGCTATTTACCTGCTTTTTTAGCGACCATGTACATTTTTGAATATGCCGATAAACACGGATTTAATAAAATAAAACCAGAATTTGTTCACGTAGAAACGGATACCATCAGGGTGAAACAGATGATAACCCTAGATCAGGTTTCAGAGCTTTTGGAGGTGCCAATAGAAGAGCTTCAATTTCTTAATCCTTCATATAAACTAGACATTATTCCTTATATAGAAGGGGAAAATTATTATTTAAGACTGCCACGTGCCAAGGTTGGCAAATTTGTTTCTAATGAAACCGAAATTTACGCTTTCGCCCAAACAGAATTCGACAAAAGAGAGAAGCCTCTTCCAAAGTTCTTTGATTCGGAAAGTAAGACTACCTATAGGGTTAGACCAGGGGATTTTCTAGGTAAAGTGGCAAGAATTTATGGAGTTAGGGTAAGCGATATAAAAAGTTGGAACGGCCTTAGGTCTAACAATTTAAGAATTGGGCAGAGGCTAACTATTTATCCCAAAGGCCCTGCTTCTAGCCCTCAAAGAGTAGCTGAAGTAGAAACAAAAAAAACTATTCAATCTAAAGGAAAATCTGTGTACACAGTAAGATCTGGAGATTCGCTTTGGAGCATTTCTCAAAAGTTTCCTGGAGTTAGCGTACAGAACATTAAAGATTGGAACGATATTAGTGGTTCTAATATTAAGGTCGGAATGGACCTTATTGTTTCTAAATAAGAACTTTATACCCTCTCATGAAAAAATTCCTTATGCTTACTATGGTATTGTTGCTTTTTACCTGCAACGATAAAGATTCTGAAAATAAACGCGTTTTATCAAATTCCTCTGGAAACATCAACAACCTTTCTGTTGTCGTAGATAATATGATGTGGCAAGATGCTGTTGGTGAAGCCGTTCGTGATATTATTGCTTCTCCTGTCGAAGGACTTTCTACGGATGATGAGCCAATGTTTGCAATGAGGCAGATGCCTCCTCAAGTATTTTCGGATTTTACCACCAAGAATAGAATTATCTTGATTCTGAAAAAAGGCGAAAATGAAAGAACCCTTATTAAAAGAAACGTTTATGCCCAACCACAAACTGTAGTTTTTGTTTTAGGTCAGACCGATGCTGAAATTATAAATCAACTTAACGAGAATGGTGACAAAATTATAAAGGCATTTAAGAAAGAGGAAGTGCGCGAACAACAAAGGAGAATAAAACTTTCATTATTCGATACTGAGCCAATCGAAAGTCAGCTTGGTGTCTCTATAAAATTTCCATCGGCTTATAGGATCGCTAAAAATGAAGACGGTTTCTTTTGGATAAGGAAAGACATTAACACAGGGACCATGGATTTAATGATTTATGAAGTCCCTCTCAATTCTATTAGAACTGGTGATAGCGCCACCATTGATATTGTAAAAATGCGCGATTCCATTGGTGAAACGCATATACAAGGCCGACTAGACGGCTCGTTCATGATTACTGAAAAAGCATACGCTCCTTATAGATTTGATGAAATTGTAGACAATAAGCCTACGATAGTAACAAAAGGATTATGGGACGTTAAAAATGATTTTATGTCTGGACCATTTATAAACTATGCGATTGAGGATAAAGAAAACAATCGCTATGTTATTGTTGAAGGATATGTTTTTTCTCCTTCTAAGGAGAAACGTGATTCTATGTTTGAGCTAGAATCGATTATAGAATCGGTGAAAATCGAATAAAAAAAAAGCCAACTTCTAAAGTTGGCTTTTTTTTATAGAATTGGTACTACTTCATCTTTTCTTCTGTAGGCGTTGTAGTTGTAGTTTTTGGCTGATCCTCTTCTTTGCTGGCATCCTTGAACTCTTTAATCCCGCTTCCTAAACCACGCATAAGTTCTGGTATTTTCTTTCCTCCAAAAATGAGCAAAATCACAATTGCGATTAAAACTATCTGTGGCCATCCTATCATTAAAGGTATAATATATAGACTCATAACATTTTGTTTTAAACAAATTTAGTAATTAAACTTTAAATTGGACGTTTATAACACAACTTTAATACTGTGCTAACTTTCTTCATCTTAAATTATTTAATTTTGTCCGGCAATGGCATCAGAAAACAAGGATAAAAAATTCACCAAAAAACTACTTCACAAGTACCGTTTAGTTATATTAAACGAAGATACTTTTGAAGAACGATTTGCGATTAAATTAACGAGACTCAACGTTTTTGTTATTCTTTCCTTAGGGTCTATTTTACTTGTTGCTGGAACAATTGTCCTTATTGCATTTACTTCATTAAAGGAATACATTCCTGGATATGCCTCATCGTCATTAAGAAAACAGGCCACAGAATTAGATTTTAAAACCGATTCACTTCAAAAAGTAATCGATGATAACGACCAGTATTATGCATCGATTAAGAGAGTATTGTCTGGTGATGTTCAAACCGCGAAACTCAACAAAGATTCGATATTAAATGCCGCAAAGAACGATGTTTCAGAATTAAATTTGAAGCCTACAAAAGAAGATTCGGTTTTGCGGGAACTGGTTGATAAAGAAGATAAATACAATTTGTTCGATTCTGCTACGTCATCTTCAACTTTTGTGCTTTTTCCGCCCGTAAATGGTTCAATTTCTGATGCATACAATGTGAAAGAAAACCACTATGCCGTAGATGTAGTTGTAAAAGAGGAAACGCCGGTTAAGTCGACGGCAGACGGTACGGTGATTTTTGCTGAATGGACGGCTGATACAGGTTATGTTATAATCATTGAACATAGTTACGAACTAATTTCAGTGTATAAGCACAATTCATCTTTAACAAAAGAACAAGGAGAATTAGTAAAGGCGGGAGAAGTTATTGCCATGACCGGAAACACGGGAGAACTCACTTCAGGACCACATTTACATTTTGAACTTTGGAAAGCAGGTTACCCCGTAGACCCAACCAATTTTATCGACTTTAATTAATGGCAACTATAAAAGCGATACTAGCAAAAGGATTTGCCAAATACATAAAATGGCAAACCGATAAATGGTCCAGAAATCCATATTCTACACAGCAAAAAGTTTTTAAATCCTTGATTGATTCAGCGAGGGAGACAGAATTTGGCAAATATCACAACTTTGATTCGATATTAAACTATCAGGATTTTGTAGCAAGTGTTCCCGTTAGAGATTACGAGGATTTAAAACCTTATATAGAAAAGGCGGTTAATGGCGAGTCGGATATTCTTTGGAAAGGCAAGCCCGCCTATTTTGCAAAAACTTCGGGGACTACCTCTGGGGCAAAATATATTCCCATTACTAAAGAGAGTATGCCTGCACATACCAATGCTGCGAGAAATGCTATCCTCTTATATATCGCGGAAACCGGTAATTCAGATTTTGTGGACGGTAAAATGATTTTTCTACAAGGCAGTCCAGAACTTGAAGAAAAAAACGGAATAAAATTCGGCCGATTATCGGGTATTGTGGCTCACTACGTTCCCAAATATTTACAAAAAAACCGAATGCCGTCTTGGGAAACCAATTGTATAAAGGACTGGGAAACTAAGGTAGACGCTATCGTTGAAGAAACCATTAACGAAAACATGAGCGTCATTTCCGGAATTCCATCTTGGGTACAGATGTACTTCGAAAAAATAAGACAAAAAAGAGGCAAACCGGTAGGAGAAGTTTTTAAAAATTTTAATCTTTTTATCTATGGCGGAGTTAATTACGAACCTTATCGCGCTAAGTTTGAAAACCTTATAGGACGAAAAGTAGATAGCATTGAACTATATCCTGCGAGCGAGGGATTTTTCGCCTTTCAGGACAGGCAGGGAGCAAAAGATATGTTGCTATTGTTAGATTCAGGTATTTTCTATGAATTTATTAAAGCTGAAGAATTTTTTGATGAAAACCCGCTTAGGCTTACCGTTGAAGAAGTTGAAATCGGGGTTAATTATGTGATGATTGTTTCGACAAACGCCGGACTTTGGGCGTATAATGTTGGAGATACCATTCAATTTACAACCTTAAAACCGCACCGTGTTATCGTTACCGGAAGGATTAAGCATTTTATTTCGGCCTTTGGGGAGCACGTTATCGGCAAAGAGGTAGAGCAGGCGTTAAGAGATGCAAGCCAGAAATATAGTGTGCTGATTTCAGAATTTTCCGTTGCACCACAAATCAATCCTGATTCTGGTTTACCGTATCATGAATGGTTTATAGAATTTGAAAGGGAACCACAGAATTTCTTAGAATTTTCAAGTTATATCGATCAATCTATGCAAGAGCAAAATAAATATTACTACGATCTTATTTCGGGTAACATTTTAAAGCCTTTAGTCGTAACTCGGGTTAAGAAAAATGGCTTTCAGGAATATATGAAGTCAATCGGAAAATTAGGAGCGCAGAACAAAATACCTAGATTATCCAATGACCGTGGGCTTGCATCGAAGCTAGAGGAGTTTAATCTAACATATTAATGTATATTTGCAGGTTAAATTAGTAGAATGAGTAACAGCAAAAAGCAAGGTAGAACGAGAGCTCAAGAAAGCTCCAATGCAATCGAAAGAATGTATATTACCATGCGCCATTTATTCAACCGTGGTTTCTACAAGCCTATGGGCGTTTCTGGAGAGACTTTAAGGGAATCCTTATTGTTATTAAGACCAGAAATTTACGGTTCAATATCAGAAGAAAAAGCAGAGTTAGAAGGACTTCTATACGTAATCGATAGATTGCCAGAGGGAATCGAAGAGTGTACCTTTATAAACCTAACTAGCGACGAAGGCTATAAAAATTCACATTTTACTCCAATAATTCCGCCTAAAAGAAGAAGAAACTGTTATCGGATAGATGAAGAACAGATGAATATTGAAATCACCCGCGGTAGATCCGAGATTTACGATATTCTAACCCATATCACCTTTTTATTCGTTGAGTCCCATAAGATTAGTAAGCGCGTATTAATTGATGAACAAGGCACTACTACTAGAGATTGGCTTAAGTTAGAGATCGCGGTTACCAAAGATAATAAGTTGACCCAAAAAGAGCGAGAAATCGCCATTACCCATACTGCAAATATCTTGGGAAGAACGTTTGAAGAATTGACGGCTGCCCACAATAAATTTACCACAAAGGCCAAGCCAGATAGACTTTTGCATATCATTTACTGGCTAGGTAAACTTGCTATTGAAGAGGTCATAAATAACAATAAAAGGACGGTAACATTTAGCCCAGTATTAAGAGAAAGACTTGGCCACCATATTCACGGAGAGATTTGGGCAGATCATATTAAAGGCATCTTGAACAAAAATGAATTATTGGAAAGGCCAATTCATATTATCAGTGCTAATATGCATAGTGTCATGAATACGATCTATGCAAACAAAGCTCTGAAAAAATTTGCCGCAAAAAAGGACCAGTTTGAGATTTATGAAGCCCTAAGCAATAGAGAGAACCAGTCTCTAAGGGATAAAGTTTTTAAAGAGGCCGAACTGAATGGTATGATATACATTCCAGATTCTTCTGGAACTAACATAGACGTACAGATATTTGACACATCGAAAATAGATATTACAGAGTTTTTGGGAGATAAAAAGCCTAAAGATTCAACATCTATTAAACCGATTATATTTGTCATGGATTATGCGTTTGGAGAGCAAGCTTATGAAACTATTGATGAGCTCTTTAAACCATTTAAGGTGAATGAAAAAAAGGTTCACTTAAACGTTAAGTCTGTTTCAATAATGGGTAAAGCAGGAATATTAGAAGGAGGAAAGGGAGATATTATGATTCCTTCCGCTCACATCTTTGAAGGTACCGCAGACAATTATCCATTTAAAAACGAATTGAGTAAGAAGGACTTAGTGAATCAGGGAGTAGATGTTTATGAAGGGTCAATGATTACTGTTTTAGGAACATCGCTTCAAAATAAGGAAATACTTAAGTTCTTTTATAATTCAACCTGGAATGTTATTGGGCTGGAAATGGAAGGTGCGCACTACCAAAAAGCAATACAGGCGGCATCTAAGGTTAGAGGAAGTATAAACCGCGATGTTAAGGTAAGATATGCCTATTACGCAAGTGATAATCCCTTAGAAACCGGAAGCACCTTGGCATCGGGAGGATTGGGTACATCTGGCGTAAAACCGACCTACATTATAACAAAAGAAATTTTGAGACAGATATTTAATTCATAATATATGAACGAAAACGTTGATAATCCACGTCAGAACGACGAAGTAGACTTAGGGCAACTATTTCATGCCATTGGAAGAATGTTCAAGAGACTTTTTGATTTTATAGGGAGTATTCTTTATCATCTTTTCTTGGTTTTTGTGTGGTTTGTTTTCTTCTTAAAAAAGAACGCCATCATCCTGGGGCTTGCCACAATTGTTGGATTAATAATCGGTTATGTAAAGTTTGAATACAGTGAGCCGGTGTTTCAATCGAGCGCCATTTTAAAACAAAACTATAATACAGGCGACAATCTATATTCTAACCTAGATTATTATAATGAACTTGTTGCAGAAGGAGATTCCGTTAGACTTGGTGAAAGTTTAAATATGACGCCGAGCGAAGCGTCTCAGATATCTGGTTTTAGCGTTTCCACTGACTTCAATAATAATGAAAAGCTGATTTTATACGATGAGTACCGTAAAGAAATCGATACGAGTTTGGTGTCCTCGACCGACTTCCCCACCTATGTGGAGAATCTGAAAGCTCAAGATTTTGAGCTTCAAAAAATTCTGATCAAATCTGCCGAGCGAGGGTTATTCAATAAAGCGTTAAATGGAATAGTCAATAATATTAAATCGATTGAATATTTCAAAAAAATTCAACAAAGGGATCTTAAAGAATTAGACCGAAAACAAGAGATACTTATTGAATCATTACGGAAGTCTGATTCTCTGCAAAAAGTGTATCAAAATGTACTTCAGATTAATCCAGAATTACGAGATAACCAAACTTCAATAACTATCGGTAGAGAAGATGATAAAGAAAGTAGCACCAAAGAGTACCAACTTTATTTAAATGATATCGCCCTGAGAAGGGAGCTTGTCTTAACTGAGCGCGAGCGCGAGGACATAACAGAAATCGTTGAGATTATATCCGTAAATCAAAATTCAGGGACAAGATTCACCAAGAAAAGCCTGATGGGATTTGAAATCAACTCAAAATATTATTATGCGGTGTTACTGTTTTTTGCGGCATTCGCAATATTGCTGATACTAGCTTTCTTAAAATATTTAGAACGTTACAAAGACAAAATATAAATGCAAACACTACTAGTAACAGGCGGGGCCGGATTTATAGGCTCCAATTTTATTCCTTATTTTTTACAAGAACATCCAGACGTGCGTTTGGTAAATCTGGACCTTCTTACCTATGCGGGCGATGAGAAGAATCTAGAGGAAGTTAACCAAAACAAAAACTACATTTTTGTGAAAGGCGACATCTGCGATAGAAATATAGTTGAAGATATATTTGAAAAATATAATATTACGGATGTCATTCATTTTGCGGCAGAATCGCATGTGGATAATTCAATAAAAAATCCTGATGCTTTTATAAAAACCAATATTTACGGCACATTCAATCTTATAGATGTGGCTAAAAAATATTGGATGGACGGGCCCTTTAAAATTAAAGAGGCTTATAAAAATTCCAGGTTTCACCACATTTCAACTGACGAGGTTTATGGAACATTAGGAGAAACGGGGCTTTTTGAAGAAACCACTCCCTATGCTCCAAATAGTCCGTATAGCGCATCAAAAGCATCTTCGGATTTTATCGTCAGAAGTTATTTCCATACGTATGGAATGAATGTCGTCACGACGAATTGTTCTAACAATTATGGGCCAAAGCAGCATGACGAAAAGCTTATACCAACTATTATTAGAAAAGCTTTGGAAGGACAGAACATTCCAATTTATGGTGATGGAAAAAACATCAGAGACTGGCTTTATGTCCTTGATCACTGTAAAGGCATAGCGAGTGTATTCTTTAACGGCAAACCCGGTGAAACCTACAATGTCGGCGGAAAAAATGAGCGAAACAATTTGCAAATTGCCAATAGGATATGTGATATTTTAGATGAATTGTCTCCAAAGAATTCATCTTATAAAGAATTGATTACGTTTGTTACAGACCGTCCAGGTCACGATTTTAGATACGCAATAGATGCTTCCAAGCTTGAAGATGAACTTGGATGGAGAGCGGATGAAAATTTTGAGTCTGGCATCAAAAAAACGATTGAATGGTATTTGAACAAATACAAACGAGACTGATATGAAAGGAATTATTTTAGCGGGTGGATCAGGAACAAGATTACATCCTTTAACCTTATCTATAAGTAAGCAGTTAATGCCGATTTATGATAAGCCGATGATATATTATCCATTGTCTACGCTCATGTATGCAGGGATAAATGAAATTTTGATTATTTCTACACCAAAGGATTTGCCATTGTTCGAAGATCTTTTGGGGGATGGTAGTAAATATGGCTGCAGCTTTGAATATGCCGTACAAAAAGACCCCAACGGACTAGCTGAAGCATTCATTATAGGCGAATCTTTTATTGGAAAGGATAAAGTTGCCCTGATTTTAGGAGATAATATTTTCTATGGCTCAGGTCTCTCGAAACTCTTAAAAGCGAACAATAATCCGGATGGCGGAATCATCTATGCCTATCGGGTACACGATCCTGAGAGATATGGGGTTGTAGATTTTGACGATGAAGGCAATGTGCTTTCAATTGAAGAAAAACCGCAAAAACCTAAATCAAATTTCGCGGTACCAGGAATCTATTTTTACGACAACTCAGTTGTTGAAATCGCAAAAAATATAGACCCTAGTCATCGTGGAGAATTAGAGATTACCGATGTTAACCGAGTGTTTCTTGACCAAGGAAAATTACAAGTAAGTGTTTTAGACCGAGGAACGGCTTGGTTAGATACGGGCACATTTCAATCTCTTATGCAGGCATCGCAATTCGTCGAAGTAATAGAAGAGAGACAAGGTTTAAAAATTGGATCTATTGAAGCCGCAGCCTATGAGATGGGTTTTATTGAGGAAGATCAATTTAGGGAACTTGCAAAAAGTTTGATGAAAAGCGGATATGGTAAAAACCTTCTAGGAATTATAAAGCGCAGAAAATGATTTTTGAGGAAACCTTTTTAAAGGATTGTTATGTTATAACACCCAATATTTTCGAAGATAATAGAGGTTATTTTTATGAGAGTTTCAATAAAAATGAATTTTTAGATAAAACACGACTATCTGTTGAATTTGTCCAAGACAACCAATCTAAATCCTCAAGAGGGGTATTGCGTGGTTTACATTTACAAAAGGATAATTATGCCCAAGCCAAATTAGTTAGAGTTTTACAGGGGTCTGTACTCGATGTGGTAGTAGATTTAAGACAAGATTCTTCTACTTTTGGAAATCATTTTTCTATAATATTAGACAACCTAAAAAATAACCAACTTTTTGTTCCAAGAGGTTTTGCTCATGGTTTTGTTGTATTAGAGGACGACACTATTTTTTCATATAAATGCGATAATTATTATAATAAACCATCTGAGGCCGGTATTCGTTATGATGATCCTCAAATAAACATCGACTGGGGTCTTGATGATGGTGAAATTATATTATCGGAGAAAGACGAGAAACTTCCGAACTTAAAAGAATATCTAGAAAATTTATGAAAGTTCTCGTCACAGGTGCAAACGGCCAATTGGCTCAAACATTTAGAGAAATGTTCGAAATCAATTCTGAAAACATCACATTTAGTTTCGTATCAAAGGAAGATATGTCGATAACTGACAGAAACCTCCTATTGGAAACTTTCAGCAGTAATGATTTTGATTATTGCATTAATTGTGCTGCATATACCAATGTTGATGGTGCCGAAACAGATGTAGATGCTGCCTACGAAATAAATGATAAGTCCATACAAAACATCATTGACGGCTGTCTAATTAATGACACAACCTTAATTCATATTTCCACCGATTACGTTTTTGATGGGAAAGGCTGTAGTCCATATAAAGAAAACCATGCCGTTTATCCTGTTAACGTTTATGGTAAATCAAAATTAAATGGCGAGAGGCGTATTATTAGCTCAATGTCTGAATATTTCATTATTAGAACATCATGGTTATATTCAGCTTACGGCAAAAATTTCGCAAAGAGCATAGCGCAAAAAATAAAAAATAATGCAGAATTGACAATAATCACTTCCCAAAAAGGTGTACCAACAAGTTGTGTGGACCTTTCAAACTTTATTTTTGAAATGATTAAAACAAAAAATATCGATTACGGTATATATCATTTTAGTCCGAATGGTGAGACGACCTGGTACGGATTTGCCAAGCAAATCGCTTCTAACTTTCCTCAGTATGATATAAACAATCTAAAGCCTATTGATTCATTTAACTCTAAAGCTAAACGACCTGATTATAGTGTAATGGACAATCAAAAAGCCTCGCAGATTATGAAACTTCGTACCTGGGAAGAAGGAGTAGACGAAATCGTCAAAAAATTGAAATCGCTATAGTGATAGGGTAGGTAATCAATAAATCTCTTTAATCCATAAAATCCTTACCTTTGCATCTTATTTAATTCTAGCATTTTGCAAAATTTCAGATTACACAAAACATATTCTTTATGAACCAGAAAACAGCCCTAATAACAGGTGTTACAGGACAAGATGGAGCTTATCTCAGTGAATTTCTATTAAAAAAAGGTTATATAGTTCACGGTATTAAAAGAAGGTCTTCTTTGTTCAATACTGATAGGATAGATCACTTATATCAAGACCCTCATGAAGAACAAAGAAATTTCTTTTTACATTATGGCGATTTAACTGATAGCACCAATTTAATTCGAATTATTCAAGAGGTACAGCCCGACGAAATATACAACTTGGCGGCAATGAGTCATGTACATGTGTCATTTGAAATTCCGGAATATACAGCGAATGCTGATGGAATCGGAACCTTAAGAGTTTTGGAAGCGGTTAGGATTTTAGGACTAGAGAAAAAGACTAAGATTTATCAGGCCTCCACATCAGAATTATATGGAAAGGTTCAAGAAGTTCCTCAAACCGAAACAACTCCGTTCTATCCTCGTAGCCCTTATGCGGTCGCTAAAATGTATGCTTACTGGATTACGGTAAATTATAGAGAAGCTTATAATATTTATGCGTGTAACGGTATTCTTTTTAATCATGAATCGCCAGTAAGAGGTGAAACTTTCGTGACTAGAAAAATTACCAGAGCTACGGCAAGGATTGCCGCTGGTCTTCAAGATAAATTTTATCTAGGCAATTTAGATGCTCAAAGAGATTGGGGTCATGCTAAAGACTACGTTAGAATGATGTGGATGATATTGCAAGCCGACGAACCAGAGGATTGGGTAATAGCCACAGGAACAACCACCAAAGTTCGTGATTTTGTAAGAATGTGTTTTAAGCATATTGGTGTAGAACTTGAATTTGCTGGTGAAGGAGTAAATGAAGTCGGTAAAATAAAATCTTGTTCCAACGTAGACTACCAATTAGAAATAGGGAAAACAGTGGTTGAAGTAGATAAGGATTATTTTAGGCCTACGGAAGTCGATTTGTTAATTGGAGACGCATCAAAAGCGAGGGAAAAATTAGGTTGGATTCCAGAATATGATTTACAAGCTCTTGTAGATGATATGATGGAAAGTGATATAAAATTGATGAAGAAGCAACAGTTTCTTAAGGATAGTGGCTACCAGATAAAGAATTATTACGAATAGAATCATGAATAAAGATTCTAAGATATATGTAGCTGGACATCGAGGTCTAGTCGGAAGCGCAATCTTAAAAAATCTGGAGAGCAAAGGATATAGAAATCTTTTGACTAGAACTCATTCTGACCTCGATTTGACCAACCAAGAATCTGTATCACAGTTCTTCGATAAGGAAAAACCCGAATATGTATTTCTGGCCGCTGCAAAAGTAGGCGGTATCGTTGCAAATAACACTTATAGAGCCGATTTTATATATCATAACTTAATGATTCAGAATAATGTGATTCATAACAGTTATTTAAATAAGGTTAAAAAACTTTTATTCCTTGGCAGCACCTGTATTTATCCAAAAGATGCTGATCAGCCAATGAGCGAGGATTCGCTTCTTACGGGCGCTCTAGAGTATACAAATGAGCCTTATGCCATTTCAAAGATTGCGGGGATAAAAATGTGCGAAAGTTATAATTTACAGTATGGCACAAACTATATTTCGGTTATGCCTACAAATCTATATGGCCCAAACGACAATTTCGATTTAGAAAAATCTCATGTGCTACCAGCATTGATAAAAAAAATGCATTTGGCTAAACTTCTTTCTGAGAACAATAAAGAACAAATTATAAAGGACTTGTCACTGGAAAATTTTGAGGATGCAAAAGAGTATCTACTTCAATTTGGAGTAACTGCTGAAAGTGTTGAAATTTGGGGTTCTGGCAAGCCAAAAAGAGAATTTTTATGGTCCGAAGACATGGCAGATGCTTGTGTTTTTATTATGGAAAAGAGAGATTTTAAGGATACGCTTTCAGGTTCTGATGAAATTAGAAATACCCATATAAATATTGGTACCGGTAAAGATATTTCAATTAAAGAATTGGCGGAAACAATTAAAGATACTGTTGGCTTCACTGGAAAACTTATTTTTAATTCTGATAAGCCAGATGGTACAATGCGTAAACTTACTGATGTTTCTAAACTTCACGATTTAGGATGGAATCATAGAATAGAGTTGAAAGAAGGAATAAATAAAATGTATGAATGGTATGTTGGAAAACAATGAGTTTTTACAAATAGCCATTAAAGCCTCTCTGCTTGCCGGTAAAGCCATTATGGAAGTTTATGACACGGAATTCACGGTCGAGCATAAGGACGATAAGTCGCCCCTGACAGAGGCAGATAAAAAGGCGAACGACATCATAAATTCATTCTTAAATTCTACGGGCATTCCTATTATAAGTGAAGAGAATAAGCAGATAGATTATTCTGAAAGAAAAAACTGGAGCAAATGTTGGGTTGTGGATCCTGTAGACGGAACAAAAGAATTTGTAAAAAGAAATGGTGAATTTACGGTTAACATCGCTCTTATAGAGGATGGCAATCCATTATTAGGAGTCATCTATGTCCCTGCATCGAAGGTGCTGTATTATTCTGATGTAAAAAATAAGTTCGCTTATAAAGCTGTTATTGAAAGCCACGAAGAGAATATTGAGGCCATACCGGCCTTAAGCGAAGTTCTTTCGCCGCGCAAGGTGTCCGAGAATTTTATTGTCGTTGGGAGTCGCTCACATATGAATGAGAAAACTACCGATTATATTTCCAGCCTTCAAAAAGATGGAAAGAACGTAGATGTTATTTCAAAAGGAAGTTCTTTAAAATTTTGTTTAGTTGCCGAAGGTGCTGCAGATGTCTATCCGAGATTTGCTCCTACAATGGAATGGGATACTGCTGCAGGCCAAGCAATATGTAACGCGGTGGGTGTTGAGGTTATTTCTCAGGAAACCAAAGCACCACTAATCTATAATAAAGAAAATCTGCTTAATCCGTTTTTTCTTGTTTTAAACTAATGGCGAAAGCCCATAAAAGACATATTGCAAAGGCGATAACCTGGAGGATAATCGGAACTTTAGACACGATTATGCTCTCTTGGATTATTTCAGGAAGTCCATTAACCGGCCTAAAAATTGGATTAGCAGAGGTCTTGACCAAGATGTTATTGTATTATCTTCACGAGCGCGTTTGGTTCAATCATAAAATGTTGAACAGTAATAAACGTCACTTGTTAAAAACCTTTACATGGAGATTAGTTGGCACACTTGACACTATGCTGCTTGCCTGGCTAATTACCGGAAATCCTTTGACAGGTTTCAAAATTGGTATGGCAGAAGTGATTACTAAAATGGCCTTGTATTATTTTCATGAAAAGGTTTGGTATAAATTAGATTATGGTCTAGAAAGCAGGGAACACAGATGAGCACGGCAGAAAACATTAGCAAACATTCTTACAATTTAGAGCGAATACACCGAGAAAAATTGAATAACCACAAATCACTGCTATTGTGGTTCACCGGGCTTTCTGGTTCAGGAAAATCCACTATCGCAAATGAAGTTGAAAAGAGGCTTCATAATATGGAAATTCGCACCTATACACTTGATGGCGACAATGTTCGCAAAGGAATAAATAAGGATTTATCTTTTTCCCCTGAAGACAGGACCGAAAATATCAGAAGGATTGCAGAGACTTCGAACTTAATGCTCGATGCCGGCATAGTAGTTTTGGCTGCATTTGTTTCTCCCTATAAAAAAGACCGTGATGGTATTAGAAGTGTCGTTAAGGATGTTAACTTTGTTGAGATTTTTGTGAATACCAGTTTAGCTGAATGCGAAAAAAGGGATGTAAAGGGACTCTATGAAAAGGCTCGTAAAGGTGAAATTAAAAACATGACAGGTATTTCTGCTCCTTATGAACAACCAACTAATCCTGAAATTGAGATTATTACAGAAGGCTTGAGCATAGAAGAGGCGGCTGAGTTGGTAGTTTCATATGTTTTACCCAAAATCAAATTGTTATGAGCAAGTATTATTTAAACTATATAGACGAGTTAGAAAGTGAAGCGATATTCATTCTAAGAGAGGTGTGGGCACAATTTGAGAATCCGGTCATTCTATTTAGCGGAGGTAAAGACTCGATAGTGGTAACACATTTGGCGAAAAAGGCATTTTTTCCTTCCAAGATTCCATTTTCATTAATGCATGTTGATACAGGACATAATTTTCCTGAAACAATTAAATTTCGGGATGATTTAATCAACGAACTTGATCTTAATTTAATTATAGGGTCGGTACAGGAGTCAATAGATGGCGGCAGAGTTGCGGAAGAAAAAGGAAAGAACGCAACTAGAAACGCCTTGCAAATTACCACACTGCTTGATGCTATTGAATCTCATAAAGTAGATTGCGCCATAGGAGGAGGAAGAAGGGACGAAGAAAAAGCCAGAGCTAAAGAAAGGTTTTTTTCCCATCGAGATGAATTTGGACAGTGGGATCCTAAAAATCAACGACCAGAATTATGGAATCTTTTTAATGGAAAATATTTTGAAGGTGAACATTTTAGGGTTTTTCCAATAAGTAATTGGACAGAAATGGATGTTTGGAATTATATCGAACGTGAGAATATACCAATACCATCTTTATATTTTGCTCATGATAGGGATGTGGTTTATCGCAACGGTTCATGGATACCCAATTCTGAGTTTTTAAAAATAGAGGAAAGTGAAGAGGTCGTAAATAAGAAAATACGTTTTAGAACCTTAGGAGATATTACAATTACTGGCGGAATCGAATCAGACGCGGATACCTTAGAAAAAATTGTAAACGAAGTGTCTACCATGAGACAAACTGAAAGAGGCAATAGGAGCGATGACAAGCGTTCAGAAACTGCAATGGAAGATCGTAAACGTCAAGGTTACTTCTAGGAATATTTAATTAAAATTATGATAGATAATAATCAACTATTGAGATTTACCACTGCAGGCAGTGTTGATGATGGCAAAAGCACCCTTATCGGAAGATTGTTATATGATTCTAAATCTATATTTGAAGACCAGTTAGAAGCCATTGAAAATACAAGCAGAAAAAAAGGTCATGATGGAGTGGATTTGGCGCTTTTCACTGACGGGCTTAAAGACGAGAGAGAACAGGGAATTACAATTGATGTTGCTTATCGTTATTTCACTACGCCTAAAAGAAAGTTCATTATAGCAGATACGCCGGGGCATATTCAGTATACCCGGAATATGGTCACTGGCGCTTCAACTGCAAATGCCGCAATTATCTTAGTAGATGCCCGACATGGAGTGATTGAACAAACCAAAAGGCATTCTTTTATTGCATCCCTGCTTCACATACCACACCTAATTGTGTGTATTAACAAGATGGATTTGGTTAATTATTCTGAAGAAGCTTACAATAAGGTAATTAATCAGTTTGAAGAATTCTCCTCGAAAATGCTGGTTAAGGATATTCGGTTTATTCCGATTAGCGCCTTAAAAGGCGATAATGTAGTTCATCGTTCAGAAAGAATGGAATGGTACCAAGCAGCTCCTTTATTGGGAACCTTAGAAACATTGCACATCAGCAGTGACATAAACAAGATAGACGCAAGATTCCCGGTCCAAACCGTTTTGCGCCCACAAAACGATACCCATAGAGATTATAGAGGGTATGCGGGGAGAATGGCAAGTGGTGTTCTCAGAGTTGGAGATGAAATTACCGTACTACCGTCGGGTTTTATTTCGAAGATAAAATCCATTGACACTTTTGAAAAATCCTTAAATGAAGCATATGCTCCCATGTCAGTATCTATTACGCTAGAAGACGATATCGACGTGAGTAGAGGGGATATGATAGTTAGGTCAAATAATAAACCAGACACTTCACAAGATATTGAAGCTATGCTTTGCTGGCTAAACAGTACGCCTTCAAAACCCAGAGCTAAGTATAGTATACATCATACTTCAAATGAACAAAAGGCAATGATCAAGGAAGTGGTTTACAAGTATGATATAAATACTCTAGATCGCCATTCTGATGACGATGAGTTACGAATGAATGATATTTGTAGAGTTAGAATAAGGACCACTAAGCCGCTGATGGTCGATTCTTACAGGGATAACAGGACCACTGGTAGTATTATTTTGGTAGATGATGCCACAAATGAAACGGTAGCTGCTGGGATGGTGGTGTGAGGTGAAAATAAAAAAAGATATTAATTTCGAATTTAGAACCTACAACATAGCTTGAGATATATCTTATCTGGGGAAGAATCAAAAACAACCCAATCCTCAATAAAATTAAAACGAGAATAGATAGTCTATAAGAATTGAACATTATGGCCCCATGAGAAGACTAAAAATTTTATTTTATTGGATTATCGGACCTAAAAATAATATAAGTTTGGTTGAGATGGTAAAGTTTCTCTTTAGGCCAACAACAAGACAAATTGCCAGTAAATATATAGAACGGATCGAAAAAAATTCATTTTATGAAGTTAGATTTAAGAATCTTCCAAACACACTTTTTTGGCCTTTAGAATTCGATATCAACTCTGTTTATCAAGTAACATCAGAAACCTTTGACTCCGAGGATTGGCATTATTACAGAAAGAACCACACAGATGTTGAAAATGGCGAAATCTTATTGGATATCGGGACGGCCGAGGGACTTTTTCCCCTGGCAATCATTAATACGTGTGAAAAAATATTCTTAGTAGAACCAAGCCAATCATTTTGTGAAGCATTAGCAACAACCTTCAAACCTTTTGAAGAGAAAGTTGTAATTCATAATACAGCGGTTGGCGATGAGGATGGTGTTATAAATTTTTCAGAGGACGCACTTATGGGCCGAATAGGTGAACATCAAGGAAGTATAAATCATATGATTAACTTAAGAAAAATTGACTCCATAATACCAGAAAATCAGAAAATCACCTATATAAAAGCCGATATTGAGGGTTACGAGTATGAAATGCTAAAAGGGGCAAAACAAACAATTAAAAAAAATAAGCCCAAAATTGCAATAACCGCCTACCACAAAGAGAATATTGCCAAAGAAATGATCGACTTGATTTTAACTTATGTGCCTGAATACAACTATTATGTAAAAGGTATTTTTGAACAGGGCCCAAAACCAGTAATGATTCATTTTTGGATTGACTGAGAATCAGTCGGAGCCTTATGAGCAAAAAGAGTAAAGTCCACCTAGCTTGAGAATAATAATAATAGAATAACAAAAGTCAAGATAATTTATAGAATTCACTTATGATAGTATCTATAAGACCCTAGCTTTTAAAAAATTTACTTAAATATGTTGTTTTCGGAAGTAAATCTCAAATTTAGATTTGTTAGAAATTAACAGGAATAAAAGATGTTGTTAGAAAGTTGGGCAGAAATGGGAGAAAACTACTCATTTATGGGGTTAATTCAAAAATTATGATAAATTTCCACAATGATTAAATCATTCTTAAAATGATTAATTTGATTATGTTTTATAATTTCGACGGGGAGATACCTCAGACCATTTTCTATTTCTGAGAAAGCAATCACGACCTATCCCTTATGATGATACACAATATTTATTTGAGATACCAATTTGAAAATCAACTAGTAATCGGCGCTTATGGATTACCAAGATAAATCCACCAAGTATTATTCAAATATAAGACATGATCTCATCGAGTTTTTTGGCAAAAAAAAGAACCTTAAAATCCTCGAAATAGGAGCTGCTTACGGGGAGACTTTATTTTATCTGAAAGAGAAAGGAATTGCAAAAGAGGCAGTCGCTATTGAGCTTTTCGAAGACAAAGCAAATAAGAGCAATTACAAAAAAATCGACCGCTTTATTTTTGGCAACATCAATGAAATTGATTTAAAGGAATTCGATAACTACTTTGATTTAATTCTTTTGCCCGATGTGCTCGAGCATATTTTCGATCCTAAACGTACTCTTGATAAAATGCATGCCTTATTAAAGCCTGATGGGGAGATGGTGGTAAGTATGCCTAACATCAGACATTACTCTGCCTTGTTAAAAATATATATAAAAGGGGATTTTAGTTATGAAGAAAATGGACTTTTTGACTATACGCACTTACGATTTTATTGTAAAAAGAACATGGAAACACTTTTTGAATGCTCAAATTTTAAAATAACAAAAACAGAAAGCTCTCTCAGAAACTTTAAAGGTAAATCAATATCTAAAATTTTGAATTCCCTTACGTTTAACTTGTTTGAAGAGTTTTTTTCAACCCAATATTTTTTCAACTTGGCCAAAAAATAACCTAATGGCAGATTGTCCCAAAATAAATATCATTTTCAGATCTTGCGATGTAGTTAACGCCGTAAACAAATCCCCAAGACCATTTGGTTTGGACAAAAAGACTCTAATTAAAATTTGTTTTAACAGCCTATATAAGGCTAGTAAGGGATACAATTGTAACATTATTGTGGTAGGAGATAATCTTTCAGATGAAATGAAAAGCTTTTATCTAAAAAATGACATCCAACTAATTGAAGGAGTTTTCGGTAATGACAATTCCATTAGGAAAACATTAAATATTGCCTCGGATTTCGATGAAAGCGAATGGGTTTATTTTTGTGAAGACGACTATTTGCACGAGCCTGGTTTTTTTGAAAATATCGTTTCCCTAATAAAAGAAAAGGAAAGTTTAATTCCTGGTAGGATAAGAATAAAAAAACTATTGAAAAAAAGATATATAACCCTTTTATCTTTCCCCAGATATTTTACGAAACCCGGAGTGGTGATTTTTCCTTGTAACTACCCCGATAGGTATAAACCTGAATATATGGAAAAGTCCTTCATATTTAAAACGAGCACTTCGCATTGGCGGCAAGTCTCCGACACGACATTTACCTTCCTAATACAAGTGTCGGACATAAAAAAGTATTCAAGGGTATTGCTAAAATCTTCTCATAGAGCAAACGATAGATATTTAAGTGCAAACTTGTACGGAAAATCATTTTTCTTCAACAAACTGTTGTGCTTATCGCCATTGCCATCATTATCAACACATATGCATACTGAAACTATGTCTCCAACTTTTGGTATAGAAAGATTGGTCAACCAGTTAAAACAAGAGATTTAGCTTCAGAACTATGACAGAAAAATTTCTCCAGGACAAAGAGATCACAAAATATGTATTGTCAAAAGGTGGAATAACATTTTTCTTTAGAATAATCGCCATGGTATTAAGTTTTTTAACCATGTGGTTTATTACAAATTTTTATGGGGAAACTGTATTTGGAAGGTATTCATTGGCCATGACAGCGCAACAAATAACAGTCATGGTTTTTGCCCTTGGTATCCCAATCGCATTTGTTAGCTTCACTGGCGATTTCAGCAGCGAAAGTAAAATAAAAGGTTTTTTTTTTAAGAATCTGAAGATTGCTCTTTTATCAGCAATTGTCCCGATGCTTTTTTATTTTTTTTATGCAAAAAGCATTGCCACCGACGTTTTTAACAAGCCAAATCTATCACCTTATTTTCTAATACTTGCCGCAAGTATCCCCTTTTTGATTTTGCATGAAACAATCTGTTATTATTTTATGTCCATCAAAAAGTTCATTACCTATGGTTTATATCTTTTTATTTCGCCTAATGTATTGTTTATCTTTTTATTAGTGCTTTTTCGGGAAATGGGTTTTGAATCCTACTTTACCTTCCTTGCATATAGTTTATCAATAATCATAACTTCGATAATAGGTTTTTTAGCCATTTATTTCAATAAATATGTGGTTGAATACCCTTTAATCTCTACAAAAGAGATATTGAAAAAATCTTTTCCGATGATGCTGAGCGGAATTTTTTTGGTTTTACTTAATTGGACAGATATCTTGATGCTAGGAAGATTCGAATCAGAAAGTCAAATAGGCATTTATAATGTCGCATTTAAACTCGGGTATCTGACGCTGTTTTTTGTAGCTTCAATGAATGTGGTTATAATGCCCAAAGTATCAGAGTTGTTCTATAAAAAGAATTTTTCAGAAATGAGAAAAACCGTCAATAAGGCGACTCAAGTCGTGATTCTTTTGACAGTTCCGTTAGCTATAATTCTTATATTTTTTAGTAAGTTCATACTTTCTTTTTTTGGAGATGGATTTGTTTCTGGCAGCCTAATAATGATTTTGATTACCATTGGGGCTTTATTTAACGCAATTACCGGAAATGTTGATCAAATATTAAACATGACTAATAACCAGAAGTTAGTTAGGAACATTTTTGTATTTGGGTTTTTGCTAAATGTGGGTTTAAATTTACTGTTAATACCTTCTTTAGGGATTATAGGGGCAGCTACGGCCAGCTTAATAACTAATTTTATCATTAATACTGTTTTTGTAATCTTTATTAAGAAAAAATTAGGCTTTTATACTTTCATATAATCCAATCAAAAATCAATCAATGCAAATAGATTTATCGGTGATAATTGTAAATTATAATGGACTATCCTTTATTAAAGCCTGTTTTAATTCTCTAGAGTATGCACTGAAGGACATAGACCATGAAGTTATTGTGGTTGACAACCATTCTCATGATAAGAGCTGTCTCTATATAAAACAAAAATTCCCCGAAGTTAGACTTATCGAAAGCAATACCAACCTAGGTTTTGGAAAAGCCAATAATTTGGGGGTAAAAAAAGCAGTGGGTAGTACTATTCTATTATTAAACATCGATACGATACTCCAAGACCATCTGTTACCAGCCATCCAGACGCTGCGTGAAAATACAGATAATGGAATTGTAGCGATTAATATGATAGATGCTCAAAAACAGTATATTTCTGCTGTGGGAAGGTTCCCCTCACCGTGGAGGCTAATAAAAATCTCAATGCTTTCTGATAAAAGAAATGCTTTTAAAAAAGGAAATTTTGAAAAAAAAAAATATGCTGTTGATTGGGTTTCTGGCGCATTTATGTTAATTAGAAAATCCGATTATGATATGATCAATGGTTTTGATACCGACTACTTTATGTACGTCGAAGATGTGGATTTATGTAAAAGAATGGCGGATATTGGAAAAAAATGCATTTTTCGTTCAGACCTAAATTATATTCATTTTGTAGGCTTTAATAAATCCCGAGAGAATTTATTGCTTAAAGGCTATGAAATCTATGCCCACAAACATTTTAATTCTTTCGGAACAACTATCGGAAAAATGATGATTTCCGTAAACAGGAAGGTTAAATCATTTAAAGGGGTGCTATAACTTATCAATGTTAAAAACATATAGTGTTAAATGCATTCAGGGTTATGCTCTAAGATGCTAATTTTTAAAAAACAGTAAAAAAAGTAAAAAAAGAAAATGAGTAATCAAATAAGGATATTAGTTGATTGTCATGTCTTTGATGGAACTTTTCAGGGCACAACCACTTATCTAAAAGGCATTTACTCTAAATTGATTCTTGATAAGAACTTTCATTTTCATCTTGCTTCAAACAATTCAGAATTCTTAAAAACGATATTCGGAATACACGATAATGTCACGTATCTAGATTATAAGTTTACCAGTAAATATTATAGATTGATAATAGGCATACCTTCAATAGTAAAAAAATATCATATTGATTTTGCTCATTTTCAATATATTGTACCCCCATTTAAAAGCTGCCGTTACATTGTCACAATTCATGATATTCTATTCATGGATTATCCCCAATATTTCCCTTTAAGTTATAGGATAAAGTACAAATATCTTTTTAAATGGAGCGCCATGAGGTCAGATATAGTCCTTACCGTTTCTTCATTTTCCAAAGAGCGGATTCAGAAATATTTTAAAATAAACGATATCCTGATAACCCCGAATGCAGTTAATCCTATTTATTTTGAGGATTACGATAAAAAAGACGTAAAAAATGAAATTTGTATAAAATATGGATTGAAAGATTACTGGATATATATAAGTAGGTGGGAACCAAGAAAAAATCACCTTTCACTTCTAAAAGTTTTTGTAGAAAATGAATATCATAGAAATTATTCATTAGTTTTTGTAGGTAATGATGCCATTGAAAATAAAGAATATCGAAGATATTTTGAAAGTTTAACTATAAACGTCAAATCTAAAGTAGTTTCACTAAAGAATATTGATTTTAGAGAGGGGGTTTTATTGCTACGTGGAGCTGATTTATCTGTTTACCCGTCTGTAGCCGAGGGGTTTGGAATTCCACCTTTGGAAGCTTTGGCGGCTAAAATTCCGTCGATATGCTCAAATACCACGGGAATGTCTGACTATACCTTTATGAAGTCAATGAGATTTGACCCAGATGATTTAGAAAATATGAAAAATTGTATTGAAGAGAATCTTAACTCCCGTCCAGATACATATGTATTGGATCAGTTGAAGAAGACTTACAATTGGGAAAAATCGGCTATGAAAATTAAGTACGCTATTGAAAATATCATTTGAAACCAAATCTTTGGAAGTGGCACATCATGAAATCTTTTATGGGCTTATACAGTTAGAACAACTTATTTCTGACAGGGAAAAAGAAAGAAACCCTGCTGCCATAACCAATTAAAAAAATTAAATATATTACTATATGATTCTACTTAATCTTTCTCTTATCAAATTATGGTTGTCTTCTTGAACAAAAAAATACTCAATCTTTGCCAAAGTCCAGATTAAAATGGTGAAAAATTTGTTTTTGTTTAAGACTCTATTTGTTCTTTTACTTGTGGTGAGTCTTTTGTTTGATTCTTTTGAAGCCGTAATAATTTTATCATTCTTATTATTTATTTTATTGCTTTCATCATCAAAAACATTCATTTCTATAAATTTTTTAAATAACCTGAGTCCTTTAATTGGTATTCTTTTAATAGCAATTTTAGGTGCTTTTTTTAGAAAATCTGACTTTATATTTATTTTAAAGGACTTTCTATATATACTAAAACCAGTTTTGTTCCTTTTGATTGGCTATTTGATTAGCAAAAAAATCAATGATAGAAATACTTTTTTTAAAATAATTATTTTCACGGCAACAGGCTTTGCAGTCTATCATATTTTTCAATTTCTAATCTATATTTCGCAAATGAGTTCATTTTCAATGAATAATATGCGTTCGGCCATTGGGACAGATAATTTTTTAGAATTATTTGCATTGGCCATTATAATTTCAAAAACCCAGCACGAGGGATTAACTATTAAATATTTAAGATTAATTACAATTGTTTTGGCAATATCATTTTTGCTTTATTTCTCAAGGACAATGTTCGCTTTGATAATTATAGTATCCTTGGCCTTTCTGGGATATTTAAGAATCTCAAAAAAAGGTTTACGATATATTTTCCTTGGGTTAATTAGCTTAGCCTTATTTTACACCTATCTATTTTCAGTCAATATACCTCGAGACAGTAACAGTACATTAGACAATTTTTTATATAAATTAAAATTAGCTCCAGCTGAAATTTTTATTTCTCAAGAAAGTTTTGATATATCAAACCATGCACAGTTATGGGATCATTGGAGAGCTTACGAGGCGAGTAAGGCAATAAGTCAATTAAATGAACAAGGCATTGTGGCATGGTCATTAGGTTTAGGCGCCGGCTCATTAGTCGACTTGGATTTTTATGCCCCATTATCTGATGACCCCAAAGGGATGCGTTACATATCTATCTTGCATAACGGATATGTATTTGTATTATACAAAACCGGGGTACTGGGAGTCATGTTCTATCTTCTCTTCATACTTGGTAATTACCTGGCCTATAAGAAGTCAAAATTCAGAAATTCTCCATTGGCCAACATGATATTTGGGATTGTATTGTTTTATATTAGTACATCCCTAGTGATTAATGGCATTTATAATTTATCGGACATAACTACTCTTCTTTTGGGGGGCATTTTATTTTTAATCCAGAGAAATCAATGAAGATTGGAATATTAGGCACTAGAGGAATACCAAACCATTATGGAGGATTTGAGCAATTTGCAGAATATTTTGCCACTTTTTTGATAACTAAAAATCATGAAGTTTGTGTCTACAATTCAAGTAATCACCCATATAAGCAACATAAATTTAAAGGCGTTAATATCATCCATTGTCACGACCCTCAAAATAAAATTGGAACCGTGGGACAATTTATCTATGATCTAAATTGCATTTTAGATTCTAGAAAGAGAATTTTTGACATCATATTACAACTGGGGTATACGAGCAATACCATTTGGCACAGACTTTTGCCCAAAGACAGTGTTATCATTACCAATATGGACGGTATGGAGTGGAGACGTTCTAAATATTCTACTCTGGAAAAAAGGTTTTTAAAATATGCCGAAAAACTTGCCGTAAAATCCAGTGACTACTTAATTTCGGATTCTTTGGGAATTCAAAAATATTTAAGAAATATATATGAAGTTGAATCCAAATATATAGCCTATGGAGCTGAACCTTTTTCCAATCCCGACACTCAAGTTTTGGAATACTATAGCGTAGAACTTGAAAAATACAATTTGCTGATCGCTAGGTTTGAGCCAGAAAACAGCCTGGAAATAATTTTAGATGGTGTTGAAATGGCGGAGAATAAAACGCCTTTTTTAGTTATCGGTAATCATGATTCTAACAAATTCGGATCGTATCTAAAAAATAAGTATAAGAACTCCAATCATATTAAATTTATTGGCGGAGTTTATGATATGGAGCATTTGAATAACTTGAGATATTTTTCCAATCTATATTTTCATGGTCATTCCGTAGGGGGTACAAACCCATCTCTGCTCGAAGCGATGGCTTCACATACATTGATAATTGCTCATGATAATGAATTCAATAAATCGATATTAGAGGATGATGCATTTTACTTTAGCTCAAAGCAAGATGTGCGAGATTGTATAGAAAATAAAAGAAAAGCAGAGCACAGAGACAGAACCGAAAACTGTGTTAAAAAAATACACCAAAGATTCACTTGGGATTTAATCAATAATATGTATCTAGATTTTTTTAATGAATGTTTAAAGCGAAGATCAAACAATTTATAAATTCCCAGAAGTTTTTGGGGTATCTTATTGCATTGGTCTTATCCACAATCCTGATTGGGTTTGCGCCGAGCAGTATTGCATTAGGAATTTTTGTTTTTTTCTCTATACGATATTTCATTATTCACAAACAAAAACTGAAGATAGATTCTAACCTGTTACTACCGATAGCCCTTTATTTTCTCTTTTTCATCACATTATTTTGGTCTGTGGATATCGATCAAACTAAAAAAGGATTGGCAAGAACCGTAGTGCTTATATTGGTGCCTATTGCCTTTAATTTAATTCCGAAATTTACATTAAAATCATTTTATTTAATCTTCAGAATATTTACAGGCACAAATATTTTATTAGGTATATTTTTTTTGATTTCAGCTTTTATTCGATATACGGAGTCCTTTTCTTTAGGTGTTTTTACATATCATGAATTGGTCAGTGATTTAGAGTTGAACGCAATTTACGTATCTGTAATTTTTTCCATTAGCCTCTTTTATTTGTTGTCAAAAAAAACAAAAACATTTCAAGATAATTTTAAGATCGTATTTTTTATTATTCTAGGTTTTCTACTGTCATCCAAATTAATGTTAATAATTCTTGCAGTAGCCATACTGGTATACATGTTTTCTTTTAGAGTAAATAGAGTAAAATTAGTTTATTTGATTATTATGGGAACTGTTATTGTTTATCTGGCGCCTAAAAAGTTGATGGAAAGGTTTTTATTCGAAAAAGAGACCAAGATTGAAGAGGTTTGGACAAAAAAGGAATTCGGACATGTCTACCTGTGGACAGGCACCTCTATAAGGTTGTTACAGCTTAGAATTTTAAAAGATCAATTAAAAGAGGAAGCCATTTTTTGGAAGGGATTTGGCTTATATGCTTCTAGAGATAATACACTTAAAAGACATATAAAATTTAACACCTATCCCGGTTTTCATACTTACAACTATCATAATCAGTATGCCCAAATTTTTTCTGAAACTGGTATTTTTGGTTTAGGTTTATTATTGGGGATGCTCGGGATATTATTCGTGAACGCTCTAAATTCAAAGGACTTTTTGTTCATAATGTTTAGTATTACAATTACTTTTGTCTTTTTCACAGAAACGTTTTTATGGAGGCAAACGGGATTGTTTTTATTCATCATCCTATATAGCTTACTTAACCGAACCGTTTTTGAAAATGAAGTAGTAAAAATAAATAATAGAAACATTAAAAGAGAATGAAAATAACTGTAGTAGGAACTGGATATGTTGGGTTGGTTACAGGTACTTGCTTAGCTGAAACAGGAAACGACGTAATTTGCATCGATATAGATGACAACAAAGTTAAGAAAATGCAAAATGGTGAGGTGCCAATATATGAGCCTCATTTAGATGTAATATTTGAGAGAAATATAAAGGCAAACAGATTAAAATTTTCTAATAACCTTCAGGAAGGCCTCGATCATGGTGATATAATTTTCCTTGCATTGCCTACCCCTGAAGATGAAGATGGTTCAGCAGATCTTAAGTATATATTAGGTGTAGCTGATGATATCGGAAAGTTGATTACTGAGTACAAGGTTATCGTGGATAAAAGTACTGTACCAGTGGGTACCTCGGACAAAGTTCACGCCGCTATAGCAAAAAACGCAAAAGTTGACTTCGATGTTGTTTCTAATCCAGAATTCCTAAGAGAAGGTTTCGCTGTAGATGATTTTTTAAAACCGGAAAGAATTGTCGTTGGTGCTAGCTCGGACCGAGCCATTAAATTAATGGAAAAGCTTTATAAGCCTTTCGTTAGATCAGGAAATCCAATAATTATCATGGACGAGCGTTCAGCGGAACTTACAAAATATGCGGCAAATTCTTTTTTGGCGACTAAAATCACGTTTATGAACGAGATTGCAAATTTCTGCGAACTTGTCGGAGCGGACGTTGATAAAGTAAGAATAGGAATGGGTACAGATTCTAGGATAGGGAAACGTTTTCTGTTTCCCGGGATTGGATATGGAGGCTCGTGCTTTCCAAAAGACGTTAAAGCCTTATATAAATCAGGACAGAACAGCGATTACGATTTCAAGATATTAAATTCCGTAATAGATGTTAATACCAAACAAAAAACGGCCTTAATACCTAAAATCAAAAATTATTTTGATAACGATTTGAAAGGTAAAAAAATAGGAATTTGGGGTTTAGCTTTTAAACCAGAAACCGACGATATCCGTGAGGCACCAGCCTTGTTCATAATTGAAGAACTATTATCGGCCGGGGCCCAAATCATTGCTTTCGATCCTGAAGCGATGGAAAACGTTGAAAGAAAATTTGGTGATAAAATTAAATTTGCCAAAAATATGTACGAAGCAGCAGAAAAGGCCGATGCCTTGGTAATTTGTACTGAATGGAGCATTTTTAGGACACCAAATTTCAGTCAGCTTAAAGATGTAATGAGCCAATCTGTGATATTTGACGGACGTAACCTGTACGACGTAAATGATATGGTAGATCAAGGATTTTATTACAACTCAATCGGAAGAAAGACAAGTTAAATGGCTAAATCAATATTAATTACCGGCGCAGCAGGGTTTCTAGGTTCCCACCTATGTGATAGATTTTTAGCTGAGGGATTTAACGTCACAGGGATGGATAATTTCATTACTGGGGATCAAAAAAATCTTGAACATCTTTACGATAACCCAAACTTTCATTTTGTTGAGCACGATGTAACCGAGTTCGTTAATTTTAAAGGAAATTTAGATTACATTCTACATTTTGCATCGCCGGCTAGTCCAATCGATTATCTTAAAATACCGATTCAAACATTGAAGGTTGGCTCGTTAGGCACTCATAATCTGCTAGGACTTGCAAAAGCGAAAAATTCTAGGATTTTAATCGCTTCTACTTCTGAAGTTTATGGCGACCCACTAGTACATCCTCAAACAGAAAGCTACTACGGAAACGTAAATACCATCGGTCCAAGAGGTGTTTACGATGAGGCAAAAAGATTTCAAGAGTCAATTACGATGGCCTATCATCGATTTCATGGTCTAGAAACCAGAATCGTTCGTATTTTCAATACATACGGTCCAAGAATGAGACTCAATGATGGTCGCGTTATCCCAGCTTTTATGGGTCAAGCGCTTAGAGGAGAAGATTTGACGATTTTCGGAGATGGCTCTCAAACTAGATCTTTTTGTTATGTCGATGACCAAGTTGAAGGAATTTTTAAATTGCTCTTCAGTGATTACTCTAGCCCAGTGAATATTGGTAACCCACATGAAATTAGCATTAAGGATTTTGCCGAAGAAATCATAAAACTTACCGGTACCGACCAAAAAGTGATTTACAAGGATTTGCCAGTGGATGACCCAATGCAAAGAAAGCCAGACATTT
This sequence comes from Flavobacteriaceae bacterium MAR_2010_188, assembly GCA_900104375.1. NCBI lineage: Bacteria > Pseudomonadati > Bacteroidota > Flavobacteriia > Flavobacteriales > Flavobacteriaceae > Flavobacteriaceae bacterium MAR_2010_188. The sequence continues at coordinate 3,024,909 of LT629302.1, forward strand.
CTTTGGCCAAAAAATTACTTAATTGGGAACCGAAAGTAGATAGGGCGGAGGGCATGAAGACTACCTACGATTATTTTAAATCGTTAACTGAAGAAGAATTATTTAAGAGCGAACATAAAGATTTTACCAAGCATATAAAAAAATAGATTGAGCCTATTTAAACAAGGTCGATATTCTGGTTATTTACGCCCGCTTTCATATGCCATTGATTTGGGAATCATCAATGGTCTGGCGATTTTTTATTTTTTTCCAAATGTTGACGCTCTAATTTTCTTGTTAATTATATCTGCTTCCTGGATTCTTTTATCGCTTTCCTCAAATTTTTATGAAGTATATCGATATACACGAGAGGTAACGATTCTGTCACTTGTTTTTAAACAAATGATACTCTTTGCCTTAATAGTTTTTGCCTTTTCCGGTTATTTCCGGGAATACGGATTATTTCCAAGAGGTATCGTAAAATATGTCCTTTTATCCTTCTTTTTTATAGCCATTGCTAAATTTGCTATTTATTATATTCTTCAAAAGTATCGTGCATCATTTGGAGGAAACTATCGAAAAACTGTAATCTTTGGAGGGAATAAAAAGTCGATTGCTCTTCAGGGATTTTTCAATGAAAACCCGGAATATGGCTATGTGCACAAACGGACTTTTAACTTACGCGAAAATAAAAATCTAGATTTAAATCGTTGTTTTCAATTTATATTAGAGGACAATATCGATGAGATATATTGTTCGATTTCAGATTTAAGCAATTTTCAAATTAATGAAATCATAGATTTTGCGGATAATAATCTAAAAATTCTAAAGTTCTTACCAGATAACAAGGAGATTTATTCCAAAAAGCTTAAATATGAATATTACGATTATCTCCCAATATTATCACTTCGGGATATTCCGCTAGAAACACCATTAAACACCTTCGTAAAAAGGATTTTTGATATTTTGTTTGCGGCCTTCGTGATTACTTTTATCCTTTCATGGCTGACTCCCATTGTCGCAATCTTCATTAAATTGGAAACAAAAGGCCCTGTTTTCTTTAAGCAATCCCGTAACGGATTTAATTATCAGGAATTTGATTGTTATAAATTTAGATCTATGATGCCTAATGAGGACGCCCATTTATATCAGGCAACCAAAGGCGATGATAGGGTTACAAAAGTCGGTAAGTTTATTAGAAAAACAAGTATTGATGAGCTTCCTCAATTCTTTAATGTGCTCTTTGGAGATATGTCTGTTGTCGGCCCTCGACCGCATATGGTTAGCCATACGGATATGTACGCCAAGAGAATCGATAAGTTTATGGTACGTCATTTTGTAAAACCAGGTATAACCGGCCTTGCACAAATCAGTGGATTTAGGGGTGAAGTCGAAACCGATCGGGATATTATCGGGAGGGTTAAATTCGATATTTTTTATGTGGAAAACTGGTCGCTGCTATTGGACCTCAGGATTATTTTTAACACTTTTATCAATACCGTTAAAGGTGAAGATAAAGCTTATTAGAGCTGCTTCACAAGTTCTTCAATTTGGTTTAAATGGTCAAAATTTGACCTTGCTGATTCTTTAATTCTATTTCTGTAATCTAAATTATATTCATCTTTCTTTATCTGAGCGATGCATTTATTCAATTCAAGAAAATTTCCTGACTCCACAGAAAACCCTAACTTATATGCATCTACAATATCTTCACCTTCACCTCCGCCAAAATAAATAATGGGAAGTCCTAAAAAGGCATATTCAAAAATCTTGGAAGGCACAGAGCCGTAAATCCGGTTTTTTAATGGAATAATCCCAAAATCATATCTTGTTATTTCGTCATGTAACTTTTCCCTTGAAACATTTCCGTGATAGGTAATTGGAAGCTCTGGATTTTGGATGATATATATCTCTAAATCTTTTCTCTCTGCCCCATCGCCATAAATATGAAAATCGACATTTGTAAAATCTAGATTTTTGCATAATTCCAAAACTCCTTGCGCAATTCCCAATAATCCGGCATATACAATGGATTTTCTAGCCGCTGACGCATTATGGGTATAGTTATTCGCGCTCTTCTCTATTACCGGGTAGTTTCTGTACAAGAAAGTTTTCTTTACCGGAAACATCGCTTTAACGTGTTTTAGTATTTCCAGACTTTGACCCAGAATTAATTCAGCCGATTTATAGTTGAATTTTTCAATCCGTTTTAAAATCTTTAGACCAAAACCTTCAGAAATAGCTCCAAGTTCAACACCCGCACTTGGCCAGAGATCACTAATATTCAAGAGCAGTTTTCGATTTTTCGACCTCAGAAGAAACATACTCGTAAATGCGACCAATAAAGGCGGTGACTGTACAATAACCGTTTTTGGGATTTTATGGGAAATGTAGAAAGTTATTAGGCTAAAACTAAAGGAGAGCATGGCCAAGAGTCGCTTTATCCTGTTTTTGGAATTACTCGCATAAATCCATAACCTAATAACGTTGACGTTATTATGACTCGATTTTGAGATAAACTTTCCTTTGTATTCATTGAAAATCTTTCCGGTCGGGTAGTTGGGAAGGGGCGTAACCACTGTGATTTTATAACCTAAATCTTGAAGACCTTCCGCCATATGTCTAATACGGTTGGAAGCTGCCCCAATTTCTGGTGGATAATAACTAGTTATGATGAAGATTTCTTTCATTCAACTTTATAGATCTGTAAAATTTCATCAATGATTCTAACTGCCGCCTTTCCGTCCCATAGATCAATTTCTTTGGAAGTCTTCCAACTTCCCTTAAAAAGCTCCTCAATATAAAATTTCAATTTATCGATGTCCTTTCCTACGAGAACATTAGTTCCTAAAACACATGTTTCTGGGCGTTCAGTATTTTCTCTTAAAGTGATGCAAGGGACGTTCATAACCGTTGTTTCTTCAGTAATTCCGCCAGAATCGGTAATAACGGTAAAGGCATTTTTAACCAAATAGTTAAACTCCAAGTAACCCAATGGTTCAACGAAATGAAGGTTTTCGGAATTTAAATCTAATTCTTGAAGCAACTTCTTGGTTCTGGGATGAACCGGAAATACAATCGGCAATCCCCTACTAAACTCAGAAATCTTTTCTATAATTATTTTTAGGTCATTTTTCTCGTCAACGTTACTAGGTCGATGCATGGTAAGCACAAAGAACTTTTTGTTTTCCAATCCAATTCCGTCCCAGATTTTCGGCTTTTTAAAATTGCGTTGATGTTTCTTGAGGGTATCTATCATCACATTGCCAACGAAGAAAACTTGCTCTTTTTTAACGCCTAGGTTAAAGAGATTTTCATTGGCAATGATTGTGGTGGTAAAAAAATAATCGGTGAGGCTGTCCGTTACAATTCGGTTTATTTCTTCGGGCATTCGTAAATCCCCAGACCTAATACCTGCCTCAACGTGAGCCAATTTTACACCTTCTTTTTTAGCAACGATTGCGCAGGCCATGGTTGAGGTAACATCTCCCACCACCAAAACTAAATCGGTTGGATTTTCCATTAAATCTTTCTCGAAAGCAATCATAATCGCTGCCGTTTGCTCAGCTTGACTTCCACTCTTAACATCAAAATTTTTATCTGGCAATGGTATCCCAAGTTCTTCAAAAAAGGTTCCACTTAGATTTTTGTCATAATGCTGTCCGGTGTGTACTAACCTATAGCTAATATTTTTTCCATCTTTTTTCTTTTGTTCTATCGCCTCAATAATTGGGGCGATTTTCATAAAATTCGGCCTTGCACCTGCTATAATCGTAATTTTCATTTATGGATTTTTGATGTGAATTGTTTAAGCTTTCCGCTAGCCGAACGCTTTATAACTTCTAGTCTTTCAAATTGAATATTTAAACCTTCCTCTAAATATTTGATCATTTCAGCTTTAATAATCTTCTTTTTTTCTACAGGGATTTCTTCCTGACTGACATAACTTATTTTGAAGGTTTCCTTAGTTAATTGCTCGATCACAAATTCTTTTACATTGCCATCATCTTCAATTATTTGCTTAGTAATATAATAAAAGGTTAATCCTGCGGCTTTCTTGCCGCTTGGTAGGATTGCAATATCATTTGTACGACCAACCAATTTCTGTAATATAGGATGTTGCGTTGTGCTTTTTGGGTCAATGATGCCAACATCTCCAATATCATAACGAATAAAGGGATGGGCTTGGTTGTATAGAGATGTGATGACAATCCGTCCTTCTTTGCCGTGCTCTAAAATTTGGTCGTGATCATCTAAAATCTCAACAAAAAGGGTCTCGCTATTTAACCGCCACTCGCCCTCTGGATTTTCAAAGGCAATCAAGTCTAGTTCTGAAGCCCCATATTCATTAATGATAGGAACCCCGAATTGTTGTTCTAAGAGGACTTTATCATCTTCAAAGAGCATTTCGGAAGTTACGATGCAACACTCCAAAGTTTTGCAGATTGAATTTAAAACAATTTCTCTTTCTTCTAAATATTTAGCGAACTGCACGACAGGACTGGTATATCCGTTAATATATTTAAAAGCAGTGTTCTTAAATTTTTCGACACAATTATCAAAAGCTTCGTCACTAAGATCAAAAACGGAAAATCTGTATCGATGTGAAAAAGAATCTTTAATCCGCTCCTTATAATAGCCTTTTAGCTCGAGTGGAATTCCATAAAAGCGCGCTTGCTTAGAAGAATTAAAATCCAGTCCGAACCAAGAAAATCGATTTTGAATGACCGCCCAAGTCATGGCATGGCAAAACTTATCTTTCGCAAAAACAAATGGATCACCAGCAGAGCCACTAGTTTTATTAACGTAAACATCCTTCAACTTAAAAACATCACAAAGCCGCTCTTTTAAAGGAATCTGCAAATCGCGCTTTTTTAGTATTGGCACAGTTGACCAATCATGGGCATTAATATTCTCCCTTAACGAACGGTAAAATTTATTATGTTTTAGGTGGAATTCTACGATTTCCTTTTTTGCGTTTTTTTGGTAATCTTCAAATTCTTTTGGCTGTTTATTCTGTATATCTAGAATCTGTTGACGAGCCTTTCCTATCGGGAAATTATTGAGTTTCAAAGAAAGGTCGAATAAATTTAAGGCCACGTCGCTACTAAAATTTCAAGATGAAGAATTCATCGGCAACTTAAGGAAATTAGATGTTTAACAATAATATTTTGAATTTTTTTTGAAGCGACATTCACTAAAGCCAAAAAGCCTTTATTTTTGTCGCAAACACCAATTAATGAAAATCTTAATTTTAGGTTCGGGAGGACGAGAGCACACTTTGGCTTGGAAAATTTCTCAGAGTAAACACTGTGATAAACTTTTTGTCGCTCCGGGCAATTCTGGGACCGAGAATGTTGCAGAGAACATTGATATTTCGGTCAATGATTTTGAAGCTATCAAGAAATTGGTTTTAGATGAAGGAATTTCTATGGTAATTGTTGGTCCTGAAGACCCATTGGTAAATGGTATCCATGACTATTTTTTGGCAGATAACCAATTAAAAGCAGTTTCTGTTATTGGTCCAGAAAAACTCGCCGCCACTTTAGAAGGAAGCAAACAATTCGCAAAGGAATTTATGTTTCGACATAACATTCCGACCGCGGCCTACCAAAGTTTTGATGGCGCTAGCATTGAAGCCGGTTATAAATTCCTTGAAACCTTAAAAGCGCCTTACGTTCTAAAAGCCGACGGATTAGCGGCTGGTAAAGGTGTGGTGATTTTAAATAATCTTCAAGAAGCCAAAGATGAACTTAAGAGCATGTTGCTAGATTCCAAATTTGGAGAAGCAAGTAGCAAAGTTGTAATTGAAGAATTTCTAGACGGCATAGAACTAAGTTGTTTTGTTTTAACCGATGGAAAGAATTACAAGCTTTTACCGACCGCAAAGGATTATAAAAGAATTGGTGAAGGTGATACCGGATTAAATACCGGCGGTATGGGGGCGATTTCTCCGGTACCGTTCGTGGATGAGATTCTTATGAGAAAGATTGAAGATAGAATCGTTAAACCTACCGTTGAAGGTCTTCAAAAGGATAAAATCCCATATAAAGGATTTATTTTTATTGGATTGATAAAAGTTGACGACGAACCCAAAGTGATAGAATACAATGTGAGATTGGGTGATCCAGAAACCGAAGTTGTAGTTCCTAGAATAAAAAATGATTTGGTTGAAGTTTTTAAGGCTGTTGCTACTAAAAGTTTAGATAAAATTGAACTACAGCTAGATGATCGAACGGCGGCAACTGTTATGTTGGTATCTGGGGGGTATCCAGAGTCTTATACTAAGGCGAAAATAATTAGCGGATTAGATAAGGTTGAAAATTCCTTAGCTTTCCATGCGGGAGCGATTGTAAAAGACGGCAACATTATAACCTCTGGCGGAAGGGTAATGGCAATTACTTCCTTTGGTAAGAATCATCAAGAAGCACTTAAAACTTCTTATGAAAATATCAAAAAAATAAACTTTGATGGAATGAATTATAGAAAGGATATAGGTTTTGACCTATAGGTATTGGTGCGCAGTAACTGATTTGTCTTCTTCATTTCTGTCATCATATCCTTTTAACTGAAGCATCCAATATACAAAAGCTGCCATACCTACAACAAAAAAGATCCACGACATAATGTTAGCGGCGAACCAGCTATCTAATTCTAATGCACGTAGAGCATCAAATGGAGCAAAAAGCACATTCACAAATAAATCTTCGATGCCGTAAAAAAACTCTTTCATCTTTATGTTTTTAATAGTGATTTTAAAAAATTAAAACACTCAAGGTTTTAAGGTATAATTATATATTTACAAGGCAAATATACGAACAATCTAAATGTTATCAAGATTTTTTAGCAAATCTCAACCCATACACTATGTCGTTGTTGGGCTTATACTTTTAGTTGTTTTCTCTGTTTCTAGGTTGTCCAAAATAACCGAGCCGTTTACTTTAACGCTGCTTATAAAGCAGCTTATTCTTTTCGGACTTTGCCTATTCACAATTTTCTTATTCGACTTTTTAACTGCTAAAAACAAGCTTACAAGAAAGAATAGCTATGATATTTTGCTGTTCAGTTTGTTCGTAGCTTTGTTACCAGAAACTATTCTAAACTCCAATATTCTCCTCGCTCACCTCTTTGTTTTGTTGGCAATTAGGCGAATTATTAGCTTAAGGTCTAAGCGAGAGATGAAGAAGAAGCTTTTGGATGCGTCATTTTGGGTGGGAATAGCGACTCTGTTTTATTTTTGGGCTTCACTTTATTTTGTCTTGATCTTTATTGGTCTAATTTTCTTTGCGGTTGCCGATTTAAAGAATTGGATTATACCGTTTATAGGCGTGCTCTGTGTTTTTATAATAAGTCTAGCTTATTTAATGATTACAAATCACGACTATATTCAATTTTATAAGGATATGTTCGACTATAGTTTCGATTTTACAAACCTCAATTCTATGGGTTTGATTATAGGGATAACACTTCTTCTATCTTACGGAAATTGGGCATTGTTCTTTTTTATAAAGCAACTTAAGTCGAAAAAGAAAAGCTATCGACCTGCTTTTGTAATTATAATTTTTGCTGAAATAATCGCGCTTTTAATCGTTGCTCTTGCGCCAGATAAAAATGGAAGTGAATTTATTTTTCTATTTACGCCACTAGCCATCATTATGACCAATTATCTAGAAAATCTAGAAGAACGTTGGTTTCGGGAATTATTGATATGGGTTTTGGTTATCACACCTTTTGCAACTTCAGTGCTGTAGTTTTTGGCCAAAAGCAAGGTCGCCTGCATCTCCGAGACCCGGAACGATGTATCCATATTCATTAAGCTCAGAATCTATTGCCGCAATCCAAAGTTCGGTATCGGCAGGAAATTTATCTTGAATAAATTCCACTCCATCTTGTGCCCCAACAACGCTTACCAAATAGGTTTTTTTAGGTTTTCCAAAAGGTTTTAAAGCTTCAAAAGTTGAAACCATGGATTGCCCAGTTGCCAACATCGGGTCGGCGAGAATCAGTGTTTTACCTTCAAGGGAAGGACAAGCTAGATATTCGACTATAATATCAAAAGTTTCAGGTTTATCGAGATGATGTCGGTAAGCCGAAATGAAGGCGTTTTCGGCAGAATCAAAATAATTTAGTAATCCGGTGTGCAACGGCACTCCTGCTCTAAGGATTGAGCAGAGAACAATTTCATCCTTATATAATTTAGTTTTTGATGTCCCCAGAGGCGTTTTAACTTCTTCCTCTTTATAAGCTAAAGTCTTGCTGAGCTCATAACCTAAAACTTCTCCGATGCGCTCAATGTTTCTCCTAAAACGCATAGAATCCGTCTGCTTATCTATGTCCCTAATCTCTGATATAAAGGTGTTTAAGATTGAATTTTTCTCGGATAGATTGTGTATTTTCATGAGCTCGGCGGCAGTGTTAATGGGTAAAGTTAATTAAATAGAAGTATATTTGCAGGGTTAAAAAACAGTACATGTTCAGCAGCAAAGCCAATAATATTTTTGAAGAGGTAATCGAGAAATATCATCATATTAATGATGTGGACCAAACTTTTGAAAATCCTTATAATGTAGATTCTCAGTCATTCGAGCATTTATTATATCGTAAATGTTGGATCGATACCGTGCAATGGCATTACGAAGACATTATTCGAGATCCTAATATCGATTCTGTAGCGGCATTAACCCTGAAAAGAAAAATAGATGCTTCTAATCAAGATCGTACCGATATGGTCGAATATATTGACAGCTATTTTTTAAAGAAATATGAAGGCGTTAATCCAAATACCAACGCAACTATAAATTCCGAAAGTCCAGCTTGGGCAATTGATAGACTTTCAATTCTTGCCTTGAAAATCTTTCATATGGATGAGGAAGCCAACAGGGAAGACGCTTCAGATGCACACAAAAATGCCTGCAAAGTGAAGCTTAACGTTCTATTAGAACAGAGAAAGGATTTAAGTTCTGCGATAGACCAATTGCTACAAGATATTGAAGACGGAAAAAAATACATGAAGGTTTACAAGCAGATGAAAATGTATAATGACGACGAGCTAAATCCTGTTTTAAGAGGAAGAAAGTAAAGAGTAACACTTGAAGGTTCTTATCATAATTTTATAGCTCAGCTTCCCTAAATAAATGTCAAGACCAAATCACATTCTTGTTATAAGATTATCTGCGCTTGGCGATGTAGCCATGGTTCTTCCTGTAATCCGCGCATTTATCCATCAATATCCTAAAGTTAAAATCACCATGTTAACGAGAGCGAGTTATGCTGCGCTCTTTAAGGATTTAATTAATGTTGAAATCTTGTCGGCGGATTTAATGGGAGTGCATAAAGGTGTTTTTGGATTATATAAACTTTCCAAACAAATCCGGAAGTTGAAAGTTGATGCAGTTGCTGATCTTCACAATGTACTTCGGACCAACATTCTTAAAACCTTTCTATTTAACATTCCAGTTCTACAGATAGATAAGGGAAGGGCAGAAAAAAGGGCTTTGATTAATGGTGAAAAATTTCAGCAATTAAAGACGACCTTCCAGCGCTATGAAAATGTGTTTGAAGAATTAGGATTTCCATTAGACCTTTCAAATCCTGAATTCCCGAAACGAGAGAAACTAAACCACGACATCACGAATTTTATAGGCTCTGAGAACAAGAATTGGATTGGGATAGCACCTTTTGCAGCTCACGCCGGTAAAATGTATCCCTTGGATTTAATGAAATCAGTAATAGAATCGCTTTCAGAGAAAAATAAAATTATCCTATTTGGAGGAGGCAAAAGTGAAACTGAACAATTAAATAAAATTGCTTCAAAATATCTGAATGTTGTAAATGTGGCGAACAGATTCAATCTCTCGGAAGAGCTCAATATAATTTCTAATCTAGATGTTATGATTTCGATGGATAGTGGGAACGCACATTTAGCTGCAATGATGGGAATTAGGGTTATCACTTTATGGGGAGTTACGCATCCATACGCTGGATTTTACCCTTTTAATCAAGATATCAATGATGCAATTTTGTCGGACAGGAAGAAATATCCAAAAATTCCAACTTCAATTTATGGAAACAAAATGCCCGAGGGTTATGAAGACGCTATGCGTACAATCAGTCCAGAATCTATTATACAAAAAGTAAATTACCTAACAAGAATAAACTAGACGCAAGAAGTTAGAAGCTTGAAGTTAGATGCTAGAGGTAAGAAGAAAGATCCTAAAACGTAATGCTAATTATGAGATTTGTCTGCCAGAATTATCCGATATGGAAAACTCCAACAACTAAAAACCATCAACCTGCAAACTACTAAACATCATCGTAATCTATATAGACTTTCGAGGTTAGCGGATGCGATTGACAGGTTAAAACCAAACCTTCGGCAACTTCAGAATCGGTCAAAATATTATTCTGCCTCATTTTAACTTCACCTTCGGTAACCCTCGCAAGACAGCTACTACAGATGCCACCTTGGCAAGAGTAAGGAGCGTCAATGTCCCTAGCCAATGCGGCATCTAGAACAGAATCCTTGGCATCCATGATAAAGGTTGTTTCTTCATCGTCTAGCATTATGGTTATTTCTGTCTGACCTTCTGCGACGTCACTTTCATCTTTGTCTTCTTCTAATTTTACTTTGAAAAGTTCAAATTTAATTTTGTCATGATCAACGCCTTGTCCTTTTAGTAGGTCATTGATTGAGTAGATCATTTCCTCTGGGCCACATAAATAATAGGCGTCTATTTCTTCGCTAACCAGGGAATTTTTCACAAAATAGTTGCTGTTGCCAACATCGATCCTTCCGAATATAGAATCATTCTCTTCGGCCTGACTAAATACAAACTGAATATTGAAGCGTTCTGGATATTTTTCTTTTAACGTAGATAATTCATCATAAAACATGGTATCGGCGATAGACTTATTGCCGTACATAATTGAAACCGAACTATTTGGTTCATCTTCCAACACAGACTTAATAATACTAAGAATCGGGGTGATTCCACTTCCCGCTGCAAAACAAACAATATGTCTCGATTTTGAAGAATCTGCATCAAAGGTAAAACGTCCGTTAGGGGTAGAAACTTCTAAACGGTCGCCAACATTTAAATTGCGATTTGCGTATTTAGAAAACAATCCATCTTCCACTTCTTTAACAGCAACCATTAAGTCACCACTATTGGGCGAAGAACAAAGGGAATAATCCCTGCGGATTTCTTTGCCATCGAGAGACGTTTTTAAAGTAATGTACTGCCCAGCGATGTATTTATAATCCGACTTTAAATTATCAGGGATGCTAAAATTTATGGATACCGCTTTAGCAGTATCTCTTTTTATATCAGAAACCACTAGCGTATGAAATTGTGACATAGATAAAATTTTTGCAAAAATAACAAAGAAGATAGAAATCTCATTGGATTGTAACAAATAGCTCGTTATTATTACTAACTCAATAAACAGATTAATTAATGGTAAAGAATTTTATCTGGCTAGAGTGGAAACAGTTCACCCGATCCGTAAGTTTCGGTAAGGGCGTTGGAATTAAAATCTTGATGGCGTTTTTTGCTCTATATTTTGTCGCAGTTTTCTTAATGCTGGGAGTTGGACTGTACCCAATCCTTAAAAAAACCTTTCCAGAAACCGACCCTTTTCTTAAGGTTAATGATTTTATATTTTACTGGATTATCGGTGATTTAATTATTCGGTTCTTCTTTCAAAAACTCCCGGTAATGTCGGTGAAGCCATTGCTCACCCTTCCAATTAAACGAAATAGCATCGTGCATTATGTTTTAGGGAAGTCTACCTTATCATTCTTTAATTTCTTGCCATTTTTCGCTACAATTCCTTTTGGTATTGTGCTATTTATGAATGGTTACGCACCTTCACAAATATTTTTTTGGATTCTTACGATAGCAATCATAACACTGATAATAAACTTTCTAAACTTTATTGTTGAAAGCCTCACTGCAGAATCAGAAGTTTCATTTCTCCCAATAATCGCTGTGGCCGGTGGACTTTTAGCTCTAAACTATTACAACATTGTATCCTTTAGCGAACTTGTTTCCAGAGGAATAAATACGATTGTAGCTAATCCGTTTTTAATTATTACGCCAATATTAATCCTTTTGGGACTCTACCTGTATAATTTGAAGATTTTAAGGAATAAGCTCTTCTTAGATGCGGGACTAAAAACAAAAACCAAGGAAATTAATGCGGCCGACCTATCGTGGACCAAACGTTTTGGAGATATCGCGCCATTTATGCAATTAGATTTAAAACTTATTTGGAGAAATAAGCGCTCAAAATCTTCGGTGTTTATGCTGCTAATAGGACTTTTATACGGACTATTTTTTTACCCAAACCCAACTTACCAAGATATGCCTTGGTTTTATAGTTTCGTTGGAATCTTTGTAACAGGAATATTCCTGATCAATTTTGGTCAATTCATTCCGGCGTGGGACAGTGCTTATTATAAATTATTGATGAGCCAAAATATTAAATACGAACAATATCTAAAATCGAAGTTTACCCTAATGTGTCTTAGCGTCATCATTTTGTTTGTGTTAAGCATTCCTTATGTCTATTTTGGTTGGAAGATTCTTTTGGCCCATTTTGCTGCAGCACTTTATAATATCGGGGTTAACTCTCATGTGATTCTATTCGGAGGTTCCTTTAACCGCAAAAAAATTGAACTAGACCAACGGGCGGCATTTAATTTTCAAGGGACCGGCGCAGTACAATGGATCATAGGAATTCCGTTAATGATTGTGCCAATGCTCATCTTCGGACTTTTTTATTGGCTCTTTAACTTTCAAGTTGGTTGTCTTGCCCTTGCGCTATTAGGAATCGCAGGAATCGTTTTGCACCAAAAGCTAATGGATGTTATTGTGAACAAATACAAAAAATCTAAATACAAAATGATTGATGCCTTTAGTCAATCTAATTAACCAAGATATGATCTCTACAAATAATCTTTCAAAATCATACGGCAGCGCAACAGTGCTAAACATTGAGCAACTAGATATCCCGAAAGGACAGAGCTTTGGGCTGGTCGGGAATAATGGGGCTGGTAAAACCACTTTTTTTAGCTTATTGCTGGATCTTATAAAACCAACAACTGGCAAAATAGAAAATCATGGGATAATTGTTAGCGAAAGTGAAGATTGGAAACCTTGGACATCTGCTTTTATAGATGAAACTTTTTTGATTGGTTATTTAACCCCAGAAGAATATTTTTACTTTATAGGAGAACTCCGAGGGCAGAACAAGGCAGATGTAGATATTTTGGTTTCTCAATTTGAAGATTTTTTTCATGGAGAAATCCTCAATCAGAAGAAATATTTAAGAGACCTTAGTAAAGGAAACCAGAAGAAAGCCGGAATCGTTGCAGCCCTCATCGGAAATCCAGAAATTATAATTTTAGACGAACCTTTCGCGAATCTAGATCCCACAACTCAAATAAGATTAAAAGGAATAGTTAAGGATTTGGCAGAAACTCGCGGCACCACCGTTCTTATCTCAAGCCACGACCTTATGCACATTACGGATGTCTGCGAAAGAATTGTGGTGCTCGAAAAAGGAACCGTAGTTAAAGACCTCATAACGAGCGATGCTACCCTTAAAGAATTAGAAGCCCATTTTGCCGGCACACCGATTAGCTAAAAGTCTAATCGTTTAGAAGCTCGTTTCAAAAAGATGCTTATTTTTACGGCGATGCATACTATTTTGCATCGTTTTTAGTTATTCATTAACGAAACAAAACGGACTTTTTTGAATTCAACTTTAAAAATTGTTTTAAGCTTACTCATAGCACTTCTTGTGGTAAACAGCTGTTCCCGTAAAAAGGATAAATGGCTGAACAAGAATTTCCACGCTATGGGTACCAAGTACAACATCCTATACAACGGAAACATTGCTCTAGAAAGGGGTAGGGAAAAAGTAGATGATGCTTTTACAGAAAATTATTGGGACCTTTTGCCTGTAGAAAGAATGCAGGTTTCCGAAGAGATCATGCTTCCTGGCCAGACCAAGAATTCTGATTTTGAACGTGCCGAAGAGAAAGCCAATAAGGCGGTCCAAAAGCATGGGATGAATATTAATGGGAAAGAAGTAAATCCCCAGATTGATGAAGCTTATCTTCTTTTGGGACAAGCCCGCTATTTTGACCAACGTTTTGTTCCTGCGTTACAAGCCTTCAACTACATTCTGTTTAAATATCCTGCCAGCGATAAAATCAACGAAGCAAAGGTTTGGAGAGAGAAAACCAATATTCGCCTAGACAACAACGAACTTGCCATTAAAAACCTTAAAAGACTTCTAAAACAAGAAAAATTAGAAGACCAGGATTTTGCTGATGCAAATGCAATGATGGCCCAAGCGTATATAAATATTCAAAGAAAGGACACTGCCATTACCTTATTGCAGCTTGCCGCAGAGAATACTAAGAAGGATAATGAGATAGCGCGTTACAACTATATCCGTGGACAACTCTATAATGAATTCGGAAAAAAGGACAGTGCCAATTTAGCCTTTCAGCAAGTTATAGATTTACACAGAAAAGTTCCTAGACCATACTATATCAATGCTCATTTAGCTCAAGCCGCAAATTTTGATATGAACACCGGCGATAAACTAGCCTATCTAGAATATCTGACCGACTTAGAGGAAGACCGAGAAAACAGACCTTTTCTAAATAAAATCTATAATCAAAAAGCGGAGTTTTATCTTCAAGAAGGCAAAGATAGTTTAGCCATAGCTTACTATAACAAATCGTTAAGAACCAATAATCCAGACCGACGACTTAGAGCCTTAAATTATACTAGGCTGGGAGATATGCGTTTTGATTTTTCTGAATATAAAACCGCTGGAAGTTATTACGATAGCACCATGTCTAACCAGGTGCTCGATTCCAAGCCGTATAGAATAATCAAAAAGAAGCGAGATAATCTTGAAGATGTCATTTACTACGCAGATGTTGCTCAAAGGCACGATTCTATATTAAATCTGGTTAATCTTTCGGATGATGATAGAATGGCGCTTTTTACCGCTTACACGGACGAGCTGAGGTTGAAGGCAGAAAAGGAAGAAGAATTACAGGTTTTACAAGAAAGACGGAGCAATGGAATTGTAACAGTAGAAAACACTTTGCCCGGCACCATCCCAACACTTACACCAGAATCCAATAGAGCAACCAATAGAGAACAACAAACGTTTTATTTCTACAACCCGCAGACTGTTGCCTACGGTAGAAATGAGTTTGTTCGGGTTTGGGGAGATAGGTCGCTTGCCGATAATTGGAGGTTATCTGACACCAGATTAAATCAGGTAAATTTAGTTTCGGGTGATTCTACCACAGTCGCGACGGTAGAACAGTTATATGATCCACAGTATTATATAGATTTGGTCCCGAAAGACGTGAAAGTGATAGATAGTCTTATAAAGGACAGAAACTATGCGTATTATCAGCTAGGGGTTATTTATAAGGAGAAATTCAAGGAAAATGAATTTGCTAAACAGAGATTGGAAACTCTTTTAGCGCTTCAACCTGAAGATAGATTGATATTGCCTTCCAAGTATAATCTTTATCAAATTTATGCAGAGCAGAACAATACTTCTAAAGCTGAAGAGTACAAATCTGACATTATAAATAATTACTCCGATTCTCGTTACGCTGAAATTCTCCGTAATCCAGATACAGATTTAACCAAGGACATGAACAGTCCAGAAAGCATTTACGAAAATGTTTATAATGCTTATGCAAATCAGGATTACGCCCAAGCGATTCAAGATTGCGAAAAGTATATCGATTTATTTGAAGGAGAACCGATTGTTCCAAAATTTGAAATTTTAAAAGCTTCTGCACTTGGCAGATTATATGGCTTTGCACGCTATAGAGATGCCGTGAATTTTACCGCATTGACCTATCCAAATTCACCTGAAGGTAAAAGAGCAATCGATATCATGAAGAACGCCATTCCTCTTTTGGAGAAGAAGGATTTTTTAGCCGATGACGATGTTTATAATTACAAAGTCCTTTATCCATTTGCTTACAATGAAACAGAAGGGATAGAAAGACTGAGGGCGCAGTTGGTGGAAATTGCGGGGAGAATCAGTTTTTACGAATTAAAGATTTCGGTAGACACCTATGATGAAAAGACAAAATTTGTGGTCATCCATGGATTAAATAATATTATCGGTGCCGATGGTTTTGCCGATGTGTTGAAAGAGGATAAGTATAAGGTCAAAAGGCCGTGTTACACAATTTCTTCGCCGAACTATGAGATTATTCAAATGCACAAAAACCTTGATGAATATTTAGAATCAAAGTAGTAATTAACCATGTTCACAGACAAAAAAAGAGGTAATATGGCAGAAACAACAACCCAGCAAAACTTAATTGCTAAAGGCACTACAATGACCGGAGACATCATAAGCGACGGTGATTTTAGGATTGAAGGAACAATACAAGGTAACATTAAGACCCCAGGGAAAGTGGTCCTAGGAAGAACCGGTTTCATCAACGGAACATTAAAGGGCGCTAATGCCGATATAGAAGGTAAATTTTCTGGGAAGCTTATGCTTTCAGAAACTTTATCCCTAAAATCTACCGCACACGTTGAAGGCGAGGTAGAGGTTGGGAAGCTTGCAGTAGAACCAGGCGCAACATTTAACGCAACCTGCGTTATGAAAGGAACCATAAAAGAACTAACCAACGGTGGAAACCAACCAAGAAGAGCAGAAACAAGAGAAGAAAACGGCAAACCCGCTTAACTCCTACGCTAAGTATAGCACCATTGTTATCCAAATGGTTGTTATTATTGGCGTCGGTACCTATGCAGGTATAAAATTAGACGAACATTATTCTGATGGAGGCAACACTTGGACGCTGGTCTTATCTTTAGCCTCAGTTTGTATTGCATTATATTTCGTGATTAGACGTATACTTGCACCTTCAAAATACGATTGATGGATTATAATAGCTTTAAGCTTCGGCAATTTTCCTTTTTATTACAAAATGCCTTAGTTACAGTTTTGCTGTATGGCATTCATAAATTTATTCTTACTTATTTTCTTCAGGATATAACCATGTTCTATCCTTTATGGCATATGTATTTATTTCATTTTGTCATTACAACTATCTTTTATACGGTATTAAATTACAGATACAGCAGTGGCCATAGAAATGTTTTTACAACTTTCATGATTGCCACATTTCTAAAAATGGGTTTGGCGATTTTATTTTTACTTCCTCTTATATTATCTGATTTTTCTAATAAGCAGCCAGACATTTTCAACTTTTTTATCGGGTATTTCTTCTACCTATTCTTTGAGGTTTTTGTGCTCACTAAATTGTTAAAGAAATAGGCTTATTTATTGGTAAATAGCCTGTAAAAAAAAACGGAAAAATTATCGTTTAATTATTGTTTGCGAATTAAGATAATGTCCTTACATTTGCACGGAATTTAAGACAAGGCATTTTTAATAGCATAATCAGATGCAAATCAACACTTTTAAGACTATAATCCTTAGTTTTTTTCTTTCCATTTCATTCATGGTCAAGGCCGTAAATGATGAAACGAAAGAACAAGAAAAATTCAATACCAACGAATTGATTTTCCACCACATCACCGACAGTCATGGCTTTCATGTTTTTGGTGATGTCTCTATTCCGCTTCCTGTAATTTTATTTACGGACAATGGTTTGGTTGCTTTTATGTCTAGTGAATTCCATCATGATGTAAATGGTGAAGTCATTGTAGAAAAAGGTGGTCAGAGATTCATAAATCTACAAGAAGAAATTTATTCCTTAAATGATGGTGCGACGTCTGTTCAGTTTGATGCTGAACACCATCCAGAGAATGCTTCAAAACCTTACGATTTTTCTATCACCAAGAACGTTTTCTCAATGTTTCTTTCACTGTTGCTAATGCTAGGTTTATTTCTTACTGCGGCAGCTTCATATAAAAAATCTGAAAATAACGTTCCTACCGGAGTTGGTAAGTTTTTAGAACCGATTATCGTATTTATTAGAGATGACGTCGCCATTCCTAACATCGGTCATAACTACAGAAAGTACATGCCGTTTTTGTTGACATTGTTCTTCTTTATCTGGCTTAATAATATTTTTGGAATCATTCCATTCTTTCCGTTTAGCAGTAATTTAAGTGGAAACATAGCTTTTACCATGGCTTTGGCGGTGGTAGTTTTTATCGTTACTCTTTTCAGCAGTAAAAAGAGCTATTGGAAGCACATGCTTTGGATGCCAGGCGTGCCCGTACCAATGAAGCTTTTCTTAGCCCCGATTGAGTTTCTTGGAATGTTCGTGAAGCCAATTGCACTGATGATTCGATTGTTTGCTAATATTACCGCAGGACATGTAATTATCTTAAGCTTAATATCATTGATATTTGTGTTAGAAACTATTTGGGTGGCTCCGGTCTCTGTTATATTTGTGGTTTTTATAAGCGTTATAGAAGTGTTGGTTGTGGCAATCCAAGCCTATATATTTACATTATTGTCTGCACTTTATATTGGGCAGGCCATGGAAGATGAACATTAATTAATTTTTAAATATTTCAAACTATGAGTTTAGCATTATTACAAGAAGCCGTTACAATAGGATATGGTCCTATGGCTGCAATTGGAGCAGGACTTGCTGCAATCGGTGGTGGAATCGGTGTGGGTAGAATCGGTGCTTCTGCAATGGAAGCAATGGCTCGTCAACCAGAAATGCAAGGGAAACTTCAAGGTTCTGCGATTGTATTGGTTGCCTTTATTGAGGCAATTGCACTTTTCGCGGTTGTTGTATCCTTCCTTGCTATGGATGCTTAAAATTTTCTTATATCAAGGTGTTGCGGTTGGCTGCACCTTGATATAATTTATTTTGAAAGATTAAATTAAACAAAACACAATGGATAATCCTTTAGTAAATCCCGATTTAGGTCTTATATTTTGGACCACTTTGGCTTTCTTCATTTTACTTTTCATCTTAGGTAAATTTGCTTGGAAACCAATTCTTGGTGCAGTAAACGACAGAGAGAAATCTATCAACGACGCATTGGCAGAAGCTGAGAAAGCGCGTTTAGATATGAGAAATCTTAAGGCAGATAATGAGCGTATTTTGCAAGAGGCTAGAGCTGAAAGGGAAAACCTGCTTAAAGAGGCTAGAGAGATAAAGAACAAAATGATTTCTGATGCTAAGGATGAAGCTCAAAACCAAGCAAACAAAATGATTGCTCAGGCGGAAGCAGCGATAGAAAGCGAAAAAAAATCGGCAATGGCAGAATTGAAGAGTCAAGTTGCTGTTCTTGCTGTAGAAATCGCAGAAAAAGTAGTTCGAGAAGAATTATCCAATAAAGATAAGCAGTTAAATTTAGTTGAGTCAATGTTGGGCGAAGCTACCTTAACAAAATAAAAAATGGCGGGAGAAAGAGCAGCATATCGTTACGCAAAGGCGGCATTTTCATTATCCAAAGATGAAAAAGCCACAGAAGCTGTTAATGGCGATATGGCAACCATCTATAAGACTGTCGATTCACATAAAGATTTAAAAAACATGCTTTATAGTCCGGTGGTTAAATCCCAGGATAAAAAGGCGGTTCTCTTCAGGGTTTTCACCGATTTGCATAAAACAACCGTCAATACTATTGATGTTATGATAACCAATAATAGAATCTATTTATTGGCAGATGTAGCAAAACGATTTACGGCACTTTACGATGAATTTAAAGGAACTCAAACCGCTAAGGTTACTACGGCAGTACCTTTATCAGAAGAACTTAAAGTGCAAGTACTAACTAAAGTAAAAGAACTTACAGCTAAGGAAGTAGAGGTAGAGAATGTTGTGGACCCGAGCATTATAGGCGGATTTATATTAAGGGTTGGCGATGTGCAGTACGATGCAAGTATCGCCAATAAGCTTAATAAGTTAAAAAGAGAATTTTCATTAAACTAAAATACCCTTTGTCACACTGAGCGCCAGCCCGAAAGATTCATTCTGGCGGGCAGTCGAAGTGTTTCGAAGTTAATACTTAAATAAAGATGGCAGAAGTAAAACCGGCTGAAATATCAGCAATCTTAAAACAACAAATTTCAGGCTTTGATTCATCGGCAAGTTTAGACGAAGTTGGAACAGTTTTAACTGTAGGCGATGGTATTGTTAGAGCATACGGTCTAGCTAACGTTCAATACGGAGAATTAGTAGAATTTGAAGGTGGGCTAGAAGGTATTGTACTTAACTTAGAGGAAGATAACGTAGGTATCGTATTATTGGGTCATTCTAAATTGGTTAAGGAAGGTTCTATAGTAAAACGTACCAAGAGAATTGCATCGATAAATGTTGGTGAAGGAATCGTTGGTCGTGTTGTTGATACTTTAGGTAGCCCAATCGATGGTAAAGGTGCAATACAAGGTGAAACTTACGAAATGCCATTAGAGCGTAAAGCTCCTGGTGTAATCTTTCGTCAACCGGTAAATGAACCATTACAAACAGGTATTAAATCTATTGATGCCATGATTCCAGTAGGACGTGGACAAAGAGAACTTGTTATTGGTGACCGTCAGACTGGTAAAACTACAGTTTGTATTGATACCATCTTAAATCAAAAAGAATTTTACGACGCAGGGGAACCTGTTTATTGTATCTATGTTGCAATTGGTCAAAAAGCATCGACTGTTGCTAACATCGCACAAATATTAGAAGACAAAGGCGCACTAGCTTATACTACGATTGTAGCAGCTAACGCTTCCGATCCTGCACCGATGCAAGTTTATGCACCATTTGCAGGTGCGGCTATTGGAGAATACTTTAGGGATACTGGTAGACCAGCCCTTATTGTATATGATGATTTATCTAAACAAGCCGTAGCATACCGTGAGGTTTCATTATTATTACGTAGACCTCCAGGACGTGAGGCTTACCCAGGTGACGTTTTCTATCTTCACTCTCGTTTGTTAGAGCGTTCTGCAAAAGTAATTGCAAATGATGAAATCGTTAAGGATATGAACGATTTACCAGATTCTTTGAAGCCTTTGGTAAAAGGAGGAGGTTCTTTAACTGCACTTCCTATTATCGAAACTCAAGCGGGTGACGTATCTGCTTATATTCCTACCAACGTAATCTCGATTACTGATGGTCAGATATTCTTGGATGGTGATTTGTTTAACTCTGGGGTTCGTCCAGCGATTAACGTAGGTATTTCGGTATCTCGTGTTGGTGGTAACGCACAGATTAAATCAATGAAAAAAGTAGCAGGGACTTTAAAATTAGACCAAGCACAGTTCCGTGAATTGGAAGCTTTTGCAAAATTCGGATCGGATTTGGATAATGCTACTTTGAATGTAATTGAAAAAGGTAGAAGAAACGTTGAAATTCTTAAGCAAGCACAAAATGATCCGTACACTGTAGAAGATCAAGTTGCTATCATTTATGCAGGTTCTAAAAACTTGTTAAGAGATGTGCCGGTAGAAAAAGTAAAAGAATTCGAAAGAGATTATTTAGAATTTTTGAACGCTAAGCATAGAGATACATTAGATTCTCTAAAAGCTGGAAAATTGACGGATGAAGTAACAGATACTTTATCTAGTGTTGCTAAAGAGCTTTCAGCGAAATATAGAAAGTAGTTAAAAGTGCTGAGTGCTGAGGGCGGAGTTCTGAGTGAAGATTGAGAACATTTTGATTTGAAAATGAACTATGGTTTTTGAAGATAGTCCTATAAGAATAAAAAGTTTTCAATTCGCCTGCGATATCGTCTTATATTGTGATAATCTAAAGGCACAAAAAGATTATGAGTTAGCATCTCAGCTCTTAAGAAGCGGCACGAGTATCGGTGCTAATACTCGAGAAGCTAAAAGAGATTGTTAGTAAGAAAGATTTTAAAAAAAAAGAAATTTGGAATTGCGTTAAAGGAGGCGGATGAAACCAAATATTGGATGGAGATTTTAAAGGACACAGGAAGAAACGTGCCAGATTCTTTATTTAAGAAATGTGAAGAACTAATTAAAATTTTGGTCGCAATAACTAAAAACTCTTAACTCCGCACTCTAAACTCAAAACTTATAAACATGGCCAACTTAAAAGAAATTAGAAACAGGATTGCGTCAGTGTCTTCGACAATGCAGATTACCAGTGCCATGAAAATGGTTTCTGCTGCTAAGTTGAAGAAAGCACAAGATGCCATTACTGCAATGCGTCCTTATTCTGAAAAGTTATCTGAGCTTTTACAAAATCTTAGCGCATCCTTGGATGCAGATGCAAGCAGCAAATACGCCGACCAAAGAATCGTTAAAAATGTTCTTTTGGTGCCAGTTACTTCTAATAGAGGTCTTGCAGGAGCTTTTAACTCTAATATTATCAAGGAGACCAATAATTTGATTTCCCAAGAATACAAGGACAAAAAAGTCTCAGTAATCACTATCGGTAAAAAAGCGAACGATGCTCTTAAAAAGAAAACTGAAATTTTAGCTAACAGAAGTGATATCTACGACGATTTAAATTTTGATGGTGTTTCTGAAATCGCTGATGTTTTGATGCAAAAATTTATTTCGGGCGAAGCCGATAAAATTGTTCTTGTATATAACAAGTTCAAAAATGCCGCGACCCAAGAAATAATGGTTGAGCAATTCTTGCCAATCGAACCGATGGCTAAAGATGTCAATGTAAATCTTGATTACATTTTTGAACCTGAAAAAATCGAAATCGTAGAACAATTAATTCCAAAATCGCTAAAGACGCAATTGTTTAAAGCGATTAGAGATTCTTTCGCGAGTGAGCATGGCGCGCGTATGACTGCGATGCATAAAGCGACCGATAACGCAACAGAATTAAGAGATCAACTTAAGTTAACATACAACAAAGCAAGACAGGCTTCTATTACTAACGAAATCTTAGAAATCGTTGGTGGTGCTGAAGCTTTGAACAACTAATCAAATAGTTTCAAATTAAATAATAGAAGCCCCTTTTTTTAAGGGGTTTTTTTATGGAACAAGGTTTGCTTTAATACTAATGAATTCTAATATTCGTTATACAGATTATGAAACTTATCTCCTTACTTTCAATAACAATACTTACTATAATTTTTGCAATGTTCTACAACTGTTCAACCTCTAAGCAATTACAGGAACCAGCGCCAATACAGATAGGGGAAGCCTTTTACCAGTATTGGACCGCTGGAGTACAAGGTGGCGGAGCAGGAGTAGATGTTTATCTACCCGTTGTAAATAATCCAGATAATATTCAAGTAGACTCTATCTACTTTAGAAATATGGGTGCAAAATTGGATCTTGTCGGACAATCCAAAGATTTGTTGGTTGGGCATCTGATTAATGGTCAGAATAAACAAGAGGATTTAATTCTCAGTATCGACCCTAATGAAGAATATAAAAATCAGCTTCCAAAAGAGGCGGTGGTTATGCCATTTGTTATTAAAGATGATGAATGTATAATTTCCTATAACGAAAAAGGAATTGTAAAATATTTCAAGGTTAGTGGTATCCTGGAAAAGGAATCAAACAACCTTCCCAACATCATTAAGAACAATTAAGTTTCAATATTGAGAACGTCCAAGTTGGCTCTCTATTCTATTAAAGCGCGGTTCAATTTTTAAAGCTCTATCGAATTCAATACATTTAGCCTAAATATTCAGCACCTGTATTGAGCGCTTTTAAATCCCTTTTTAAACAAACTTTTATTTATGGTTTAGCCACAGTCTTGCCAAGGATGCTAAGCTTTTTACTAGTGCCCCTCTATACAACCAACGGGGTTTTGTCTTCTGTTGCAGAATACGGCAAGGTGAGTATTATCTTTTCGTATTTCGTTATATTCAATGTAGTCTTGGCTTACGGCATGGAGACGGCCTTCTTCAGGTTCTACAATAAAGAGGAAAGTCAAGAAAAAGTAACTGGCACAGCTTCAATTTCACTGATTATCAGCTCATTTGTATTTTTCATCCTGGCTCTGATTTTTCAAGATCAAATTGCTGCGTTCACAGAAATCGATGTAAAATACATTATTCTTGTGATTTGGATTTTGCTTCTGGACGCGCTAGTAATTATTCCTTTTGCCTGGCTTAGAGCGACACAGCAACCTATGCGATATGCTATAATTAAGATTTTGAGCGTTGCGATTTATATTGCTCTCAATTTGTTTTTCCTATTGCTTTTGAAAGATTTGGCGCCAAAAAGTAAATTCTTTGATAGCATCTTCAGACCTAATTTTGAAATCAGCTATATTTTCATTTCTAACGTTATTTCAAGTGGATTAACCCTCATATTATTGGCCTCATTTTATTTTAAAAGGAAATTTATTTTCGATAAAATCTTATGGTCTAAGATGATGAAATATGCGTTACCGGTCTTGATTGCCGGTGTGGCATTTAGTATCAATGAAACATTCGACAGGATTTTATTAGATAGATTATTACCTGAGGATATAGCCGAAACGCAGGTTGGGATGTATTCGGCTTGTTATAAACTTGCGCTTTTTATGACGCTTTTTGGTACCGCATTTAGATTGGGGATAGAACCGTATTTTTTCAGTCACGCAAAAACTTCAAATCCTCAAAAAAACTACGCCCTCATCCTTGAATATTTTGTGGCCCTTGGGTCCATAATCTTACTTTCTGTAGTGGTGTTTGCAGATGTGCTTAAGCCGTATATAATTAGACAAGAAGCTTATTGGGAAGCAATGTGGATTGTCCCTATCATATTAATTGCCAACTTTTTCTTGGGGATTTATCATAATCTTTCCGTTTGGTATAAAATTACAGACCGCACCCACTTTGGTGGATACATTTCTGTCGTAGCTGCAATTGTAACCTTGGTGATGAATTTTTGGCTCATACCAATCATCGGTTTTAAAGGTTCTGCCTTAGCAACTCTTTCGGCATACGGGCTAATGATGGTCATTTCCTATTTCTACGGTAGAAAGTATTATCCGATTCCCTATAATCTTAAGAAGATTTCATTTTATCTAATATTATCCATAACCTTATCTCTCTTATCTTTTTACCAATTTCGGGAGAACTACCTTATCGGGATTCCTATGTTAGTTGTATTTTTGGGGATTGTTGCTTTTTTTGAAAAAAATCAGATACAGCAAATGATTAACGGTAAATAGAAATAGATTGCCGACAGTAAACCACTTACAATGAAAATTAGAATAATCAACAAGTCCGATAATGAAATTCCTAATTACGAGACCGTTTCATCGGCGGGGATGGATTTACGCGCGTTTATTGATGAAAATATCACCTTAAAATCACTAGAACGAGCAATTGTAAAGACCGGTTTGTTTATAGAATTACCATCAGGATATGAGGCTCAAATAAGACCAAGAAGTGGGCTTTCGGCAAAAAACGGGATTACCGTCTTAAACGCTCCCGGAACGATTGATGCAGACTACAGAGGTGAAATTGGCGTTATATTGGTAAATCTTTCCAAAGATGATTTCAACATAAAGAGCGGTGACAGAATTGCTCAAATGGTTATTGCCAAACACGAAAGAGCAGAGTGGGAAGAAGTTGATGAGCTTTCCGATACCGAAAGAGGAAGTGGAGGATTTGGAAGCACCGGTATCAAATAAAAAAGAAAAATTAGTTCAAACTTAAAAATGATATCCGTTTATACGGGTTTTAAATATGAAAATTATCGTTCCTATGGCTGGTCGTGGATCACGACTTCGCCCACATTCACTCACAGTTCCTAAACCATTAATCCCAGTTGCAGGTCAACCAATCGTTCATAGATTGGTAAAGGACATTGCCAAGGTGGTAGATGAGAAAATAGAAGAAATCGCATTTATTCTTGGAGACCCTGCTTTTTTTGGTAGCGAAGTAGAAGAGAGCCTAAAGCAACTTGCTGAGTCATTAGGCGCCAAAGCTTCAATCTATAGACAAGATAAACCTTTGGGTACCGGACACGCCATCATGTGCGCTAAAGAGTCTTTATCTGGTCCGGCCGTAATTGCTTATGCAGATACTCTTATTCGCGCTGATTTTCAATTAGATTCTGAAGCAGACGCGGTTATTTGGGTAAAACAAGTTGATCGACCAGAAGCTTACGGAGTCGTAAAATTGAATGATAAGAAAGAAATCGTAGAACTCGTAGAAAAACCTAAGCAATTCATAAGCGACCTAGCGGTTATTGGCATATACTACTTTAAGGATGTTGGCGTTCTAAAAGAGGAATTGCAAGATGTTCTGGATCAAAACATTATAAATGGTGGCGAGTACCAGATTAACGACGGCATCTTAAGGATGATGAAGAACGGCAAAATCTTTAAGACTGGTAAGGTAGATGAATGGATGGATTGCGGAAATAAGGAGGTCACTTTAGAAACTAATACTCGGATGCTTCAATTTATAAAAGAGGATAAGGAAGAGCAGTTGGTATCTGATAATATTGAAAACCATAATTCAAAAATCATTGAACCTTGCTTTATTGCTAGTGGTGTTAAGTTGAAGAATTCTACCGTCGGACCAAATGTTTCGATCGGTAAAAATTCCGTAATCGAGAATTCGACCATAAAAAATAGCTTAATTCAAAATAGCAGCACTATTAAAAATGCTAACTTAGATGAAGCCATGATTGGCAATCATGTAAATTTTGACGGTAATTTTACCAAAATCAGCATTGGCGATTATTCCACTTTGGAATAAAATTTGTCACTCGAGCCCTAAATAACTGAACTTCTATGATGTTTTCAGCTTTTATAACATACAGGCTAAGCATTCTTCTAATGTTTATAGGCATGCTATTGCTGCCAATGAGCATTCATTCTCAGATAGATTACAACATAAGACCAGATGACGATTTAGGAAATAACGAAGACGCTTTTCAAGAACTCTTCTTTGAATCGTTAAAACAGCGCGGAATCGAGAATTATCAACGTGCCGTAGATGCACTACTTAAAGCAAAGCAGGCAGATGATTCAAAAACCGTCATTTACTATGAGCTTGGAAAAAACTATAATTCACTTAAGAATTTTGGCGCCGCAGAAGATGTACTTAAAGAAGCGGTGCTTAGAGAACCCGAAAACGAATGGTATTTGGATGAACTCTACCAGGTTTATGTAAATCAAGATGATTTTCCTAAGGCCATAAAAACGGTAAGGCAGTTGGTCAAATATCATCCAGATTACAAACAAGATTTGGTTGCCTTATACATCCGTGCGAAAGAATACAAAGATGCACTCAAACTTTTAGATGAATTAGATGTGGAGTTTGGAATTAATCCAGAACGGGATTATTTAAGAAACCAGGTTTATACTTTGACCGGAAATGACGAAGAGCGTATAGAAAAATTGGTAGAACGTCTGGATAAAAATCCGGATAACGAAAGTAATTACTTAGCGCTTATCTACCGATACAGCGAACTGGGAGAATCCAAAAAAGCGTTTGATATCGCCAAGAGATTATTAATTGTAAATCCTAATTCGCAGTTGGTACATTTGGCGCTCTATAAATTTTATTTAGAAGGAAACGATACCCAAAACGCTATTAATTCAATGAAACTTGTGCTAAAAAGTCCAGAAATTAAAGCCGATGCAAAGACCAAAGTACTGAGTGATTTTGTGAAATTTGTGGACCAGAATCCTCAATATGAAGCAGATTTAATGGAGGCTACTAGTGAAGTTGCCGCAGATACAGATAACAAGAGTGCTATACAACTTGCGCAATATTATTTAAAGGCGAATGAAAAGGAGAAGGCCTTAGAATATTATAAGGAAGCATTAAAATCAGAACCAAATAATTTTGAAATTATCAAGGATAAATTGCTGTTAGAACTAGACGTTAAAAGTTTTGAAGACGCTCAAATTGAAAGTTCTAAAGCGCTAGACTTATTTCCTGCCCAGCCTATATTGTATTTAATCAATGGCGTTGCCAACATCAATTTAAAGAAATACGACCTGGCAATTCAAAAACTTGAAGCTGGTTTAGACTATTTAATAGACGATAAAAAAATGGAAATCGATTTTTATAAGCAGCTAAGTCTTGCTCATCAAGCTAAAAATGATTCTGCGAAGTCGCAAATGTATTTAAAGAAAGTAGATGAATTACAAAAGGACAACCAATAATATGAAAGCTAGAATATTGATAGTAATGGTGTTGATATTGGGAATTATGGTTAGCTGTAAATCCACTAAGGGGCTTTCTACGGATGGGACGATCAGCGATAAAATGACTGCCAAACAACTTATCAAGGATAATGCAAGACAGGTTGCTAAATTCAAAACCTTACAAGCAAAGTTGAAGGTGGAATATACCAATGATGATAATTCTCAGAATTATACGGTTACCATGCGAATGGAAAAGGATAAAGCCATTTGGTTAAACGCGACTTTGGGATTAGCAAGGGTTATGTTAACCCCAGATAGTGCAAGATTTTATGACAAAATCAATAACCGTTATTACGACGGCGATTACTCATTGGTCAGTGAATTTTTAGGAACCGATTTAGATTTTGAAACTATACAGAATATGTTGTTGGGTGATGCCATTTATGATTTGAATGATAAAAAGCATTTGTTATCTAATGATAGTTCATCTTATATCCTTCAACCAGAAACACAAAATCCTGCTTTTGAAATTTTTTATCTTTTAGACCCAGGCCATTTAAAGATGAATTCACAACAACTTTCACAGCCCAAGAAGAAACGGATGTTGGAGATAGATTATTCTGATTATCAGGAAGTCGACAAGCAAATTTTTCCACTAAACATGAAAGTTATTGCAGTTGAAGATACTGAAGAAGTTTCTATTGCGTTAGAATACAGATCAGTAACCTTAAACGAGGAAGTACGTTTCCCTTTTACAATTCCTTCAGGGTTTAAAGAAATAAAGATTGATGACCTACCAAAATAACCGCTTACTATTTTCTTTCATTTTCTTGTTTGTATGCTTCAACCTTATTGCGCAGAGCGCTAAACAAAAAGAACTTGAAGTTCGTCGTATCGAAATTCAAAAAGAGATAAAGCAGATAAATGCGCTTTTATATTCGGATAAAAAGAAAGAGAAATCGGTTCTCTCTTTAGTCGAAGATTTAAATTATAAAGTAAGGGTTCGTCAAGATTTAATTAAGGTTACCAATGATCAGGCAAACCTTTTGACGAGAGAAATCAATCACAATCAAAAGCAGATTTCTGATCTTAGAAAACAGCTTGCACAGCTCAAGGAAGAATATGCGGCCATGATCGTAAAATCCTATAAGAGTAGGTCGGATCAGAGTCGGGTCATGTTTTTATTGTCTTCAGAAAATTTTAAGCAAGCCTACAAGAGATTACAGTATATAAAACAGTATAGAGACCATCAAACCGATCAGGCAAACGAAATTAAAGCCAAAACACAAGAGCTTCAAGATTTAAACCTTTCACTGCTTCAACAGAAGGAAGATAAAGAGAAACTCGTGGCAGAAAGTCGCATCGCAAAAACAAGACTCGAGGAAGATTTAAAAGAGCACGAAAAATTGATGCTTTCAATCCGAAAAAATCTTACGGTTTATTCCAAACAGATAAAACAAAAGCAGCAGGAGGCAGATAAAATCGATAGAGAGATTGACAGGCTCATTAAAGAAGCAATCGCTGCATCCAATAAAAAAGCTGGGAAATCTTCAACTAAAAGCACTTTTGAGCTTACACCTGAAGCTAAGGCCCTAGCGGCAAATTTTGAATCGAACAAAGGAAAGTTACCTTGGCCGGTAGAAAGAGGTGTTGTAAAAGTTGGCTATGGTTCGCAACATTCACCAATCGATAAAACTGTGCCTATTGTAAGTAACGGCGTAAGGATTGCGACGGAAGAAGGTGCGAAAGCGCGGGCGGTATTTGAAGGAACTGTATTATCGATTATTGTCATGAAAAAGGGTAATCCAACAATTTTGGTGCAACATGGTAATTATATCACTGCTTATAAGAATCTTTCTAAAATCTACGTGAAAATTGGCGATAAGGTAACTACCAAGCAGGATATTGGTGAAGTATTTACCGATAGGATTGCCGGCGAAACCATGTTGAGTTTTAGTATTTTCAAAAATACCTCGACCCAAGATCCTTCCGCTTGGATTTCCGGAATGTAGAAATCTATTCGAATAGAGCTTTTAATTCGGTAGCTTCTTTAGGCTTCATCTTGCCAGCTAAGACCAAACTTAATTGTTTTCTTCTTAGCGCTCCATCAAAGCGTTGTTGCTCTAGTTCAGTTTCTGGTTTAATAACCGGTACCTGCACTGGCCTTCCCGTTTCGTCTACCGCTACAAAAGTATAAATCGCTTCATTCGCTTTGGTTTTATTGCCAGATTCACGGTCATCTATCCAAACATCTATATACACTTCCATAGATGTTTTAAAAGACCTCGAAACTTTAGCTTCAACGGTCACGACGCTTCCTAATGCAACCGATTTATTAAAGGCGACATGATTAACCGATGCCGTTACCACAATCCTTCTAGAGTGTCTTCTGGCCGCGATACTAGCGGCACGATCCATCCTTGCCAGAAGTTCTCCACCAAAAAGATTGTTCAGAGGGTTGGTTTCACTTGGCAAGACCAGATCGGTCATTATGGTTAAAGAATCCTTTGGAGATTTAACGGACATACAATTCTAATTTAGAATTGCAAAAATAAAGTATTTGGGAATGGTTTGGCGGGTAGACTTAATCTAAAGCTTTCACTAGAAGCCAAGCATCGTTGTTCTGGGTTCTTTTGATTTCCCTTAACGCTTTTAAAGCCTCTAACCGATCTTCATAACTACTGTAAACAACTTCGTGCAGACCGTAACGATTGGTACCGATTTCACGAGCTTTAAATCCTAATTCCCTAAGTTGGGATACCTTTTTGGAAGAATTCTCTTGAACTCTAAATGCACCGGCAACGATGTGGTAATTTCCACTTTGCTTGTCGATTTTTAAAGTCGCAGATGGAAGCGGATTTTCAATCACAAAAGTCGCTTCTTGAATTTTAGAATCAAGTTTATCGTTTGCCTGTTGCTGAGCGATTTCGTTATAATTTTCTACTTGAGTATTGTAATAAGCAGTCGCGCCAAAACCTCCTGCAGTCAGTGCCAATAAGGCAATAGCCGCGTATTTAAGATAATTGGTAGATTTTCTTTTTTCTGGAGTTATTGTAAGTGGGATGACTTTTTCAATTTCTTCGACCTCTTTCTTGTAAACTTCTCTCTTAACATCAGTTAATTTGAATTGAGTAAGACCAAATGCATCCGTTAAATAGTTAACCTGACTAGAAGGTTCAAAAATCATTTTACCTTCTTTGTTCAAACTAATTTCACCGATATTATTAAAAGTGATTGTTTCTCCTTCGATTAAATAAGACTTGATTGACCTAACGTGTTTGTTAATTTTCTGGACTGCTAAATCGTAAGGAAATTTTTCAGTCTCAGCAATATAGTTGGCCAATAAGCCATCGTTATTCTGAACCTGCTCGTTAAAAGAGAGTTGTTTTTTAGGCGGGTAGAACGTTTCTGAACTATTATCTAATCGTGCGGAAACTTGTTTGGTCAAGAATGCTCCCAGTTCTGGTATGGTAACGCAATCGTAACGGTAGAGAAGGTCGCTTATATAATTGTCTAAATTCATCTTAAAACAAATTTAATTTTTTTAGAACGCTTAACAAGGCGGTTTAATTATATTTATTAACAACCGGCTCTTAGTAAATTGTTAATTAGTAGATTTATCCTACAATGACCGATAGCCAACTTTTACATCTGCTTGCACTACAACATATTCCTAAAATTGGGGATATTACGGCGAAGAAACTAATCAGTCACTGTGGTTCTGCGGAAGCCGTTCTAAATGAGAAAAAGCATAATCTCCTTAAGATTGAAGGTATTGGTTCTTCCATGTTGAAAGAGATAAATTCTAAAATTTATTTAGAATCCGCTGAGAACGAATTAAGGTTTATCAGAAAAAATGATATTGAGGTAAAATACTTTATGGATAAGGATTATCCGGAGCAATTGTCCCATTGCATAGACAGTCCAATTTTACTGTTTTGTTCTGGAAACATTAATCTTGAAAATCGCCGTGCCATAAGTATAGTTGGAACAAGGAATATTACAAATCATGGAATTGCCTTTTGCGAAAGATTAGTAGAGGAACTGAAGCCTTTTGATCCGATTATAATTTCAGGTTTTGCTTATGGTACAGATATTACAGCGCAAAAGGCTGCGGTAAATCATGGCCTACAAACCATTGGCTGTTTGGCCCACGGTTTAAACCAAATCTATCCGAAAGTCCATAAAAAGTATGTTACAGAAATCGAAAAAAATGGTGGTTTTATAACAGATTTTTGGAGCAGTGACAACTTCGACCGCAATAATTTTTTAAAACGAAACCGCATCATTGCTGGTCTAAGTGAAGCCACGATTGTTATTGAATCTGCAGAAAAAGGCGGAAGCTTAGTCACGGCAGATATTGCGAATTCATATAATCGCGACGTCTTTGCAGTCCCTGGCAGAACCACCGATTCGCAAAGTGTGGGCTGTAACGATTTAATAAAGCAACAGAAGGCACATTTGTTGTCTACTCCCTTAGATATCGCGTACATGTTAGATTGGAAGTTAGATAAGGACCAGAAAAAATCAGTGCAAAAGAAACTCTTTGTAGAATTGGATGAAGAAGAAAAACTTATTTATAGTTTTTTGAATTCTAACGGAAAGGAACAGCTCGACCTCATTGCTTTAAAATGTGAAATGCCAATCTATAAAGTGGCCGGCGTTTTACTTAATATGGAATTGAAAGGCGTAATAAGACCGCTTCCCGGGAAATTATTTGAAGCTATTTAACTAATAACCCACTTTCTCCCGAACTCTTCCCAATACTTCATTTGCGACAATCTTGGCTTTTTTGGAACCATCTTTCAATATTTCTTCTAGTTCGTTCAAGTTGCTCATATAATGGTTATATCTGCTTCTTTCATAACTAAAATGCTTCAAAATTAAATCTAAAAGAGCTTTTTTGGCGTGTCCATATCCATAACCTCCTTCTTCATAATTGGTCTTCATGGTTTCAACTTCATCTTTATCTGCCAACAAGCTATAGACCGCAAAACAATTACAGCTTTTCCAATCTTTGGGTTCTTCCAAAGGAGTGCTGTCGGTTTTAATGGACATTACCTGTTTTTTCAATTCTTTCTCGGGCAAGAAGATATTGATGATATTGCCCTTGCTTTTGCTCATTTTTTCTCCATCGGTTCCAGGAATTAGCATAGTATGCTCTTGGATATCGGCTTCTGGCATAACAAAAGTTTCGCCCATTTTAGCGTGAAACCTAGAAGCAACATCCCTGGTCATCTCAATATGTTGTAATTGATCCTTACCAACCGGAATAATACCTGCATCATACAATAAAATGTCGGCTGCCATTAACATCGGGTAAGTAAACAGTCCGGCGTTAACATCTTCCAACCTATCGGCTTTATCCTTAAAACTATGGGCAAGCGTTAGACGTTGGTATGGATAAAAACAGCTAAGATACCAAGATAATTCGGTTACCTGCGCCACATCGCTCTGACGATAAAAAACCGTTTTATTTACATCTAACCCACAGGCTAACCAAGTTGCCGCGGTAGAATAGGTGTTATTACGAAGTTCTTTCGCATCCTTAATTTGGGTTAGAGAATGCATATCTGCAATAAATAGAAAAGAATCATTTTCTGCATTATCGGACATTGCAATTGCTGGCTTTATGGCACCCAAAATATTTCCTAAATGTGGTGTTCCTGTACTTTGTATTCCTGTTAAAATTCTTGCCATAATACTCCCTATAGATGCGGGGATTTTTTTATCGATTCACGTTTCATTAATGTGAGAGATATTGAAAGACCTCTCACTCTTCAAGCCTTCAAAGTTAATTCATTTAGAGATAAATTGTAATTAAAATGGTTAGTTTTGGCTTAATATGAAAGTCTTCAAATATATTTTCTGGACACTTTACAGAATATGGTTTTACATTCTCGTTGCCGTACCCATCATATTATTGTTTCCGATTCTGGTGATTACAATCATTAAAGAAGAATGGTATCCTTATTTCTTTGCGATAGCTCGGGGTTGGGCGCTCTTTATTTTAGTTGGGATGGGTTTCGATCTAAAAATTATCAGGGAACAAAAACTGCTTCCAGGCAAAAGCTATATGTTTATCGCCAATCACACCTCGATGGCAGATATAATGCTCATGCTAGTTACGGTACACAATCCGTTTGTCTTTGTGGGTAAAAAGGAATTGGCAAAGCTTCCGCTCTTTGGATTCTTTTATAAACGCACCTGCATCTTGGTGGATAGAAGTAGCGTTCGTAGCAGACAGGCGGTCTTTAAACATGCGCAACGTAGATTAAACCAAGGATTAAGTATTTGCATTTTTCCGGAAGGAGGAGTTACAGAAGAAGATTTGTTATTAGACCATTTTAAGGATGGAGCATTTAGATTGGCAATTAACCACCAGATTCCCATTGTTCCCATAACTTTTCCGGATAATAAAAAAAGATTCTCTTTTGAATTCTTTAGTGGAAGCCCCGGATTAATGCGGGCTAAAGTACATTCATTTATAAGTACGGAAGTGAAAACAACCTCAGACACTAAGCCACTAAATATTTTATGTCGAGATATTATCTATAATCAATTGTTGGCATACTCTAAAACAAAAAAGCTGTCCTAAAAAATAGAACAGCTAATTGCTATCATTGCACCACACAATGATAAACCTAACCAACCAAAAAACTTAAAACTTAAATCGTATCCCGCTATAGATACCTATAAAATAAGGTTGAAATTTGCCCGCACTTTCAGAAAATGTTTCAAATTGATATTTAAAAGTAGGTTCTAAATTTAAATCTACACTTTCTGAAAATTTAAAATTTAAACCAACACCTAAATTGGCACTATAGCTAGTGTTATTAATGTTATTTGCTTCACCAAGAAGCGTTCTATCCCCAAGCAGAGAAGAATATATTTCATTTTTGTTTAAAAAGAACGTGCTAAAACCTCCAATTACATTAATTCCGAACCGTTTTTTTAAAAGGGCATATTCTACTTCAAGCGGTATTTCTATAAAACCGATTTCTTGGTCGATAGAACTTTTTAAACTATTTGCCACAACATCCGGAACGACCGCAAAGCTGAGGTTAGATGCGCTAATAAAAGAAGTATTTGCCTGATTGTCTTTAAACTTCACATAACGCAAACGTTCATTGCCGTTAACCCTTGTATTGGCATTTCTGTACACGATAACTTGATTTGTACTATAACCTAAATCTACTTTATTAACTCCGGCCCTTAACTTAAACCTATCGTTTAGAGCATAACTACCGTTGATACCATAACTAAAATTGATTTTTCCTGATTTGGAATTTTCCGTAAACTGACCATCGATAGAAGAACCATCACCAAAACTATTAAAATAAACAGGCGACACGTTAGGGGAAATGTTCCACCTGTTCATCTTTTCTACCTCTTCTTTCTCTTTTTCTTCTTCGAGAATTGCAACCTCCTCCTCAAGTGACGAACCGTTTTCTTCTTTGTTTTCTGCAATGGTAGGAACATCGGTAGGTTTAATATCTTCTTTTATAATTAAAGCAGGATCAGCGATATCTTTTTCTGATTTATTCGTTTTGGTTGAATTTTCCACTACCGTAGTAGAAGTTTCTCCAATTTTCTCTTGTTGAACAGTCGCTGGACTTTTTCCCTTTTCGACTTCATTAATTTTTGTGCTTGAATTCCTAGCCACAGGAGCTTCAGTATTCCCTTCAATTTTTTCAACAGTTGAAGATGGCTTAGAGTCGTCTTTGGCAGACGCAACCGAGCTCGATTTATCCGAATTGTTTACCGAGGAAGAACTTACTCTTTCAGTTAGATTTGGCTTATTACTTTTATTAAGTTGCTTAGCTGAAGCACTGCCAGACTTATTTGAACTTGCAACGCTTCTACTGGCGTTATTGCTTTTCTGTTTGTTTGAAGATGATTTAGGTTCTTCAGATTCCTTTGTGTTGTTGCTGTTCTCTTTAGCTGAATTAGGGGTTGCAGCTACTTTTGAAGTCTGATTACTATCATTGTTTAAACGATTATTCGAATTATCTTTTGAAGAATCTTCATTTACTACGACGGTGTTCTGATTTTCATTTAGTTCCGGATTAGCAGCATCAGACTTACCGGAAGGATTCTCAACATCTACACTTTTAGTGTATTCTAAAATTACATCAGAATCACTCATAAAATAAGAGCCAGCGGATAAAAGAACCACAAGAGCCGCAGCAATCCCAGCCCATTTCCACCAAACCGGTACTGTTTTTTTGGTAGTGCCCGCCCCGTGGAGCGTAGTATTCACTTTTTCCCATACAGCATCATTAGGAGTAGCTTCAAAATTCTTGAACTTTTCCTGAAATAATCTGTCTATGTGTTTTTTCTCGTTCATTACAATGACTTCAAATTGGAGCCCATTCTATAATCTTCAATCTTTTCTTTTAAAATCAATCTTGCTCGTGAAAGATTAGATTTTGAACCCCCAACCGAAATATCGAGCATCTTCGAAATTTCTTTATGTGAATAACCGTCTAAAGCGTACATATTAAAAACTAATCTGTATCGATCCGGTAATTCTTGTATTATCTTTAAGAGAAATTCCATTGAAAGATCTTCTTCGTCAATTTCGACTACGACATCTTCAATTTGATTCTCATTTACTAAGTTAAAAACCCCTGCACCGCGATATTTCTGAAGTGCTGTATTAACCGTTATCCTCTTCATCCAACCTTCAAAAGAGCCATTTCCTTTATACTGGGAAATTTTGTTAAAAATGGTCACGAATGCATCGTGCAGAGTATCTTCAGCCTCTACATAGTTTTTAGAATATTTAAGACTGACCGAAAATAATTTACTCGCAAAGAGTTTATATATTTGACTTTGAGCCTTAGCATCTTCTTTTTTACAT
The DNA here is from genome assembly GCA_900104375.1 of Flavobacteriaceae bacterium MAR_2010_188. Lineage (NCBI taxonomy): Bacteria > Pseudomonadati > Bacteroidota > Flavobacteriia > Flavobacteriales > Flavobacteriaceae > Flavobacteriaceae bacterium MAR_2010_188. The sequence goes on from LT629302.1 coordinate 3,061,796, forward strand.
TGATCTATGAGTTGTTCTAAACTCAATTACTTCCCCCTTTTTAACTACTATTATTATTCCGTTACGGGCACTTCCACTGTATAATAATTGTCTTCCCCTAAACTATTCTTTCCTTTCCAAAATTTAAAAACATAAGGTCCTCTATTTTCAATTTTTAAATCGAAAGAAGCTTCCTCAAGACGTCCGTTATAGGGTTCACAAAGTTGGTCATCGATAACGTTGTTTAATACTATCGATGTTAACTCTGTACCCTCTCCAATAAAAAAGAAATCCTTAAAGCTATAACAGGTCGAAGGGACATAATAATCTACCATAATAGTGTAAGTGTTACCAAATGTAAACTCGTCTTGTATGTACACATTGTTGACTGGCATAGATTCTGGATGAAAAGTAGGCTCAGAGGAAACACTGTCCACACTACAATTAAGCAATAACAACAAACCAATTAAAAAGCCAATCTTCTTCATTAATAAACAATTTAGGGCCATTTACTTCTAGTATTAGATGCACAATTATCATAAAGGTTGCGCTCTAAACCAAAAAACCCTGCATAAAGCAGGACTTTTCTTAAGTTAAATTTTTATGCTAAAGCTTTAACACTGGCCCGGACCTTCTCTTCTAGCTCATCCATTAATTCTGGATTATCTTTGATCAGTGCCTTAACAGCGTCTCGTCCTTGACCGAGTTTGGTGTCTTCGTAACTAAACCAAGAACCACTCTTTTTAATAATTTCATGCTCTACTGCGATATCTAAAATTTCACCAACTTTAGAAATACCCTCTCCATACATAATGTCGAATTCTGCCATTTTAAATGGTGGAGCGACCTTATTCTTTACAACCTTAACTCTGGTCTTATTACCCATAACATCACCATTGCTTTCTTTTATCTGGGTAGATCTACGAATGTCTAATCGCACAGAAGCATAGAATTTTAAGGCATTACCACCAGTGGTTGTTTCTGGATTACCAAACATAACCCCGATTTTCTCCCTCAACTGGTTAATAAATATCATGGTACAGTTGGTTTTGCTAATAGAACCGGTTAGCTTCCTGAGCGCCTGAGACATTAAACGGGCATGTAATCCCATTTTAGAATCTCCCATTTCTCCTTCAATCTCACTTTTTGGTGTAAGCGCGGCAACAGAATCTATCACCACGATATCTATCGCTCCTGATCTTACTAAATTATCTGCAATCTCTAAGGCTTGCTCACCATTATCTGGTTGAGAAATTATAAGGTTCTCTAAATCTACTCCTAATTTTTCGGCATAAAACCTATCAAAGGCATGTTCTGCATCGATAAACGCAGCGATACCTCCGGCTTTTTGTGCTTCTGCAATTGCGTGTAGGGTCAAAGTTGTTTTACCGGATGATTCTGGGCCATAAATTTCTATAACCCGACCTCTTGGATAACCACCTACTCCAAGAGCAATATCAAGACCGAGAGAACCAGATGGAATTGCTTCAATATCCATTATCGCCTGATCACTCATTCTCATTACCGTTCCCTTACCGTAGGCCTTATCTAGCTTATCTAACGTTAATTGTAATGCTTTTAATTTTGCTTCCTTTTCACTCGCCATATCAACTTTATTTTTTTAAATTAAGGTTAGCTAAATTACGACATCTTTTCATTTTTTTTGACCCTCAACGCAACCTTTTTGTAATTAGAACATCTACCAATTGAGATTGGGAAAACTTGCTATGAAAATAATTGTATTTCCTACAAAAAATCAGGTTTGCAATGCTAAGTCAAATCGGTTCTAATGATTTTTTAGTTTTAATGTTTTAAAGTACTAGGTGTTTCGTTCGTGATGCGTCTCCATGACGAACGTGAAGCCGATTGCGACAATCGCTGTCTATCTTTTTCCCAAATGGATTCGCCGTGATTGTCCAAAAAAAAGCACTTTGGTACGCCAGAGTGCTTTTTTGTTTTTAGGAAGGAAGAACTGAGTACTAAGAATTAAGAACCAAGAACTAATGACAGAGACTAAAGAACAAAGACCAAGGACATTTGACCAAAAACCAACCAACCAAATACTATTTTCTTGACTATCCCGCTTCAAAAATGATTAGAATAAGTTTTTCGACAGGCCTGCCTGCCGGCAGGCAGGCTCAAATTGACAATATAATTATTATTAAATAAGTTAAACAGCCTAAAACCTAATCCCTAAAACCTAATCCCTAAAACCTAAAACCTAAAACCTAAACCCTAATCCCCAATCCCCAATCCCCAACAACAAACAACTTAGAATATAGACCGGAGAATAAAAGCCTTAGAAAACAGATTTAAAATCGGTGATTAGCGAATAAGTCAAAAAAACTATGCACTATATTATTGTCACGCTGAGCTTGTCAAAGTGCAATATCAATTCATTTTGAATGGGCAATTGGGCACACTACTAGGAATATTGAGAAATATAAAATAGAGTGAATATTAGACGATTGTATCAAGTTATAGTAAATAATCATTTCGTTAAATCCCTAATCCCTAATCCCTAATCCCTAATCCCTAATCCCTAATACCCAACAACCATCAACCAACAACCATCAACCAACAAAATACCAACTCAAATTATAATCATACCTTTGCCATAACTTAAACCTTAAAAATTAGTATAGCATGCAACTGTACAATACTTTAAGCGCGAAAGAAAGAGCAGATTTAATTGAACAGGCCGGTAAGGATCGCCTAACAATCTCTTTCTACAAATACGCCAAAATCCTAAATACCGAAATCTTTCGAAATCATATGTTCATTGCCTGGGACAGTCTTGAGGTACTTGGTAGAATATACATCGCAAAAGAGGGTATAAACGCCCAACTTTCTTTGCCCGCAGATAAATTCAATGCTTTTAAGCAACATTTAGACAGTGTTTCCTTTTTAGAGAATGTTCGGTTAAATGTAGCTCTAGAACACGATAATTTTGCTTTCTTAAAATTGAAGGTAAAAGTGCGCGATAAAATCGTGGCGGATGGACTTAATGACGAAACCTTTGATGTAACCGATAGAGGAGTGCACGTCGATGCCGAAATGTTTAATCAACTGATCGAAAACCCCGATACCGTATTGGTCGATATGCGTAACCATTACGAAAGTGAAATCGGGCGATTTAAAAATGCGATTACCCCAGATGTGGATACTTTTAGGGACTCACTTCCGATAATCGAAGAAGACTTAAAAGAACATAAAGAGGATAAAAACTTAGTAATGTATTGTACCGGCGGAATCCGTTGTGAGAAAGCAAGTGCCTATTACAAGCATAAAGGTTTTAAAAATGTGTTTCAGCTAGACGGAGGCATTATAAACTACGTTAGGCAGGTCAACGAGAAGGGTTTAGAAAACAAGTTTATTGGTAAAAACTTTGTCTTTGACGAAAGACGTTCAGAACGTATTACCGAAGACGTAATTGCTCATTGTCATCAATGCGGAAAACCTGCAGATTTGCACGTTAACTGTGCTAATGAAGCCTGTCATTTGCTTTTTATTCAGTGTGAAGATTGTAAAAATTCAATGGAGGGCTGTTGTTCTACAAACTGTATGGAAGTACACAGATTGCCCTACGCCGAACAAAAAGCTCTTCGCAAAGGTCAAGGCAACAGCAACGATATCTTTAAAAAAGGGCGAGCCGAACATTTACCCTATAAGAAAGATTTGCGAAATATCTTTGATGTTTTAAAGCCGAATGCTTAATGAATATTTATAAACTCATAAGTCTTAACCGAATTATTACAAATCATCGGATAAAATTTTTTGGGATTTATTTATTGCATAAGTTGAATAAGCGCTACTTAGCAGTTAACATTGATCCTGTTCTTGCCTGCAACCTCAGATGTAAAATGTGCTATTTTACAGATGAAGATTACGTGAAAAATAATAAAGGACAGTTTCTTTTGAAAGACCTAAAATTGGTGGCCGACCGGATATTTGACCGCGCCCTAAAACTACAGATTGGTTGTGGTACCGAGCCTACTTTATACAAAAACTTACCAGAATTGGTGCGGTTGGGAAAAGCGCATCATGTGCCATACATATCCTTGACCACCAACGCCAACTTACTTAACCACGATAAGATTGAAGAGCTTTTAGATGCAGGTCTTAATGAGTTTACCATTTCCTTGCACGGTGTAACTAAAGATAGTTACGAAGGCTTTATGCAGAACGCGAGTTATGAAAAGTTTATGGACGTTTTTCAAATTTTGAAAAGATTAAAGAAGGAAAGAGAATTCAAGGTTAGGATTAATTACACTTTCAACAAGGATAATTTTTATGAGCTTTCTACCTTCTTCGAGCATTTTGATGGCGACAGCTTTGATATCCTTCAAATTAGACCAATCCAAAATTTAGGGAATACGGATTATCAAGATTTTGATATTACAAGTTTAATCGATGATTACCCAAAACTCATTTCTAACATAAGGAAAGAATGTAGAAAATTCGGCATTACGCTTATGGTGCCAAATAAGCTTGAAACACTGAAACAAACCAATAAATCGAGCTATATTTTTGATTATACCTTCTGCTATATTTCTCCTAATAAATTCTGGAAAGACGGTTTTGATTGGAGAAACGAAACCTTCAACCAATTTTCTGAAAGAATTAATTGGAGCCATTCGCTTCTTAAGAATGTTTTTAAATCCAACGAGCAAATGAGTTCTACTTCAAAAAGGCTTAATTACGAGATTGAATTCAATTAACTCCAAGAATTCTTCTATAAATAATATTATCTTTACATTTCAGAAAAACAAATATTAATCTTTATTCGTTAATTTATTTGGTTAACGGATTTTATATATAAACATATGGGTTGTAACAGTTGTTCAACCGGGAAGGACGGGCAGCCTCGAGGTTGTAAGAATAATGGAACGTGTGGAACAGATAGCTGTAATAAATTAACCGTTTTTGATTGGCTTTCTAATATGTCTTTGCCAGAAGGACAAGAACCATTCAAGGCTGTTGAGGTTCGATTTAAGAACGGCAGAAAACTATACTTTTTAAATAGCGAAAATTTATCCTTGAGTATTGGCGATATCGTAGCTACACAAGCACAGTCGGGCCATGATATCGGTATGGTAACTCTTACCGGCGAATTGGTTCGTATACAGATGAAACGCAAAGGCGTAAATATCAATGACCCTGAAGAGGTAGCGAAAATCTATCGAAAGGCATCCCAAAAAGACATCGACGTTTGGTGTAAGGTTCGCGATAGGGAAGACCCTATGAAGGTGAAGGCAAGACAATTTGCCATTGACCTTAATTTAAGGATGAAAATCTCTGATATAGAATTTCAGGGAGATGGGAGCAAGGCTACCTTTTACTACACCGCTGAAGAAAGAGTAGATTTTAGAGAACTTATAAAACTTTTTGCGAGGGAATTTAGAACTAGGATAGAGATGAAGCAAGTCGGCTTTAGACAAGAAGCTGCTCGACTTGGTGGTATTGGTTCTTGCGGACGCGAGCTGTGTTGCTCAACTTGGCTTACCGATTTTAGGTCGGTTAGCACTTCTGCAGCAAGATACCAACAACTTTCTTTGAATCCTTTAAAATTGGCTGGTCAGTGCGGCAAACTTAAATGTTGCCTAAACTATGAACTAGATGCTTATTTGGATGCGTTAAAGGCATTTCCTAAGACAGAGATTAAACTTTATACCGATAAGGGAACCGCCGTTTGCCAAAAAACGGATATTTTTGGCGGTTTTATGTGGTATGCTTATGAAGGTGAATGGATGAATTGGCATAAATTAACCACTACTCAGGCCAATGAAATAATCAATAAGAATAAGAAGAAGGAAAAAGTTGCGAGTTTAGAAGAATATGCAATAGAACTTATAGCTGAGACTAAATCGGAATTCGAAAATGTGGTTGGCCAAGATAGTTTGACCCGATTCGACACTCCTAAATCTAGTGGTAACCGCAGGAAGAAAACAAACAGAAAGAAAAGGAACAATAAGCCTAATAGGGATGTTAAAAAATAATCACTATATTTTTTCCTATGTAATTATTGTGTTTTTTTGTTCATGTGATTCAAAACAGATATTCGATGAGTACCAATCCTTGCCAACTAAATGGAACAAGGATTCTATCATAAATTTTAATATAACAGCTCCAGATTCTACCAAATCCTATAATTTGTTCGTTAACTTAAGAAACAACAAAGACTACAAATACAGCAATTTACAGTTAATTGTTGCGTTAGAATATCCAAATGGCAAAACCGAAAAGGATACTTTAGAGTATGCGATGGCCAAGCCAAACGGAGAATTTTTAGGTGAAGGTTTTACCGATGTCAAAGAGAATAAACTTTGGTATAAGGGATACGATTCTGATTTTAAGTTTACCGAAATCGGTAATTATAAAGTTAGTGTACAGCAGGCCATGAGAGAAAATGGCCAAGTAGAAGGAATCGAAAACTTGGATGGAATAATGGCTGTTGGTTTTAGGATTGAAAATTCAAACTGATTAGTATGGCAAAAAAAACAGTTCAGAAAAAGAAATCTACTAACGATTTCGGTAAGTATATAAGAGGATTCTGGATTCTCTTTTTAGTAGGTGTCGTTTCCTTGGTGATACTATTTCAATTCGCAGCTTGGGGAGTTTTTGGAAGTTTGCCCAGTATTGAAGACGTTACCAATCCAAAAACAAATTTAGCGTCACAGATAATTTCTTCAGACTCTAAGCTTATCGCAAAATTTTATTTTAACGATAATAGAACCCCGGTAAAATACGACGAACTTTCAAAGAACTTGGTAGATGCATTGGTAGCAACCGAAGATATTCGGTTTTTTGAACATTCTGGTATAGACGCACGTGGTACGTTACGAGCCCTTGCTTTTTTAGGAAGTCGAGGAGGAGCAAGTACAATTACGCAACAGTTGGCTAGACAACTCTTTGTAGGTGTTCGTTCCCAAAATATATTCGAAGCGATTACCCAAAAGACAAAGGAGTGGGTTATTGCAACTCGACTAGAAAGACAATATACAAAG